>DATAEK010000170.1:0-30501 GCA_036258055.1 Vicinamibacterales bacterium
CTCGATTCCGCCCATGGCAAAGACCGTTTCCACGAGGCTGGCGCTCGGGACACCAACATTCTGCAACAACGGATTTCCCGCCTCACCCGCACCCCACACGAAAGCCAGCCAGGGCACGAGCAGCTGGGGTAGATCGATCGCGCTCCTCTGCATCTGGAGACGCCGCGCATACTCGACGATGACGGCAGATTGACTCGCAAAGCTCAGGACCGCGACGTTCGGGTATCGGAGCGGGCTGTCGTAGTCGGCGACTCGACACTCGTGGATGGCGTTGGCCGACGGAACGATCTCAGGGACGAGGCGTTCGTCGATCGGCACGCTGAGAAACACAGTGCGAGAAACGATGATGCCAGCCGCTGACCAGAAACTCGGCAGCAGATCGCCGCGCAGATGCGACTGCGCCACGCGAATGCGGAAGTCGATCACGTTGCTCCCGCCGAGCAGAAGCACCGACCCCGCTTCGGCGCGGGACGCGATCCACGCGGCGTTCGACGGTCCGCCGCGCGCGGCCGCGACCGATTGATTGCGATGGCGGGCTCCGGACTGGCGTGTCGTGATCATCTACGCATTCCTTCTGAAAACGCGTTCGGCCACCGTCGCGGCGCTGATCGCGGCGGTCGGCGGCTCGGTTTCCCACGTCCGAACGACCACGCGCAGGCCCCCGGCCGAGTCGTTGAGCTCAAGGGTGATGAAGTGGTTCGCGAATCGCTGCCACGAGCTGTCCGTGCTGACCGGAATGCTCGCGAGCCCGGGTACGGGCACGGAGGGAAAGCGATCGGGTGCCGCCTTCCATTTGCCGCCCGCAGCCTGGTCGACCAGCGCCAGTGGCGAGCTGATGATCTCGACGAGCTCCGCTCCGGATGGCAGCGGGGCCGAGGCGATGCGGCCGTAGTGCACGTCGCCGGTCAGGACGATGATCGTCTGACGGCTCGAGAGCAGGACACGGCAGATGTCCGCGTACTGCGTGAAGTCGGGAAAGTTCCAGTCCGCGAAGTTGCCTGTGAACCCCGAACGGGGGGCGAAGATCGGCTGTCCAACGATCAGGATCCCCGGAGAGGTCAAGCTGGTGACCCACATCTCGAACGTCGCGAAGTCTGCCGCTGACATGAGCGCGGTTCGATCGGACTTGCGATTCAGCCGGGTGTCGAGCATCAGCACGCTCAACTGCCCGACGTTCAGCGTGCGGCGCGTTCCCGTCGTCTGAAACGTCTCGTACAACGCCTTGGCAAGGCCCCACCAGTCCTCGCGACCGCCTGCCGTCCAGGTGTTGACGGCGTAGGTCGCCGGGAACGGCGCGTTGTTCCAGAACTCATGATCGTCCGAGCAGAAGTAGTTGGCGCCCGAGCTGAGAAGCAGATTGAATCCCTGCGCGTCGCCCGCCTGTCCCCACGTCTCCGCGTAGTTGCTGAAGAATCGGTCAGCCAGATCCGCCGTCGTCCGCGGCAACGAGAACGAGTACCAGGGGCTGTCGAGGTACACCTGATCGCCGACGAGGAACTTGACGGTCGGCAGGGCACCAGCCGGGAGGAGCGCGAAGGCGCGCCCCGCGCGGCCGCTGGCGTCCTGCATGCGGCAAAAGCAGGATCCAAGCATCAGGATGAACGGCGGTTCGCTGATCGGCGGAAGGACGTCGGGCAGCGTCGTGAGATCGGCGCGCGCGAGCAGAGTGCCGCCGCTGCGCAGGGTCAGCGGGTAGCGAGTCGAGGCCGTCAGCCCCGTGAGCGAGAACGTCTGGTAGCGGACGAACGGCGCGCCACTGGACGCGCTCCAGCGTTGCCAGGGTCCGAGGTTCCAGCTCGTCCCGCTCGGCTGATGTTCGAGCCGCACCTGACCTGGATCGGCAGGACCTTCGATAGTGCTGCCGATCCACACCTGTGCGGTGGTGGTGCCGACGGCCCCCGGGACGAGCAGGTAGTCGAGCATGCGTTTCTTAGCGCTCGCGGGGCCCCACCCCCGCTCGCTCACGCCTCGCGCGTACCCGCTCGGCGTGAGCCGCAGGCGCTCACTTCTTGATGGTGGCTCCGGTCAGTTGGGCGATCGCGCCGAGCGTCGTCTGCGCCGCATTGAGACCCAGGCGGAAGTCCTTATCGGAGAACGTGGCGTAGACGTCGGTGACCTGGTGCCAGTGCGGATCCCAGCCGCCGCCGATCTGCGATCCGCGCTCGTTCTCGCGCAGGCTGATCGCCGGCACGACATCCTGGAAGGGACGCGAGTCCGTGTTCGTCATGTGCGGACCGACGGCAGCCGGGTAGTCGGTCGCGTATTTCTCGTTCGCCGCGCGGAACGCCCACGCCAGCTTCTGCGCCCCTTCCGCCATCGCCGAGTTGACTTGGAACTCGATGTTGACGTCCGCTTCCGGCCGCTGCGCTGCGCCGACCTTGCCGTTCGCGTCGGGCATGCCGTGGTCGAACATCATCATGTCGTGCTGGATCATGCCGAGCCATTTCGGCTCGGGGTACATGCCCGATCCGGCGGGTTCTTCCTTGCCCTGCAGATCCTTGCGCTGTTCTACGTACGCCTGCGCGCCGCTGGTCCCCGTCTCCTCGTTGTTCCAGAGGGCGAAGCGAATGGATCGATCCGTTTCCACATCCGGGCTGCTGAACACGCGCGCGAGCTCCATGACAATCGCGGTCCCCGATCCATCGTCGTTCGCTGCTTCGCCCCACCCGATCCCGTCCATGTGGCCGCCGACGATGTACATTTCGCCGGGCGTCTTTGAACCGATCTTCGTGCAATACACCTCTTCGCGGGGGCCGGGGGTTGTGGGTTGCGAGTTCAGCTCGCGCAGTTTCGCATCGGGTTGAGCGTTGGCATCGTTGTTCACGCCGCGCGGACCCGTGTATCCGAAGATCGTGCTGCCTCCCTGGCCGGGCCGCTTGCCCGCGACGCCGGTCTGCATGCCCTGGCCTGCGCCGCCGCCGCGCTGACCGCCACGGCCCGCCGCGTCACCCCCGCCTGCCCGGCCACCGGCGCCGCGTTGGCTGGCATCCGCCGCGCTCTCGTCGGGGTTCGTACTGCGCCCGCGCGGCTGATACTCGTATTTGATCCGCTCGACGTTCCCGCAGCCGTAGCTCTTCAGCTGCGCTTCGATCCAATCGACCGCAGCACGATTGCGATCCGTTCCCTGCCGCCGGTCGCCGAATTGCGTGAGCCCTTTAATCGTGGCCTTGTATTTTTCCAGCTCGAGCCGGCCGACGAGCCCTTTGACCGGATCCTCGGCAGCGGCTGGCTGCTGTCCGCCACGCTCTCCACGCTGGGCACCGACCGGCGATGCCCATGCCAACAGGCAGGCCGCGACGGTGACCGACAGTCCCTTCCAACGCATCTCAGACCCTCCGGGGCTGCAGTGTATCGTATGCCGCCAGCGTGGATCTTAACGGCCGGCGGGCGCGCGCGGGTCAAGGTCGAGCTCGTTGAGCGGCACATCCCAGTGCGCGTCGAGGATCTCGAATCGGCGCTGTTCTTCCTTGAGGAACGTCGCATGATCCGGGTAGAGCTTGCGCACGATCTCGTCCTCGCCGGACGGGGCGACCATTGCCGCCGTGTCCCGGTAGGTGATCGCCACCGCGAACGTCCAGTCAGCGCGTCCGTCACCGTGATAGGTCGGCACGAACGTCCGCACGGCCGTGATGCGGCCGCTTTTCATCTCTTCCTTCAGCACCGGATAGTGATTCTTCTTGAACAGCGCGACGAACTCGTCCTGGAACCCCCACTTCACGCGGTAGAAGTACCACGTCGTGCGCTCGGCCCGCGATCCTGATTGCGCGGCTGGGGCCTGTGCCGTCATCGCGGCACGGGGCAGCCCGCTCCAGAGAGCCGTGACAAGGATGACGGCGAGCGTCGCTCCGGCGGCGACGTAACGCGATTTCGGCATGTTGTCCTCCAGACTCTAACTACCTGACGCGCCACTCGACCAATCCGAACTCGCGCCAGTCGATCTCGTGATCGAGGAACATCGCGTCAGGCGGACCGATGTCTCCCGACTTGTAGTGCTTCGTCTGCGGTTCGACCTCGATGCGCACGGCAGTCGTGGTCACCGGATCGAACTCGACCCGGTTGAACTCGTTCTTGTCGACACCGTAGTTTCCGTGAGCCGCGACCGGCGTCCACTGGTTTCCATTCTTGTACACGACTCGCCACGATGACGGCAGCCTGCAGAAGCGTCGATCGTCCACCCAGTAGGCCTCGGCCGTCGTGATCCGTGTCGGTTTCTTGAATTCGTACTCGATCCACGCGGGTTGTCCGACGGACGGTCTCATTCGGAAGTACAAGTTGCTTTCGTCGGCGGAGCTCAGCGGATCGATGCCGTCGTACACGGCGGCGATGTCATCGTTCTGATCGTTGTAGCCGGTCCACTTCTTCTCGATGCCGCCTGATGACCGCACCCGTGCGATTGCATCCGGAAGCTTGACCGGCGCTACGCGTGCCTTCCCGGCATGGCGGGGCAGCCACACCTGCATTTCGCCCATGCCGCGATTCGCCCACGCGTAGTAGGGGATCGCGACGAGCGTGTGGGGTTGAGGCTGAGGCGCGCCCCCGGCGCTCGCTGGCGTCATCGCCTGAACTTGGCCTTTGATGACTTCGACGCCGTTGAAGAGGTTCGTCCGGAACTCCGTCGTGAACCGCGCGTCGTCCGGTACCACCAGGTTGAGGGCGTGTCCACCGTTGTCGACCCATTCGGCGCAGTAGACGAGCGGTCCCCGCTCGAGCGCCACGCGGCCGTCGTCGTCTTTCACGCGCCCGTCGGCGACCACGCGACGTACCGGCATCGCGAGATTCAGCTCGACCACATCGCCTTTTCCCCAGCGGCGCTCGATTCGCGCGAAGCCGCGTTCCGTCTTCAGCGGCACGGGCGTGCCGTTGACGGTGAGCGTGATCCCGCCGGCGTCAGCGGGGTCGACAAACCGGTACAGCGATCCCGGCGTCACTTCGTCTCCCGTCCAGCCTGGAATGCGGACCTGCAACGCGAAGCGCGCGCTCGTCTCGGGGTCGACCGACATGCGCACCCGGCCGTCCCACGGATAACGTGTCTCCTGCCGGATCGTGACGACGTTGCCACCGAGCGGGATCCGGGCGCTGCTGCCCACGAAGAGATTGACGAAGAGCGCGTCACCGGTCGTCGATCTCGAGTAGATGTAACTACCGAGCGACGCGATCAGCCGCACGACGTTCGGCGGGCAGCACGGCGTGTTGATCCAGTCGAAGCGCTCGTAGTTGCCGTACGAGGTGAGCGGGTTCTGATAGAAGAACCGATCGCCGCGCTGGGAGACGCCGTCGAGGAAACCGTTGTAAAGAATGCGCTCGAGCAGGTCGAGATACCGCGCGTCCTGGTGCAGCAGAAACATCCGCTGATTCCACAGGATGTAGCCGTAGGAGGCGCAGGTCTCGTTCCATGCGCTCAGGTTGGGGAGCTCGTACGGGGCACCGAACTGCTCGTGAAAGCGGATCGATCCAATCGAACCAGTCACATACGTTTTGCGATACGCGGCGTCCTCCCAGATTCTGTCGACCGCCTGTGCGTACTGGGGCGCACCGGTCAATGCGGCGACGTCGGTCAGGGGAACATAGAGATAGGTCGCGCGCACGGCGTGGCCGACCGCCTCGTTCTGCGCGACGACGGGCGCCTGATCCTGCGCGTAGGTTCGATCCGCAGCGTACTCACCCTGACGTGGGTAATCGTCCTTGCCACGTTCGTCGAGCAGGAACTTCGCCAGTTTCCAGTACCGCTCGTCCTGAGTCTCGCGGTAAAGGCTCATCAAGCCGATCTTCAAGCCCTCGTGACCGGAGATGTAGGTCTTCTTGCCGGGACCGTACGCAGCGTCCATCGCGTTGGCCGCCTTGATCGCCGCATCGAGCAGCTTCCTCTTGCCGGTGGCTTCGTAGTAGGCGACGCCAGCCTCGAGCAGGTTGCCCGAGACGCGAATGACCCGGTCGGGATCGGCCACCCGGCCGTCCACGCCCGCGACAGCCTTGTCGATCAGATCATCGACGTACCGTTCGAGCTCGGGGTCGCGCCGCTTCGCGAGCATGTACGCCGCAGCCTCGATGACGCGCGGGCTGTCGAATCGTCCCTGCTCTTCGTATTTGCGGAAGATGTGCTGAATCGAAACCGATCGATTGACCTCGATCTTGGGCGACCAGAACCCATCGCTGATGTCCACCTCGGAATAGGGGACCGGCACGAGCGCGTAGTCGCGCCCGCCAGCGGACGAGCAGGCACTGACTGCGACGACCAACAGACAGATCAGCCTTGGAAGCTTTGCCATTTCCCATTTCCCATCGGACCACAGGGCCCGCGTCACCGGCCGGTGCGAATTATAGTCGCGGCACTCGACCGCGGAATCGAAGCCCCGTAGACTGGCGCGAATGACCCGTGCGGAACGGATGGACCAGGTGTCACCGGCCGGCTCGTGGGAAATGGTGAGCCGCGAACCCCACCCGGCTCTTCGACGCTACGTGCGCCGGTACGTCGGGTACACGGAACGAACATCGATCCCGGTGCCGCGAGTGGAATTCCCCGGCCCGCAGGTGGTCGTCATCTTCGAGTTCGGCCCACCGGTCAGCATTTTCATGCGGCCGGACTCACCGGCCGCCGCGCGATATCCGGGCGGCTTCGTTGCAGGGATCGACGACGGCCCGACAGTCGTCGCTCATGATGGCTACCAGCGCGGCCTCCAGCTCGACCTGACACCGATCGGCGCGCATCGACTCTTCGGCCTGCCGATGTCGGACATCGCGCGACGCGTACTGCCGCTCGCCGACGTATGGCCTCGAAATCAGCACGACTTATGCGACCGGCTTCGCGACGCGCCCGACTGGGACGTGCGGTTCGATCTGCTCGATCGCATCGTCGGTGCGAGAGCAGTGGACAGTTACCGCGCGACTGACGCGATCGAGTGGGCGGTCGAGCGCATCGAACGCTCCGCCGGCGCCGTGCCGATGCGTACGCTCGCGCGCGAGCTGGGCTACAGCCAGAAGCACGTCATCCAGCTGTTTCGGGATCAAGTCGGCGTCCCGCCGAAGTTGCTCGCTCGCATCATCCGCTTCGATCGGCTCGTGCAGCATCTGCGATCCGGGCGCGCCGGATCGTGGGCCGATCTCGCACTCGAGGTTGGCTACTACGATCAGGCCCATCTCGTGCGCGACGTCCGGCAGTTCACCGGTCTGAAGCCGACCAACGTGCGAGCGATGCTCCTGAGCTTCGGCGCTCAGCCCGAGGTTAATTCCGTCCAAGAAGGCACCAGCCTGACTGCGTAAGCTTGGGCGTGAGGGCAGCTGGTGTGAGGCGGCAGCCCGCTATCAGATCGCCGCTCGCGCGGGCCGCGGGCGCTCTGTCAGCGCGCGTGCCGGTTGAGGCGACCGGCTGCTATCAGAGAGGAACGAACATGACCAAGCCAAACGTCAAACCCATTCCGGACGGCCAGCGCACGTTCTCGTATCTGAGCGTGCGCGATGCCGCGCAGGCGATCGACTTCTACAAGCGCGCATTCGGCGCGACCGAAGTCATGCGGCTCCACGAACCCGGCGGCAAGATCGGCCACGCCGAGATCTCCATCGACGGCGTCGTTGTGATGCTGTCGGACGAGTATCCGGACTACGACGCCGTCGGACCGCAGACCGTCGGCCACACCACCGTGTCCATCCTCATCTACGTGGAGGACGTGGATGCGATCGCGGAGCGCGCAGTGAAGGCCGGCGCAACGCTCCTCAGGCCGATCAAGACCGAGTTCTACGGCGAGCGCGTGGCGACGCTCAAAGATCCGTTCGGCCACAAGTGGAGCTTCCAGACGCGAGTCGAGGATCTGACACCAGAGGAGATGCAGCGCCGGTATGTGGAGTTGGTGAAAGGCTAGAGGGAGTGGTTCGGAGGGAGCGGGGATCGCGGAGATTTTCTCCGCGCGCTCCGTCCCCGCCGTCCCCTCCGCCTACCTCACACGCTGGAACAACTCGTAATGCAACCGCGGCAGCTCGGTTCCCAGCGGATTGACCGGGTTCGAGTAGTCCTGCGGACGCGACCAGCGGCCTATCGTCACCCCAAAGGTCAGCGTCCCAACGGTGTGCGCGCCGAGGTAGCTTTCGTTCACGTCGAGCCTGACCGTGCCCGCGAGCCAGGGCAGGAGCAACTGCGAGTACTTCACGCCGAAGCCGGCCGTATCGCCAAGGCCTGGCGAGTAGCGATGGAGATACACGAGGTTCGCGTCGATCCAGGCGTTCGGGATGATTTCCGCCTGCACCGTTCCGCCGAGCTGATCGATCGTGTGCAGCAGTCCTTCGGTGGCGATGATGGTGCCGCCGCTGATCGACTGGTTCAGCGTCACGACGTCAGTCTCGTGGAGACCCTTCGAGCCGAAGGCGCCGAACCGCACGTTGGGGAGCAGCACGTCGAAGGTCACGGTCGCGTGACTCAGTGAGCCGGTCGAGGCTTCCGAGCGCAGGTTCGCGGCCTTGAACGTCCCGCCGGCGCCGAACTGGAACATTCCATGGCGGTACAGCAGGCCGGCATCGAACTGACCTTCCTGGCGGCCTGAGTAGAACATGTACTCGCCCTGAACCTGCACGCCGAAGGCCTTCCCTGGACCGAATGGCGCCAGGAACCGGCCGCTGGCGTTGTAGGTGTAGTTCCCGGTGCGGCCCGTCCCGAACGTCGGTCCGATCGCTGTGTCGATTGACGAGAACACTGGCGGATGGCAGACGTAGGTCGGTGGCGCCGTGCCGCTCACCTGCACGACCTTTGTCGGCGCCGCCGGATCGTTGGTGGACAGCGTGATCGTCGCGGACTTCGCGCCTGGCGACGTCGGGTGGAACCGGATCGGCACCGCGACGCTGTCTCCCGGGGCGATGCTCATCGGGAAACTGAGTACCGATGGGACCTCGAATTCCGGAGATGACGAAGCGATCCCTGTGATCGTGAGTGTGCAAGAGCCACTGTTGTTGATCGTGAGCGGCAGATCCTTGAACCTGTTCGGATCGGCGCAGACCTCGCCGAAGTTGCCGTTGTCGGGCATGACGGTCACGATCGTGGCCTGTCCGACGTTGGCCTGCGCGGTGACGTTCACCGACAGGTTCGACGGATCGTCACTCGGGATCGTGAGCGTCGCGGTTGCGGCGCCGGGTCCGGGCGGCGTGAATTTCACCTGGAACGGAAAACACGCCCCGGGCGCGATGCTGACCGGGAATCCGCCGGATGGAGGCACGACGCTGAAGCTGGGTGACGACGACGCGATGGGGAGAACCGTCAGCGCGCCGCCTCCCGTGTTGCACACCTGCATCGTGGCGAAGACCGCCGCGGTCCCACAGACGTCGGGGAAGACGAGCGGACTGGACACCTGAATCTTCGGTGGCGTGGCGAACGCGCTGTCGCGGAAAAAGATCGGATCGAACTGGGGCGTGGTGCGGCCCGTCGCCTGCCCTGTGTAAACGCCGTAGAACGTGTTGCCGAGTGCCGTCAGCCCTTCGTAGTCACCCCACAGGAACCCGCTGGCCGCGCCGGCCAGACCGGTGGGATCCATGCTCTGCAGGATCTGATCGTTCCAGGTCGCACCATCGTCGAACGATCGCGCGAAGCGATGACGGAAGGTCGTGACCGTGCCGTTGTCGTCGAAGTCGATGTAGAGCACGCCGACCGCGCCGTTGGCCGCGACGGCGATCTCGGGGTAGCCCGAGTGATGCGTGCCGTCGGTGACGCGCGTGGAGTTCCACGTCACCCCTTGATCGGTCGAGCGGGCAACGAAGATCTGCGCAAAGCCTGCGTCACGGCGAACGTAGGCGGCGTAGATGTCTCCATCACTTGGGTCAGCGGCGATCCAGCCGTCGCTCGATCGGGCGCGGCCGACCGGACGCCCGCCTGCAGGATTGCCGAACTGATTCGTGAACAGCGTCTGCACGGTACCGGCGCCGTGGACCGATCCGTTGTTGGCGCCGACAACATTCCACGTTGCGCCGCAATCGTCGGATCGTACGACGCGGAACTGCGAGTTCTCGAACGCGTTGGGCTCCGCGGTGATGCCTCCCTGGCGCGTTTTGTAGAGCAGATAAACGCGTCCGTTCGGCGCGATGGCGACCCGGCTCGTGCGATTGGGAAACGCCGAGTTGTCTCCGGCTCCGACGTTGGTAACGGCCTGCCCCTGGTTGGCCGAGTTCATCACCGTCGATCGTTCGTTGGCGACGCCGAAGTTCAACCAGGGCGAGTAGAGCCGTCCGGCACAGGTGCCCGTCGTCGATCGATCGATGTCGAGGTGCGGCTGGTCGTCGCCGAACGAAGCACCCACGGTCAACTGGGCGTCTGCCGCGCCCGTCTGCCGGAAGATGAAGTCCTGGTTCGCTCCGCCGATACCCAGCTCCGCGATGTGCAACCGGCCATTCGAGTCGAACGCCACCTTCTGATCGTTCGGTCCGGCCAGACCCGGCCCCGGCTGCGGAATCTGCGGCACCCGCCGCCACGTCAGCCCTCCATCAGACGACTTCCACACCGGCGCACTCGTCGTGGAGGTCCAGTTTCCTGAGAACGCCACCACCACAATCTCCAGAGGATTGAGCGGGTTCACCGCGATTGACGGCTCGGTGTCCCCCGAATTGAGCGTGTCGGTCGCATCGGTAGCGATGTTGACCTGACGGACTTGCGCCCAGGCGACCGGCGGCAGGATCGCGAGGAGGAGGCCGGCGACGACTGTGCGGACGAGTGCGGTCCTCATCGCAGCCTCCTAGCGCGACACCACGGGAACGACCGTGGAGAGATTCAGGACGACGCGCTCGACGACCCCGGGCTCCGTCTGGTTCGATTCGGCGTAGGCAATCGCGCCATTCGCGTACTGATGCAGCGTCAGGATGACAGGTCGTCGATCGCCGATGGTCTGAATGGTCTGCGTTGTGACGCGCTCGGGTGCGCCGAGCCGGCTGCGCACGGTCTGAACTGTCAGCGCGGGGGGCAGCAGTTCGACACCGCCGGCCCGGTCGAGCACGACGTGAAAACCATCACCGTCGATGAGGCGGGCAGTGGCGACGCGCAGAGGCGCCGCCTGGCGCTGCAGGTTTTGAAATTGAGGCTGCAGCTGTGCGGCCTGTGCACCTGACGTGCGAAGACGTTCGACCCGGATCTGCGCAGCCTGTTGAGTCGAAAACGCAGAAGCTCCGGCGGCCCGATCGACGAACACGTAGGCCGTGGTCTCGCCGGCGTCGCGTAGCGTCTTGAGCTGCGCGAGGAGTGCCGGATAGTCTCGTCCCCACAGCGTGCTCTCGAGAAGCACGCGTTGAACGTTGGCAGGTTGCTGCGCAAGTGTCAGCGGACTCGAGGTCGTCACCAGCGCGAGACTCAGGGCCAAGGATCGGATCGTCATGACGGGCTCCTGCGAAATTGCTGCAGCGAGGGGAGGCGACCAATGCCGCCCGGCATGTTAAACGCCGCGGATGATGCAAGCGACCGAATTTCCGCCTGGCGATCAATCAGTGAGCAGGTTTGTGCATGAGCTCGGCTGAGGAGTGCTGAGGTCTCACTGGGTCGCGGAGAATGCCGAGCGGATCACGATTGCTCCTGGTCGGGAGGGCGAAGCCGTACTTCCAGGAAGTCGAGAAACCTGACGGGCGCCCCCTCCTTCATGGCCGGCTTGAACTTCCAGGTCCGCGCTGCCCGAAGCAGCACCGGATCGTACGCGGGATGAACGCTCTTCCTCAGGACAGCCGACGTCACGGCGCCGGTCTCGTCAATCGTCAACTCGAGCAGGCCGCGAAACTCCTGCCGGGCCACCACCGCGTTTGGCGGGCGCCAGACAGGCATGGCCTTGCTCACCGGGACCGGCTTCGTGACCGTCGGGTCGTCGCTGGTGTAAATGCGAGGCGTCCGTTTCGCCGGCGGTAACGGCGGCACGGGGGGCGGTGCCGCGGCGCGCACGGCGGCATCGGCGTTCTGATGGCTCAAATCGCGGAAGCCGGTCGCGAGCGTGTGGAGATCGGAGGTTCCGGCCCAGTCGGAGAGCGCCGGATCGTCGAGCAGCCGGATCACGTCGTCGAACTGGCGTCCGGCCTGTTCGTACTGTTTGGCATCGAATGTCGCCTTGGCCTTCGCGTACTGCTCCTGCGCGACTGCCGGAAGCAGACGGCGCCGCACGTCGTCGAACACGGCGCGCGTTTTCGGCGAAGCCGTGGTGTCTGAAGGCCGGTAGAGGGGACTGGTCTTCACGAGGGCTTCGATGGCCCGCCGCGCCTCGTCGTTTCTGCCGAGCGCGAGGAGGCAGAACACGCGGTAACCGCCGACTTCGGCAACTTCCGCCGGATCGGCGCTGGTGGTCAGCCGATCCAGTATCGCCAGCGCTTCCTCGTACACCGCGTCGGCATAGAGCGCTTTCGCGCGCGCCAGCGTGTCTTGCGCGGCCAGCGCCGAGGCGAGACTCAGACACGTCACCAGGGCCACGACGAGGCATCCGGTCGTGACGTGCGCCGTCGACCGACCTCGGATAATCCTCGCGACAAAAAGGGCCCGCGTGTGGATCGTAGCCAATTGGATCGGCAGGATCGTACCGCGCCGACTTGTTGTCAACGGCAAACGGGGAGTCGATCTTCGAGACAGGACGCGACGATCGGTGAATTTTTGTGTATCATGTCGACTCACAAACATACAGGGTTGGGGAGTGCAGCAGCCGGCAACAGACGTTGACATCCGTCTCTCCGAGCTTCAGACCCAGATCGACCGGCTGAGCCACGCGCTCACGCAAGTACGTGACGCGCAGGATCACACACCTCCGGCCGAGGCCCTGGCGCAGCTCACTGAACGCTGCGCGGCGATTCTCGATCAATGGACTGTCACCGACGAGCGCCATCAACAGGCGGTCGTCGAACTCGAGACCCGTTTGAACAACTGGAACGCGCTCGAGGGACGTCTCCAGCACGAATCCCGTCAGCGGATGATCGAGCTCGAGCAGACCATCGAGCACGAGTGGCAGGCGCTCAGGCAGACCCACGAAGAACCGGTCAAGCAGCTGCGCGAGCAGGCGGCCACGCTCGGCGAGACCTGCGTCGCGGCGGCGAACCTTGCGCTTCGCGGGTTCGAGCGGGCCGAAGCGCGGTTGGCCGCCCTCGAGGCGGACCTTCAGGGCCGCATGACCCAGCTCTCGCGCGAAGTGCAGCTCGCTGTCGCGGAGATGCACGGCGTTCCGGGCGCTCGACGTCCAGCGTTGAACGGCACGGTCTCCCCGTTCCCGCTCGAGAGCGTCATGCGCATCCACGAGGAGCTGCGCGCGTCGAACGACAACGGTCACGAAGCCGCGAGCCTCGGAGGGACGGTGCCGTCGCTCTCACCGGGTCGACAGGAACCGCTCGCCATTGACGCCTCCACAGAGACGGTCGAACGCCTGAACGCCGCCTCGCGGGCAGACCGTCGGGAAGCCGCCGCCGCCAGCGCGCGTGCGGACCGGACCTGGCGGGCGACGATTGCCATCGTGGCCGTCGTCGTCGTGGGCGCAGCAGCGTTCGCGGTCCGTCTCGAGCAGGTCGCCTCACAACTCACGGACGCAACGACGCGCGCGACCGCCGCCGAGCGGCAGGCGCTCGCCAGCGACGCCGCTGCGCGTCAGATGGCCGAGACGAAGACCGATGCCGAACGGCAGGTCGCGGCGGCGCACAAAGCCGCGGAACAGGCGCAGATCGTCAGCAGCGTGATGGCCTCGCCGGATCTGGTCCGGTTCGCGCTGACCGGGACGGATCCCGGCGCCCGCGCCTACGCGCAAGTGCTCCTCAGCCGAACCCGCGGCCTCGTTCTCAGCGTGGCGCGGCTTCCGGCGGCGCGGCCGGGATCGACCTATCAGATCTGGTTGCTGACCAGCGGGGCACCCGTCAACGTCGGCGTGTTCGAGCCTGACGCTGCGGGGCGGGCCACGATCGCACAGGATGTTCCGCCGAACGTGACGCGGCCGGTGACGGGCGTGTCCGTCACGCTCGAACCATCGGGTGGACGGCCGAGCCCGACCGGGCCGACAGTGTTGGCGCGCGCGCAGTAGCCGGGAGCCGCCGCGAGCGGTCCCGGTTTCGATCACTCGAGTTTTCACGCATGAGCATCACTCTTCCTGAGCTCCTGATGCTGGTGGGCCGGCTCGATGATGAACCCGGCTTTGACACGGCCCGCGAGCGGTACCGCCGCTTCCTCCTCGAACACGTCAGCACGATTCCGATCTACCGTGCGTTCGTCGATCAGTGCCAGCACGCGCTCGACGAACAGCAGCACCGGGCGCTGCAGGATCTCGTGGTGCTCCTCGGACGGTTCCTGGGACTCGAAACGAAATTCGGATCGTATGGACCCGGCACGGGATCATGTGAAGGGCTGTGGCGATCGCGCGGCCGGCTCGACGTTCACCTCGACGTGCGAACGGCGCAAACCGGAGGCGCGGACCTCGAGAACCTGTCGCGCCGGCTGATCGCGCCGGCCTCCGGCGGCACCTCTGCGCGGTCCATCGGCCTCTGCGTGACGTTGCCGCTCTATCCCAACCGCAGCCGTCTCGATGAAACGCTGGCCGCGGGTTCACACCCGACGGTTCGAATCGCCTCGCTGCGATCGCTCATCGAGCTGGCGGTGATGGTGGACGCCGGTTCGATCGGTCACCAGGACGTCGTCAATCTGCTCGATACTTCGAACGGCCTCGACTTCGTCATCGGTCTCATCCAGCGCGTGGCCCCCGCCCCGTGCACTGACACGCACACGTCCGCGCAGAGCCGCGAGGCTGATCCCGGGTTCTGGCTCGCGACCGTGACCGGCGATCCGGCAATCGACCCCGAGCAGTTCCTCGAACGGGTGATCGGGCGTCGTCAGATCTTCGGTGTCAGCGGCACGCTCGACGGTGCGGCGAGTCCAGGCGACTGGATTTGTTTCTACATTCCGGAGAAGGGTGTAGTGGGCCGTGCGCAGGTGGGCTGGATCGTCACGGAGCGCTCCGGCCTCCGCGATGCGCATCAGTATTGTCAGATGTTCCGGCTCGACAAGGTCGATCTCCACGTGAACGCGCCGATTCATCCCGATTTCGAGGCCCAGCTGCGCCTGCGGGCGGCGCGGGCGACGATCGGTCCGGCCCCGTCTCTACTGAGAATCAGTCAGCGGGATTTCGTGGCATTGACCACGAGCGAAGCCGAACGAATCAGGGGCGCGGACGACGCCGCAGTGGTAGCGGTGCCCGACGACGCGCTCGCGATCAGCGCTGGAGATCAGCGGTCACGCGCGTAAGTCCGTCGGCGCGGACCGTGGCAGTCTGGCGGCGCTCACCCAGCTGTGGGTGACGGAACACGAACTCGTGCTCGCCGATCGGCACCGACAGGTTGCCGAGGGGCGTTTCCCCCACCGACTTCCCGTCGATAAAGACTTCAGCCCAGGGTGACGCGTTCACGCTGACCCTGCCGCTCGGCAGCGACACGCCGATCGAGGCGATCGTTCCGGGTCGCACGTACACCGTCTGACGGGCGCGATAACCGACGCTCGTATTCACCAGATCGACTTCCCGTCGTCCTGGTGCGACCGAAATCGTCCCGTCCGCAGTCGAACCCAGGAGTCGATCGCCTTCGAACACCTGCAACACGAGCGGAGACGAGATGGTGAAGCCTGTCGACCGTGAATTCGCGGCTGGGCGATCCGCGGATCGCGAAGGCACACGGTCTCGCGGCTGACGACCGATCGTCGCGACGGTTCCCGCGTCGGTCGCCTTGGCCGCCGGGCCGGCGGCTCGTCCGGCAGCCTTTCCAGCTGGCGCGGGTTTTTCGACCGCGGCCGCGCTGCCCCGCGCTCGTTCGTCCACCACCCCGCTCGCCCCCTGGTCGACCGTCGCAGGTGGCGTGGTGCCGAGATGCCCGAACACGATCAGGCTGATGACGAGTGCTTCGCCGATCGCGCAGCCGGTCACGATCGCTGTGAACCATTGGGAGGCAACCGACCGTTTCTTCGCTGCGGGCTGGCGAGGTTGGCCGCGCTCACGTGGTGCGGGTCGCCGTCGAACCGGTGCGTCAGGTTCCGCGGCCGGGGCTTCGAGCGTTGGAGCCAGCGGGGTCTCGTCCGCGCTGGCCGGTGGCGCAAGAGGTTGCGGCTCCTCGACCACAGGGACCTCGACCACACGTGGTTCGACGGTCGGTGTCGCAATGACCGGCGTCGCAAGACGTTGCGGCTCCCCGACCACAGGTACCTCGACGGTCGGCGTCGCAATCTCCGGGGTCGTAATGACCGGCGTCGTAGCTACGGGCGTCGTAACGACCGGCGGTAATTCGATCGGCAGCACGTCGGCCGGTGTCACGTCGATCGGCGTCACGTCGGTTGGCGTCACGTCGATCGGCGCGGGGGCGGCAACCCTGGCCTGATTCGGTGGTTGCGCGATGATTCTCTCGAGCTGCGGCGGCGGAGCCACGGGCACGTGGGGTATCGGATCGACCCATTGCAGCAGCAGGTCGGCCGCTTCGGCTGAGGGCTCGACCGGTTGCGCGGGAGGAGACGTGTTCGTCTCAGCCGCGACGATCGGTTCACGCTTCGAACGCAACGCCTCGCGGATTGGTTGCGGCGAGGCGCTCGTCAGCGGCGGGCTTTGCGCGGCAGTCGGACGCGGAAGGTCGACAGGTTCTGCCGCTGGCTGTCTGATCTCGATCGGTGGCCGAGGCGGCGGTTCAGTTCGGGGCGCCACTTCGATCAGCGGAAGCGCCTCGACTCGGGGTGCGGCGACCGGCCACGCATCGAGGATACGTTGCGGTTCGAGCCTCGGTGGCAGCTCGCGGGGCGGCGCAGGCAACTGCAGTGACTCGATCGGCGCGGCCGATGGAACGTCAGCAGGTGCAGCCAGGAGTGCGCGAAGCCGCGCCTCCTGATGCGCGTCAACCTCGGACAGAAGCCCTTGCGATGCGGCCTCGGCATCCGATCCCGATTCGAAGACTGGACCGTTGAGGAGCAGCGCGCGTTCGAGCCAGCGCCTCAGTGCGACATTCGTTCGCCCTCCGGGACCGCTCGTCGCCTGATCGAGCAGCTCGCCCAGACTGTCGGGATACTCGTGTGCAGCCACGCGCCGTCCCAGCAGAAGAGACAGAGCCACGAGGGCGAGCTGAAAGAAGTCCGTGCGGCTGTCGAGTCGCGTGGTACTGGTCCCGCGCGACGGCGGGACCAGTATCCCGAGCTCCGCAAAGCGATCCGCCGAGAGCTCGAGGCGCTGCAATGCCGATCCGAGGACGTGTTCGATGATGACCAGACGTCCTTCGGGCGTGACCACGATGCGATCGGCGCTCAGTGCGGCGTGGACGATGCCACGGTCCTGGGCGTGAAGCGCGGCGAGTGCCGGCGTCAATTGGCGGACAAGCGATGCGGCGAGCCAGGGTCCACGGGCTTCGCTGAGGACTTCGGAAAGTCGCTTTCCGGGCGTGAAGTTCGAGATGAGCGCCAGCCCGTCGCGGTCGCCGAGGTACTCGACCGCCCGCACGCGGGCGAACGCGTCATGCCGGAAGTAGCTCAAACGGCGCACGCGCTCGCGCAGCGCGACCTCGAATCCAGGTCTGGCCGTCAGATCAGGCCGGAACCGCAGCAACTCGAGCGACGGCGCGCTGCTGTTGTCGAACATGAGCAGGCGATCGCCGAGGCCGTCGGACAGGCCCTGTGAGTACCAGGTGGCGAGGCGCTCCTGCGGAGACGACCCGCCGCGAGGTCCATCAAGGGCAAAATCGCGGGCGTGGCTCATGCAGCGAGTAACACCAAATTCGACTGTGTGGTGAGGGCCCCGGCCGTACGGAGTACGGGGCAAGTTTATTGTCTATGAATAGCCCCGAGAGTCAAGACGAAGAACCGTGGCGCTCCGCGGCGTAGCCCTCGGGTGCTTCGCGCCCGCCGAAGTACTCCTTGGCGTCCGGCCGCTTGATTTGGGAGTGCGGCACGACGCGGTCCCGCCGGATTCCCCGGAAGTCCTCGAGCGACTGGTAACCCTGCCGGTCCATGAACGCGAGCATCTCCGACTTCAGCTGACGGATCACGTTCGGCCCGATGGCATGGTCCAGCATCGCCGCCGTACAAACCTGCACGGTTCCGCACCCGAGCAGGAAGAACGCGAGCGCGTGGGAGAACTCCCCGATTCCGCCGATGCCTGAGAACGCCCCCTCGGGAAACGCCTGGGTGAGTTGCGCCATCTTCGCCAGCGACTGCGGCAGAATCGCCGGCCCGCCCAGCCCGCCGTACGAGACCTTGCCCTCGACCTGCATCTCGAATTCGAGCGTTTCCGGATCGATGAGCGGCAGCGACGGGAACGTGTTCGTGGACGAGATGGCATCGGCGCCGGCCACAAACGATCCCCGCGCCTCGGCAACGATGTCCGTCGTCGACGGGGTCAGCTTGGCCCAGACCGGAACCCGGGCGACCTCTTTGACGACTTTGGTGACGACCGAGATGAGGCCGGAATCCTTGCCGATATTCGAGCCCATGTCGTCGCGGTCCATGTGAGGGCACGACAGGTTCAGCTCGAACGCATCGCAGCCCTCGTCCTGGCAGGCGCGCGCCAGAACCTGCCAGTTCTCGAGCTCGCGATCGCTGCCCGAGCCTGCCATGATCGACGCGATGAGGGTCTTGTCCGGATACGCTTTTTTGATCCGGCCGAGCCGCGGCACCCACCAGTCGAGCGGCTTGTCCGAAATCAGCTCCCAGTTCCACGACGAGTGCAGCGCCGTTCCCGCGCGTTTCTCCATCGAGACGCGGTACGACTCGGGGGTGGCGCGCAGGAACTTCGTCTTCGGACCCTTCACGTTGACGACCGGATGCAGACCGATCGTTTTTGTCACGACACCGCCCCAGCCCGCCTCGAAGGCGCGCATGATGTTGCTGTCCGACTCTGTGGGAGGGGCCGACGAGAGCAGGAACGGATTGTCGAGCGCGAGGCCGGTAAACGAGACCGAGAGGGAAGCGGCCATGTCCGTTCCGATTATATCCGCCGGTGGCACGGCGCGGCCTGATCGGGCGCGACCGCTGCCGACACCCGTCTCAAGGGCTAAAACTCAGACCTGCATGGACTTGACACGCTGCCCGGCCACGACTAACGTGCCCCGGGTCTACGACTGAACCAGATCAGCGTGATCGCGGCGGGCCGATAAGGCCCTCCGTAAGGAGAATGGGTGATGGGCCGGGTGATCCGCGGCGGCTTGATTCAGGTGCGGGCGGACGTCTCGCTCGAGGGGGCGACCGACGACATCAAGCGCCGCATGATCGACAAGCATCTGCCGCTCATCGACGAGGCCGGACGCCGCGGCGTGCAGCTGCTGTGCCTTCAGGAGCTCTTCTTCGGTCCGTACTTTTGCGCCGAACAGCAAGCGCGCTGGTACCAGATGGTCGAGCGGATTCCCGAGGGGCCGACGACGCGGCTGATGCAGGAGCTGGCGCGAAAGCACAGCATGGTGATCGTCTCGCCGATCTATGAAGAGGAGATCACCGGCGTCTATTACAACGCCGCCGCGGTGATCGACGCCGACGGCAAGTACCTCGGCAAGTACCGCAAGCATCACATCCCGCACGTCGGTCCGGGCTTCTGGGAGAAGTTCTACTTCCGGCCCGGCAATCTTGGCTATCCGGTGTTCGAGACCGCCGCGGGGCGCGTCGGCGTGTACATCTGTTACGACCGCCACTTTCCGGAAGGGGCGCGGATCCTGGGACTGAACGGCGCCGAGATCGTGTTGAACCCGTCCGCAACGGTCGCGGGGCTTTCCGAGTACCTGTGGAAGCTCGAACAGCCGGCACACGCCGTGGCCAACGGGTACTTCGTCGGCGCGATCAACCGCGTCGGCCACGAAGCTCCCTGGAACATCGGCGAGTTCTACGGACAGAGCTATTTCTGCGATCCGCGGGGTCGCCTGATCGCGCAGGGCAGTCGCGACCAGGACGAGCTGATCGTCGCCGACCTCGATCTCGACATGATTCAAGAGGTGCGCAATACCTGGCAGTTCTTCCGCGATCGCCGTCCTGAAACCTACGGCGCGATCACGAACATCTAGCAGGGCGCTGACTGCTGACGATTGACTGCTGACTACGAATGGCCACTGATGACTTCTCTCTCTTCTTTCATGGTGCTCAAGAACTTCGTCGGCGGCGAGTGGCGCGAGTCGCGCGGCCGCCGGGTGCCCGACTTCAACCCTGCTGATGCATCTGAGATCGTCGCGGAGGCACCCGCGTCCACCGCCGCTGAAGCGGCAGAAGCGGTTGCCGCGGCAGAGCGCGCGTTCGAGGGCTGGCGTCATACGCCGGCCCCGGTCCGCGGCCAGATTCTCTACCGGGTCCAGCGGCGCATGGAGGAACAGCGCGACGTCCTGGCCGAGGCCCTCACGAGAGAGGAAGGCAAGACGCTCGCGGAATCACTCGGCGAGGTCCAGCGCGCGATCAACGTCATCGAATTCTTCGCTGGTGAGGCCAGGCGGATCACCGGCGAGACGATCCCGTCGGAGCTGCCGAACAACTTCTGTTACACCATCAAACAGCCGGTCGGCCCGGTTGCGATCATCACCCCGTGGAACTTCCCGATCGCGATCCCGATCTGGAAGATTGCCCCCGCGCTCGTCTCCGGCAACACCGTCGTCTTCAAACCAGCGTCGTTGACGCCGTTGACCGCGACCCTCATCGCGGGAATCTTCCAGGACTGCGGGTTGCCTCCCGGCGTGCTCAATGTGGTGTTCGGCGGCGGGCGTGAGGTGGGCGACACGATCGTGAAACACCCGGCGATACGCGCGGTGTCGTTCACCGGATCCAACGATGTCGGGACGGCGCTCTATCAGGCGGCAGCGGCACGCGGGATCAAGTGCCAGTGCGAGATGGGTGGGAAGAACCCGATCGTGATCCTCGCGGACGCCGACCTGGACCTCGCGGTCGAGAGCACCGTGCAGGGCGCATTTGGCTCGACGGGACAGCGCTGCACCGCCACCAGCCGGGCGGTCGTCGTCGACTCGATCGCGGATGAATTCCTCGAACGGCTCGAAGCCCGGACGGCGAAGCTCGTCGTCGGGCCGGGCATGGATCCAAAAACCCACATCGGGCCCTCGGTCGACGACAGCCAGATGAAGACCGTGCTCGACTACGTGCAGATCGGGAAAAGCGAGGGCGCGCGGCTGGTTCGCGGCGGCGAGCGGCTGACGGGCAACGGCCTCGATCGCGGTCACTTCGTCAATCCCGCCATCTTCGACCGCGTGACGCCCGAGATGCGCATCGCCCAGGAAGAGATCTTCGGCCCCGTCCTGTCGGTGATTCGCGTGCCGGATGTCGCGCGCGCGCTCGACGTCGCCAACGGCGTCCGCTACGGCCTGTCAGCGTCCGTTTACACCAACGATGTGTCGAAGATGTTCAAGTTCGTCGAGCGGCTCGATGCGGGAATCCTGCACGTGAACTCCCCGACCGTCGGCGGAGAGGCGCACATTCCGTTCGGCGGGATGAAAGCCACCGGCGTCGGCCTCCGGGAGATGGGCCGCGTCGCGATTGATTTCTACACCGAGCTGAAGGTTGTCTACGTGGATTACACAGGATCGGCTCGAACAGGCAACCTGTACTGACCCACCATGTCACTGCTCATCACCAACGGCCGCATCATCACCGCGTCGGATGACTACGTCGCCGACGTCTTCTGCGAGAACGGGACGGTCGCGGCGATCGGCCGCAATCTGCCGTCTCATCGCTTTCAGGCCGAGCGGACGATCGACGCCTCCGGCCAGTACGTCTTGCCTGGTGGCATCGACGTCCACACGCACCTCGACATGCCCTTTGGCGGCACGACCTCGGCCGACGACTTCGAGTCGGGCACGATCGCCGCGGCCTTCGGCGGGACGACGAGCATCGTCGACTTCGCGATTCAGTACCGCGGCCAGACGATGAGGCACGCGCTCGACGAGTGGCGGAAGAAAGCCGAAGGGAAGGCGGTCATCGACTACGGATTCCACATGATCGTCACCGAGCTCGAAGACGCCGGTCTCTCGGAAATGGACCGTCTGGTTCGAGAGGAGGGGGTCAGCAGCTTCAAGCTGTTCATGGCCTACCCCGGCGTGTTCATGGTGGACGACGCGACGATCTTCCGGGCGTTGAGACGAACTGGGGAGAACGGTGGAATCGTGTGCATGCACGCCGAGAACGGCGGCGTCATCGACGAGCTCGTCAAGGAAGCGATTCGCAAGGGGCAGAAGGCGCCGAAGTACCACGCGCTCACGCGTCCGAGCCGCGCGGAGGGGGAGGCAACCGGCCGCGCGATCGCGCTCGCCGAGATGGCCGGTGTTCCGATTTACATCGTCCATCTGTCGTCGGCCGATGCGCTCGAGAAGGTGAAACAGGCGCGCGACATGGGGCTGCCCGCGTATGCCGAGACCTGCCCGCAGTACCTGTTCCTGTCGTACGACAACTACGAGGAGCCGGGATTCGACGGCGCGAAGTACGTGATGTCCCCGCCTCTCCGCGAGAAGTGGCATCAGGACGTCTTGTGGAAAGGGCTGGCGAAAAACGATCTGCAGGTCATCTCGACCGATCATTGCCCCTTCTGCATGAAGGAGCAGAAGGAACTGGGCGCGAACGACTTCAGCAAGATTCCCAACGGCGCGCCCGGAATCGAAACGCGCCTCACGCTGGTGCACAACGGCGGCGTGCACCAGAAACGGATCACCCTCAACCGTTTCGTGGAGCTCTGCTCGACGGCGCCCGCGAAGATGTTCGGCCTCTTTCCGCGGAAGGGAACGATCGCGGTCGGGAGCGACGCCGATATCGTCGTCTTCGATCCAAAGGCCAGAGCCACGCTCGGGGTCAAGACGCTGCACATGCGCGTGGACTACAACCCCTACGAAGGCACCGTCGTCGAAGGAACACCATCGGCGGTGATTTCGGGCGGAAAGGTCATCATCGAAAACGGCCGGTTCGTGGGTACGCGCGGCGGCGGACGTTTCCTCAAACGTCAGCAGGGCGTACTACCCGCTTGAGTGAAGGGATCGATGCCCGAAGCTGGCGTCCGATTCCCGAGTTCGCACGCAACGGCCAGTTCGGCATCGCCGAGCTGATCCTTCAGGCCAAGCTTGCGTCATCTCGAGCCCACCCGCGGAAGAAACTACTAGTCACCGCGATCCGCCTGCGTAAGAACTGCACGCTCGGGCGCAGTTGTCATCCTGATTCACAGAAGTTCTGCGCGATTGCGCGCCGGCCGAGTGGGTACGTCGCTTGCTCATGCGGCGCGCTGGCTCACCGCACAATTTGGTCGGTGCCCTGATGAGATGAGGTTCTCATGACGTCACTTCGCGTACCGCACCGAGTCGCGGTGCTGCTCCTCGTGTCGATGTTGGTCGTGACCGGGCTGTCGGTCTTCGCGTGGGCGAAAGGTTCGCCTCGGACCTTCCGCCAGATCTGGGGCCGTTTGTATCAGCCCCTCGAGACGCGGCCGGCCGCCGAGCTGCTCAAGAAGAAGCCGACGCCCGGCCCCGATACGATGCATCGGCTGCAGCACTGGAATGAGGTCGCCATCAACACGAGCGGCCTCGATCACACGCCGCTCGCGCCAGGGGAAACACGGGTGTTCGGCGAGCAGCTGGGGCCGGGCCGCGCGAGCCGCGCGATGGCGATCGTGCATCTGGCGATGTTCGAGGCCATGAACGCGATCGATCGCCGCTTCGAGAGCTACCTGGATATGAAGCCGGCGCATCCGGGAACGTCGATGGACGCGGCGATGGCGCAGGCCGCGCACGACACGCTGGTCGCGCTTTTTCCGTCACAGGCAGCACACTGCGACGAGATGCTCGCGGAGGATCTTCAGACCATGGAGGAGGGGCGCCCGAAGCGTGATGGAATCGCGCTTGGTGCCACGGCTGCCGCGGCCATTCTCAAGCGCCGCGCCAACGACGGATCCGATCACGACGAGCCGCTCCTCGGAACGGACTTTTTTCCGAGCGACCAGCCAGGTTTCTGGAGGCAGGACCCCATCGGGCAGTCACCCGTCGCGCTCGGCGCGTACTGGGGCGACGTCAAGCCGTTCGTGATCAAGTCAGGATCGCAATTCCGCGTGCCTCCGCCGCCCGCGATGACGAGCGCGGAATACCTCGCCGCGTACAACGAGGTCAAACGTCTCGGCGGCGACGACGTCGTCACAAAGACCGAACGGACCGACGATCAGTCGGTGGCGGCAATCTACTGGGCCTACGACGGCACGCCGAGTCTCTGCGCGCCGCCCAGGTTGTACAACCAGATCGCCATGCAGATCGCGGATCAGATGGGATCCGACGTCATGGAAACCGCACGCGTGCTGGTGCTCGTCAACGTCGCGATGGCGGATGCCGGGGTCGCGATTTGGGAATCGAAGTACTTCTATCAGTTATGGCGGCCAGTGACCGGTATTCGCGAGTCGGATCCAGGAACCGGCCCGACCGGTCTCGGCGACGGCAATCCGGCGACGGTGGGCGATCCAACGTTCAGCCCGCTCGGCGCCCCGGCCAGCAACGTCACGGGTCCGAACTTCACTCCGCCGTTCCCGTCGTATCCGTCCGGACACGCAGGATTCGGCGGCGCGATCTTCGAGATGCTGCGCAACATCTACGGCACCGATGACATTCCGTTCACGTTCGTGTCCGACGAGTTGAACGGTGTCACGCGCGATAACCACGGCATCATCCGGCCGCTCATTCCCCGCAGTTTCTCGTCGCTCTCGCAGGCGGAAGAAGAAAACGGTCAGAGCCGCATCTACCTGGGGATTCACTGGTCGTTCGACAAGACGGAGGGTATCGCCCAGGGACGGAAGATTGCGGACTACGTGTTCAAGCACGCGTTCACGCCCAAGCACTGAGCTGAAGGTCGTCGTTTCTAAGGAATGACTTTCGGATGGAGGCGATGATTCGTCGCAATCACGAGGCGTCCCCAGTGCTGCCGGCGGAACCCTCGACCTGACGTCGACGTGACGGCCGATCGCTGATAGACGGAGTGGATCTCCACGCCATCGGCGCGCAGCTCGTCGAAGTCCTTGCGGAGCATGACGACGTAGACCTGATTGCCCGAATTGAGGAACGCGCGCAAGGTGTCCGGATCCTGCAGCGATTCCACCGGACGGCCGACGTAATACCGCAGGCTCGCCCGCCAGCGTTCCAGCCGGTAGATCGCCACAGGCGAGGTCGGTTCGGATCGGGCCTTCAGCCAGCGTGCGGCGCGCGCCGTCGGTCGCGTTCGTTCCAGAACGGGAAATCCGACGGCGACCGTCGTCGCGTAGACGACCAGCAGCATCACGATCAACACCCGCAGCGACTGCGGCGGAACCAGATGGTTCCGCAGCATCTGCCACATCAGCACGGCCCCTCCCGCCGTGAGCGCGATTGGCATCAGCGCCGCGAGCTCGGACAGCCCCAGATTGATTTGCCAGAGCGCGAAGGCTGACGCGATTCCCACCGCCATGAGCGACACGCCGAGCACCAAAATGCTGATGCGCGTGCCGATGCTGCGATCCGGCCGATCGGTCAGCGTGCTCTGCCATCCGCGGGCAGCCAGAAGGCAGCACGCAGGGGCCGCCGGAAAGATGTAGTGATCGAGCTTGAACCGCGCGACGCTGAACAGGCCGATGACGGCGATGGTCCACGCCCACATCAGGGTCTCGCCTGGCGGAAGCGTCCAGCGCTGACGGAGGTGACGGATCACGTCGACGCCGCGGCCGAGGACCACGAGGCTCCACGGGAAGAAGCCGGCAATGAAGGTCCTCAGATAGAACGTGTGCCGAACGACGCGTGCCGAGTACGACGTCGGTTTGGTGAGGTAGAAGACATTGCCCGCGAGCAGGTAATCCCGGACGAACTGCCCGTCGAATTGCCAGAACATCCACACGAACCACGGGGCCGCTCCGACGCTCACCAGTGCCAGGCCGAGCGGCCAGTCCAGGAAGCGAATCGCGTCGCGCGCTTCGCGGCCGCACGCGAATGCGATGGCGCCGAAGAACACGACCAGCACCAGCGCGACGGGCCCCTTCGTCATCACGGCCAGCGTCAGGAGCACGTACCCGACGTACTGCAATCGCGGCCGGCGTTGCACGGCCGACACGCAAAGCGTGCCGATGGCGCCGAACAGGAACGCCGTGAACACCATGTCGAAGAGCCCGATGCTCCCAAGCGCGAACGTGATCGGAATCGTCGCGAACATGAGCGCGCCGGTTTCGCCGACGCGCTCACCCATCAACGCCACGCCCACCCATCGCGTGGTGGCGAAGAGCGAGATCGCCGCGAGCGCGCTCGGCAGCCGCATCGCGAGTTCCGACTCGCCGACGACGAGGACCGCAAGCGCTTGGAGCCAGTGGAAGAAGACTGGCTTGTCGATGTAGGGATGTCCGTCGAGCAGCGGTACGAGCCAGCTCCCGCCGCGCAGCATCTCGTGAGTCAGCTGCGCGTAGTGGGCCTCGTCCGGGTCCAGCAGGCTCGGGTATCCGAGCCGCCAGAAGAGCACGATCCAGCACACGACGAACCACTTCGCCTTGCGGAGGACGTGCGCAACGTCGAGGGAGACGACCGCAGGGGCGCTGGCGAGCCGCACGGTTCGTGACCTCAGAACTGGAGTTAAGGTCGCCGATGGTAGCTCAACCGCTTCGCTATAGGAAGCCCAAACAGCAGAACTGGAGTCGGGCTGAGCTCGTATGCCATGCGCGCCGAGGAGTTTGTACGTGTGCTCGACGTCCATTTCTCGAAAGGTCTGCCACGTGGAAGCGACAAGGCCCGGAGCTGACCGCGGCGACTGTCCAAGGGTGCGCGCCGTCCGAAAAGGTAGATTGGGACGTGGAGAAGTAGACTAAAAGGTACTCCTGCCGAAGACTTTCTAGCCCGAAGTACGGAAACATTCCACTTTTCTTCTGGCCAGTGCGGACTATATCTTGCTAGACATCGACCTACAAGGTTATACATCCACATTGTTATAGACCGCGGCTGCGACGCGGCTTTAGCAAGGAGTCCTCACGTGTCAGAGTCACTCTCCCCGACGATCCGACTGGTTCTTCAGCCTGACCGGCGGCAACGTCCCGAACGGCGCTCGATGTGGCGCGGAGGCCGCCGCAGCACAGACGCATCGCCTGAGGCGATCGATCGACGGTCCGCTGATTGGGAATCTGAGGAGGACCTTGCGGACGAAGAGCTCGAGCGAAGCACGTGTCTCCTGCACTGAATCCGAGCCGTCCGTCGGATCGCGTTCAACCAGCGTGATCCGTTGTCTACCCTGTCTGGTCTAGGATGGGGCCTGCATGGCCCCGAGACTCGGTTTCTATCCTGACTACCCGCCACGCGTCCGCGTCGAGTGGCTGATTGCGACCACTCGCGTCGTGCTGGCGGGCGGAGCCCTGCTCGCCACGGCGATTCGACCGTTCACGCCGGGTGACTGGATTACGACATATTCGCTGGGCTGGTACCTGATTTACAGCCTGGTGGTGCTGTCGCTCGTCTGGACCCCAGTCCGTTTCGCACGCGGCTGGGACGTGCTGCTGCACCTCGTCGATCTGGCAGCGTTTTCCGCGTTCGTCTTCTTCACCGAAGGAACCGCCAGTCCGTTCTACGTCTACTTCATCTTCCTTCTGATCTGCAGCACGCTGCGATGGGAGCTTCGCGGCGCCGTCATCACGGCAACCGCGGCGATCGTGATGTACGCCGGCATCAGCCTCTACGCCCTCCTCGTGATGGGCCGCCAGGAGTTCAACACCTTCGTCATCCGCATCGTCCACCTGATCGTCGTCGCGATCCTGCTTGGATATCTTGGCGCATTTCATCATCGCTTCCAGCGCGAGATCGGCCGGCTCGTGTCGTGGCCGCGGAAGCTTCCGCACACGCCTCGTGATCTGGTGCAGGAGATCATCACGCAGTCGGCGGAGATCCTCGAGGCACCACGCGTGCTGCTGGTGTGGGAAGAGCCCGAGGAGGGATACGTCAACCTCGCGTTCGGCGGTCAGCGCGCGATGACCTGGGAGGTCGAGCCGGAAGCGGCGTACGGTTCCTTCGTGAACCCCGGTCTCGAGCATCGATCGTTTCAAGCGCCTGACGTGAGTGACGACAGCGGTCGGGTGATCCATTGGTCGGCCGATTCGTTCCTGCAGCGGCACGGTCGTCCGATCAGCACGGCGCTCCAGTCGCGTTTCGACATCCACGCCGCGCAGTCCTGGGCACTGGAAGGCGAGTTGATCCGGGGGCGACTCTTCGTGCTCGACAAACGCCGGATGCGCATCGACGACCTGGTGTTCGGGGAGGTCGTCGCCCGTCTCGCGGTGTCACGGCTCGACAACCTGTATCTGCTCCGTCGTCTCAGCAATTCGGCGGCCCTCGAGGAACGGCTCCGCGTCGCGCGCGATCTGCACGACAGTCTGCTGCAGACGATCGCGGGCACCGCGTTGCAACTGCTCGCCGCAAGACGCCTGCTCGAGCGCGATCCGGCCGCGGCGCGCGGCCGCCTCGAAGACGTGCAGAATCAGCTCGAGCACGGTGAGCTCGAAATGCGCTCCTATATCAGAGGCCTCCGTCCGGCAACTTCGCCCAAGGAACCGCCGCCGCGGATTGGTCTCAACCACCGCCTCGACGAGTTGCGCCAGCGAGTCGAACGCCAGTGGGAGATCAAGACTCGCATGCGTCTCGACGTGAGCGCCGATGACTGGCCGGATGCCATCGCCGACAACCTCTATCGCATCGTGCAGGAAGGGGTGCTCAACGCGGCCAGGCACGCGGACGCGTCGGTGATCTCCGTCGACTTCGCGATGGAGGGAGACAAGGTCAAAGTCCGGATTGCCGACGACGGGCGGGGGTTCCCGTTTCAGGGGTCTTACGATCTCCGTGCCCTGAACGAGCTGAACCAAGGTCCGCTCACGCTCAAGGAGCGGGTGGCGGACCTGGGCGGGGACTTGACCCTCAATACGACCGATACGGGCACAGAGCTCTTGATCGTCGTGCCGCTGGTACAGGTCGTCGGCTGAGCCGCACAGGTTATATTCTCTGTAGGAAACCAATACACGCGACGGGTTCGTCCCCGCGGACCTCGAAAGCGCCCATTTTCTGGGGGCGAGCCTGCAGGCTCACCTAGGCCTGTTCGCCGGCCCCTAAACCGTGTCAAAGTAGTAGGACGCGCGGAGCGGCAGCTCTGCGGCCCCCTTTCATACCAATGTCGAATATGGCGATCAGGCTGGTGTTGCTCGACGATCATCCACTCGTACTCAAGGGGCTCGAGCAGCTCCTTCAGTCCGAGCCGGACTTCGAAGTGTTGGCGACGTGCGGCACGGTCGACGAAGGTCTGCGTGCCGTGGACACGCTGCAACCGGACGTTCTCGTGCTCGATCTGAAAATGCCGGATGACGATGGGCTCAGCGTGTTGCGACAGCTCGATCCCTCGAAGCCGCCGGCCGTGGTCGTGCTCACGGCCAGCCAGGAAGAGGACGATCTGATTGCGGCGGCGCGCCTCGGCGCTCGCGGCATCGTGCTCAAGGCCATGGCGCCGCGCGTGCTCGAGGACTGCATTCGAACGGTCCACGCCGGCGGTCATCAGCTGAGCGTCGACGGCGTCGATCTCTCACAACGGCTCGCGCAGCGGCAGACGGTCGAGAGTCAGCTCGAGAAGGTTCTGACCCCGCGCGAGCTCGAAATCCTGCGGCTGGTTGCGCTGCGGCTCGACAATCAGGAGATCGCGACGCGGCTCTCGATCAGCGTGGGCACGGTCAAGATCCATTTGCATCACGTTTACGAGAAGCTCCAGCTCCGCGGCCGGCACGACCTGCAGATGTATCTGCGCGACAAAATGTACTGAGATTCGGTGCGCGCTCACCAGATGGTGACCCGTACCGCAGGATCTCGATACAACCTGTCGCCGGGCTTCACACCGAACGCGTCGTAGAACGCCGGAATGTTCCCGACCGCGCCGTTGGCGCGATACGCCGGCGGCGCGTACGGGATCGTCAGCAGCCACTGACGCAGGAATTCCGGCCTGACCGCGCCCCGCCACGCCCTCGCCCACGCGAGAAAGAACCGCTGATTTCCCGTCAGTCCATCGACGATCGGCGCGGGCCGTCCTTCGAGTGCGATGCGGTATGCTCGGTACGCGACCGACAGGCCACAGAGATCGCCCAGGTTCTCGGACCGCGTCAGCCCTCCGTTCACGCGCAGTCCCCCGGCTGGTGTGTACGCGCTAAACTGCTCGACGATCTGTTGTGCACGCCGCTCGAATTCCTGCGCGTCACGCCCCGTCCACCAGTCGCGCACGGTGCCGTCGGCGTCGTAGAGGCGCCCGCGATCGTCGAACCCATGGCTGATCTCGTGACCGATGACCGCGCCGATCCCTCCGAAGTTGATCGCCTCGTCTCCGCCGGCGTCGAAGAGCGGCGGCTGGAGGAGCGCAGCCGGGACGACCATCTCGTTCAGCGCCGGGTTGTAGTAGGCATTGACCGTCTGCGGTGTGATGAGCCAGGCGGTGTTGCTTTGACGGTCACCGGTGATCCGTCGCATCCGGTAGTCGTTGTCGAACTTCTGCGCGCGCTGCACGTTGCCGAGCAGGTCGTCGGGCTTGATGACCAGGCCGCGATACTCGCGCCAGGTCTCCGGATA
>DATAEK010000171.1:0-12741 GCA_036258055.1 Vicinamibacterales bacterium
GGCTGATCGGGTACGGCGCGACGCGGCCGGTGTTCGTGCTCGGCGCGAGCGCGCCCGGTTACGGCGACCCCAATCAGGAGAAGTACCTGGTGTTCTTTTCCGGCAGTCGTGCCGGCGCGGGACGTGGAGGGCGCGGCGATGGGGGCCGTGGCGGTCCGCCAGCGCAGCCCCCGGGCGGACGCGGCACGGGCACGCCGGGCGACGCCGGCGCCGGCACGTTCTACTCGGCGATGAGCAACATCGACGTCGAGATTGGCGACGGCAATCCGGGCGCGGTCGGCGTTCGCGGGCGCTACGCGCAGCACTCGTTCATCGCGCACAGCGACTTCCGCATCGGCAGCGGCCTCGCGGGCGTGCACGACACGGGCAACGTCATGGAGGACGTGCACTTTCACGGGGGCGACTACGGCATCTGGACCCAGCGCCCGTCGCCAGGCTGGCAATTCACGGCTGTCGACGCGACGTTCGACGGACAGCGGGTCGCGGCGATTCGCGAGCGCGCCGCCGGGCTGACGCTGATCCGTCCGCGATTCGCGAACGTGCCGACCGCCGTTGCGGTCGAGCCGACGTTTCACGACGAGATGTGGATCAAGGATGGCCGTTTCGAGAACATCAGCGGCCCGGCCGTCGTGATCAGCAACGAGAAGAACGCGCAAACCGAGATCAACATGGAGGACGTCGTCTGCGATCGCGTGGCGACCTTTGCGCGCTATCAGGAGAGCGGACGCACGGTCGCGGGTCCCTCGGCGCGGTATGTCGTCAAGGCCTTTTCGTACGGCGTGAGCTACGCCGACATCGGCGCCAGGCCCGAGACGAAGCAGGTCTTCGACGCGGCGCCGCTCGCGGCCCTTCCCGCGCCGGTGTCGTCGGACCTGCCTGATTTGCCGGCGCGCGACAGCTGGGTCAACATCCGCACGCTGGGCGCCAAAGGCGACGGCACGACCGACGACACCGAAGTCTTCAAGAAGGCGATCGCGGAACACCACGCGATCTATCTGCCGTCCGGCTACTACGTCGTCACCGACACGCTGACACTGAAGCCCGACACGGTCCTCATCGGCCTTCATCCGGATCGCACGCAGATCGTCGTGCCCGATCGCACGCCGGCGTTCCAGGGCGTCGGCGGACCGAAGCCGCTCATCGAGGCGCCGAAGCACGGCACCAACATCCTCACCGGCATCGGGCTCTACACCAACGGCATCAATCCGCGCGCGGTGGCGGCGAAGTGGATGGCCGGCGCGACGTCAATGCTGAACGACGTGCGCTTCCTCGGCGGCCACGGTACGAGTCATGTCGACGGCACGCGTGAGAACCCCTACAACAACACCCACACGGCCGATCCCGATCTCAACCGGCGCTGGGACGGCCAGTATCCGAGCCTGTGGGTGACCGACGGCGGCGGCGGTACGTTCTTCGACATCTGGACGCCGAGCACATTTGCGCAGGCGGGCATGCTGGTCTCGAACACGTCTACCGAGGGACGCGTCTACGAGATGTCGAGCGAGCACCACGTGCGGCACGAGGTCCAGCTCCACAATGTCTCGAACTGGCGGATCTACGCGCTGCAGACCGAAGAAGAGCGCGGCGAGGGCGGCTTCGCGCTGCCGCTCGAGATCGTGAACTCGAGCCACATCACGATCGCGAACTTCTTCATCTACCGCGTCATCAGCATGTTTCAGCCGTTTCCCAACGCGATCGAAATCTCGGGATCGAAGGACATTCGCTTCAAGAACGTGCACTCGTACAGCAACAGCAAGGTCTCGTTCGACACGACCGTCTACGATCGAACGCATCACGTCGGGATCCGGCAGCGCGAATTCGCATCGCTCACCGTGACCGGCGCCGCGCCCGCCGCGGCCGCGAAACTCGCCCCCGTCGTGATCGAGGCCGGCGCGCGTGTGCAACGGCTCGCCGGCGGTTTCTACAACATTTCCGGCGGAGCCGTCGATCCGTCCGGCGACTACTACTTCGTCGACAACCACTGGCAGCGCATCTACCGCTGGAACGCCGCGACGCGTCAGCTCTCGACGGTGCGCGACAACGCACTGGATCCGGCCGATCTCGCGTTCGACAAGGCCGGCAACCTGCTCGTCACGTCGTTCGCCGGCAACGGCACGGTGTATACGTTCAGGCCCGAGGCGACCGACGCTGCGATTACGGTGCTGAAGCCGGCGCCGCTCGAGGCGCGGCCGGACGCTGTGGCCTATCTGCCTGCGAGCGACTGGCGCGTCAACCGCCAGGCGCTGACGACGCCTGCGGCGCAGTTCGTGTCGCCGGACGGATCGATGTTTCTGCCGGCCGGCCAGGATTTTCTGAACGGCGCGGTGAGCTTCGGCATCAAGAGCAGCGGACAGCTTCGCGGCTTCGGCCTTGCTCCCACGAAGCCCGGCCAGCGTGCGTATATCACCGACGAATCGGATCAGACGACGTGGTCAGGACTGGTGCATCCGAACGGCGCGATGTCCGACCTTCAGGTGTTCGCGTACCGGGGCGGCGAAGGTGTCGCCGTGGACGCGCGCGGCAACGTGTACATCGCCGCGGGCCAGATCTACGTCTATGACCCGCAGGGAAAGCCGATCGATACGATCGACGTGCCTGAGCGGCCGATCCAGATCTCGTTCGGCGGCAGGGATAGGCGCACGCTCTTCATCGCGGCCCGCACGTCGCTCTACGCCGTGCGGACGAAGAACGCAGGACGATAGCAGGTCGCGTCCGTCGTACCGCCGGCTCAACCAGAAGAGACGACAGGCGTCAACCAGTCCGGCTCCGCCGCGTTTGACATCGAAACGGCAGTCGCTTGATACTGCGGGGAGCGCGCTGACAGGGCGCCACCAACCCGCGGCAAGGGAACACTCCCACCTGTTTGGTCCGAAGTTGTGTGCGATTGCACCTTCTTTCAGCCTGGTTTCAGCGGGGCACAGGCGATTCATGAAAGGAGGTCGCAATGACCGCTTCGAAGTCTCTCCCCGCTCGTCCGTCTCTCGAATCCCTCCGTAAACAGGCAAAGAAGCTCGCGCGCGACATCGCCGCCGGTGACGCCGGTGCCATCGCACGTGCGCGGACGCAATTGGCAAAAGTTGACTTGCCGCTCACGCAGCGCAACGCGCAACTCGTGATCGCGCGTGAATACGGCTACGCCGGCTGGCAAGACCTCACCGCGGATGTGAGCAAACGCCTCGGCAAAGGTCTGGAGTGGGCGGTCACGCAGGCTCGACGCGTCATCCACGACAACGACGTCGAACGCCTGAAGCAACTGTTGGCCGAATATCCGGCGTTGCTTTCCTGGCACGGCGACGACGATGGCGGCGGCCTGCTGGGAATCGCCACGGGCGCCTATGCCGACAGCTTCGACCCGGATAGAGAACAGGTCTTCACCCGCGCGGCGTGCGCGGAGCTGCTGATCGACGCGGGCGCGGTCGTAACGCCATCGGTGAGCGAGGGCATCCTCCGATCCCGCGCCCGGGGGTTGCTGCAGCTGTTTCGGCGTAAAGGACTGCTTCCGCGCACGCTCAAGTTCCTTGCGGCGCTAGGCGATCTCGACGCCGTTCGCGCCTCTCTTGATGAGAACGGGAACGATCTGGCGGCCGTCAATGACGCGTTCATGTGCGCCTGCAGCTTCGAGCACGAGGCTGTCGCGTCGCTCATGCTGGAACGATCCATCGCGCTCGATCCCGAACTCGGCACACACGTTGATGGAAGCCTGGGCCGCCCCGCCTTCATCAAGTACTTCATCGAAACGCGACCGGCGCACGCCACAGCGGCCGGACCCTGGCCGGCGTTTCTCATGGGGCAGGTGACGCGCGCTGCCCACGATGGCGATCTGACGGCGTTCGTCAGCGCGTTGCAGCGTGAGCGGTGGCTGCTTGGTGAGGCCTACGTGGAGTTTCAGGCTGGGCTCATCGGGACGGCAACGCTGAACGATCGCGGGGAAATCATCAGCGTGCTTCTCGACCTCGATCCCGCGCTCCTGCGACGTCAACCGCCGCCCGTATCGCAAGCGATCGAGTTTGCGTTCACGTACGCGAATACACACCTCATTCCACTACTCACCCGCATCTGGCCACTGCCGGACGATCTGCCGCATGCGGCAGGCGTGGGCGACCTCTCGCGGGTGAAGCACTGGTTCGACGCATCCGGCGCGCCTGCGCTGGGCGATCTCGACACGCACTATCCCTACAACGACGCACGCGCACGAGGGCACCTCGACTGGGACCCACCCACAGCGCAACAGATCCTCGACACGGCGCTCGCCTTTTCCGTCATCAACCGTCACTTCGACGTGGCGGACTTCCTTCTCGACCACGGCGCGGACATCAATACGAGGTGGAACTCCCATGAGCCGGCGAGCATCCTGCACCACCTGGTCTTCTACGGAAACTACGACTCGATGCGATTCCTCATCGACCGTGGCATCGACATGACCATCAAGGACTACCGCTGGAACAGTACGGCACAGGGTTGGGCGCTCTACGGCAAGAAAGACGAGAAGATGGCTCAGTGGCTGAAGGATGCAGAGCGGCAGCGGGAACTGAACGGTGAGCACTAGAACCTATCTCATGAACCGAGACGCGGTCAGCGGTGAGATTCGTTGAAACACCGTGCGAGCGAGCGTCGCGAGCGAGCCACGCGAACGGCCCGCCTTCGCGCCGAAGGCGCTACGGCGCGTCCGCCGTAGCCTTGGCGAAGGCGGAAGCGAGCCGGCGAAGCGGCGAGCGAGAGAGCGTGTGGGGGAGTCCGAGGGGCGAAGCTCCTCGGATGAGACTACGATTCGAGTGTGCAGATCGAGTAGTGCCGGAAGATTGGTGAAAGCCCTGGGTGCCCACGATATTTTCGATACAGCTCGCCGGTCGTGAAATTCTCGACCACCCGCAGGTCCAGTTCGCGAGCGACGTCGTCGATATCGTCGATGCCGGACAGCCAAGGCGCGCCCATCGCTTCGAAGCTCTCGACGAGAATCGTGAGACTCGCATCGCCGGTGGTTTTCGTGATCACCGATTCGGTGAGATAGTCGAATGACAAACGGAATCGCTTCACGTGCCGCTTCAGCTCCAGCATCGTGTGCTCGTCGTTTGCGAGCGGCATGTACATGACGTTGCCTTCCCAGATGAGATACGTGGGCACGACGAACTCGAAGCCGTTCGCCCGCAGCAGATCGATCAGCCCATCCGTGAAGTAGTTGCCTGAAATCAGCGTCACACCGGTGTCGATGCCCGCGTCCGCATAGCAGCGCCGCTTCAGTTCCATCGTCGCCGGATCGTCGATCTCGAAGTAGCGCACCGCGGCTGACTGCTTGCGGACGGCACGGGTGTCGAGCCCGGCGCCGAGAATCACGACTTGGCCGATCCCGCCCGCGATCTGCGCGTCCAGCATGTCGTCGAAATACCGCGTCCGGATCTTGACCATGTCCTTTACCGCTGGAAAGCGGGATGCAATGCGCTCGGCGGCTTGGCGGCTCGCGTCGCTGAGGAAGAGCCCCACCACCGGATCGTCGTAGATGGGCGTTGGCTCCCGATTTTCTTCTGCGCGATATTCAGCGACGACGAACGCGGTGCCGCTGACATCCTTGATCGTGGACATGAGTGCCTCCGATGAAATCACTCCACGTCACGATAGGAGACGGGACGGCGTTCTGTTTCAGTGCGAGGCTCGGTGACCTCTTCAATCCGCTCCTTATCGACTGCCGATAATCTACTTGACGACAATCGATAAATAGTTTATCTATATTCGATATAAAGAAGGTGGTGAATCATGGCAAGGCCAGCCTCGTCATCCCCCGCGCTGCCGATCGCGTACGTCGTGCTGCGGATCCTCATCGTCCTGAACTGGCTGATGTGCGCCGCGATCCTCGCTCTGCTGGTTGTCATCCCGAACGAGCAATGGATCATGTCCGCCTTCAAACTTTCCCCTTCCCCTGAGGCAGAGCGGCTGGTCATGGGCTTGCGCGCGATCGCGGTGCTCGGTCTCGCCGTGATTCCGCTCAATTATGCCGTCCTGAAGCGGCTGCTCGCGATCGTTGAGACCGTGCGGGCGGGCGACCCGTTCGTCGCCGCGAACGCGTCTCGTTTGCAGACGATCGCCTGGGCCCTGCTCGCGCTGCAGCTTCTCAGCGTCGTGATCGGCGCGATCGCCAAGAGCGTTTCGACTCCGGCGCATCCGGTCGATTTGGATGCCGGCTTTTCGATCAACGGCTGGCTCGCCGTGCTCCTCACGTTCCTGCTGGCCCGCGTGTTCGCGGAAGGCACGCTCATGCGCGAAGACCTCGAAGGGACGGTGTGACATGGCGATCGCCGTCAAGCTCGACGACCTGCTCCACGATCGGCGGATGACGCTGACCGAGCTCGCAGATCGGGTCGGCATGACGCTGGCCAACCTCTCAATCCTCAAGACCGGCAAGGCGCGCGCGATCCGCTTTTCGACGCTCGATGCGATCTGCGGGGCGCTCTCGTGCCAGCCTGGCGACATTCTCCGGTTTGAGCCGGAGCAAGCAGAACGCGAGCGACCGGCAGCGGCGGGCAAACGGAGCGCAGGCCGATAGAGTAGGGCTGTTGCCGTTACGCTCGCGGCGGGCGGCCTCTATGGCGTGATGGCGTTCGCCGTCACGCAGCGGACGCGGGAGATCGGGATTCGCATGGCGGTGGGCGCCCGGCGTTCAGCGGTCATGAAGCTCGTCATCGGTCAGAGCTTGGTGCTGGCTGCCGCGGGCGTAGCGCTTGGGCTGGGTGCGCGCTTGCAGCGGCTTACGTGCCAGCCCGCCGGGCCAGCCTCGTCGAGCCAGTAATCGCGCTTAAAACAGAGTAAGCCGACCCTCTTGTGCGTCGAACCGCGTCACTCATCGCGGCACCTGAACTCGCATTGCGTCAAGTCCACCCACGCGACTCTCCGGAATTAGCGTCCAAATACGTCACCTCCGTGGCTTCCAAGCCTCGCCCTGCCTCCGCAACCGGTGCACAATGACGGTAATCGCCGCGCTCTGAAAGGAACTCTTGATGCCGTCTGCGCTCCGCTACGCGATCCGTCAGCTGCTCAAGTCGCCGGGGTTCACGCTCATCGCCATTCTCGGCCTCGCGCTCGGGATTGGCGCGAACGTGGCGCTCTTCAGCGTGGTGAACTCGATCTTCCTCCGTCCGCTGCCGTATCGGCAGCCGGACCGGCTGGTGCGGTTGAGCTCGACGAACGCGGCGAACAACCTCACCCGCGTTGGCTTCTCCCATTCCCGTTACCTCGAGGTACAACAACGGCAGCAGGTGTTCAGCGATCTCGCGCTGTCAGTGGGCAACGCGTTCACGTTGACCGGCCGTGGAGATCCGGACCAGCTCATTGGACTGCACGCGTCGGCCGCGCTGCTGCCCACTTTGGGACTCGAGCCGCTGCTCGGGCGGAACTTTTCGCCTGACGAGGATCGGCCCGGCGGCGAACACGTCACGCTGATCAGCGACGCGATGTGGCAGCAACGCTTCAACCGCGATCCATCGATCCTCGGACAGACGCTCACGCTCGACGGTGCGCCGTACACCATCATCGGCGTGCTGCCCGAGGCGGCCTCGGCGTTTCCCTTGAATCAGCTGCAAATCTGGGTGCCCCGACCGGCGGAGGTGCCCTTTCTGGTTCCGTCGCAATTGAACAACGGAGGCTACTTTTTCCAGGTGATCGCACGATTGCGGCCGGGCATCTCGCTGGACCAGGCGAGTGACGCCATGAACGTCATCGCCGCCGGTTACCGCGCGGCGCATCCCGCGAACGTCGACGCCCCGTCGCAGATCGAAATCGTCCCGCTGCTCGACGACGCCGTCGGTGCGCAGCGTCAGAGCTACTTGTTGCTGTTCGGCGCCGTGGGCTGCGTGCTGCTGATCGCCTGCGCGAACATCGCGAACCTGATGCTCGCGCGCTTTGCCGGACGGCGGCGTGAAATCGCCGCGCGCTTCGCGCTCGGTGCCGGGCGAGGCGACGTCGTACGCCGGCTCGTCACCGAAAGCATGCTCGTGGCCGTGCTTGGCGGCGGCGTCGGCCTGCTGCTGGCGCACTGGGCGATGAGTGCGCTCGTCGCATTCGGAGCCGATCTGATTCCGCGAATCCTCGAAATCAGGATCGACCCGCTCGCCCTCGGCTTCTCGCTCCTCGTGACGCTCCTCACGGGCCTGGCCATCGGCCTGCTGCCCGCATTGCAGGCATCGAGTGTGAACGTGCTGGAAGTGCTCAAGGAAGCGGGCCGCGGCTCGATCGGATCGGGCAATCGTCTGCGCTCGAGCCTGCTGGTCGCCGAAGTGTCACTGTCGCTCGTGGTGCTCATCGCCGCGGGTCTGTTGTTGAGCAGCTTCGCGCGTCTCCAGCGCGTGGAACCGGGCTTCCAGCCCGCCGGGGTGTTCACTGCGCAATTGGTGCTGCCGCAACGCTACACGGCGGAGAAGCTCATCGCCTTCTACGAGCAGCTGTACCGAAGACTGGAGACGCTGCCCGACAGCACATCAGCCGCCTTGACCGACCGGCTGCCGCTCACCGGCGGACAGACCCCGGCGCCGGTGGCCATCGGGGGGCGCCCGCTGCCGCCGATGAGCGAGCGCGCGCAGGCGAACCGCCACCTCGTCTCGCCGACATACTTCAGCACGCTGGGAATCCCCATCCGCGCGGGACGCGATTTCAACGAGCGCGACAGCGCGAGCGTGCCGCACGTGGTGATCGTCAACGAGACCTTCGCGCGGCGGAACTTTCCCGGCGAGAATCCGATCGGCCGCACCTTGATCACAGGCATGGCGCAGCGGCCGTCGGAGATCGTTGGCGTGGTCGCAGACGTGCGCAGCACCAGCCTGAATACGCCGCCAGAGTCGGACTACTTTCTGCCTGCACTACAGCGGCCGGAGAGGTTCACCAATATCTTGGTACGGACGAACCTCGGTGCCGCCGCAATGGCCACGGCGGTGCGCGACGCGCTGCGCGCGGTCGATCCGGACCTACCGCTCCTAAGGCCGCAGGCGCTCACGACGCGCATCGCGCAGACGGTGGCCAACCGCAAGCTGGCGCTGGTGCTGCTGGGCGGATTCGCGGCGCTCGCGCTCCTGCTCGCCAGTCTAGGCGTGTACAGCGTGATGGCGCACCTCGTGGCGTTCCGCACGAGCGAGATCGGATTGCGCATGGCGCTCGGTGCGTCACCCGCGAGTGTCATGCGTATGGTCCTCGCGAATGGCCGGCGGCTCACCCTCGTCGGTATCGCGGTGGGGATCGCCGGGGCGCTCGCGGTCTCGAGGTTGATGCAGCAGCTGCTCTTCGAAGTGGATCCGGCGGACCCGCTGGTTTACGTCGCGCTGTCGGTCACCCTGCTGCTCGTGGCGGAGTGCGCCTCGTGGTTCCCGGCCCGGCGCGCCACGAGGATCGATCCCGTGATTGCGCTACGAAGTGAGTGAGCGAGTCGTCTGGTCGGGCACGCCACATCATCCTGAGCCGAAGGATTCTGCGTGAGCACCACACCCCCCAGCGCCGAATCGCTGCACCATCATTCCCGGCCGATGGGTGGACGCGATCGGCACGAGGCGCACCGCGTCGCCACTCCGCTTGAACTGCTGTTCGACCTGACGTTCGTGATCAGCTTCGGGCTCGCCGCTTCCCAGCTCGCGCATGCGTTGGCGGAAGGTCATTACGCGTCGGGCTTGCTCGGCTTCGGCTTCGCGAGCTTTGCCATCTGCTGGGCCTGGATCAATTTCTCGTGGTTCGCGTCGGCCTATGACACCGACGACTGGATCTTCCGGATCGTCACGATGGTGCAGATGATCGGCGTGCTGGTCCTGGCGATCGGCCTGCCACGCACCGGGCTCACCTTCGGCATGTGGTGGGTCTACTACGTGCTGCCCTCCGCACCGGTCCTCCAGGCGCACCGCCATCGAGCCTTCGTCTGGGGCTACGGCCAGATGCTGATCGTCACTGCGATCGTCGCGACTGGCGCGGGCCTTCATGTCGCCGCGTATTTCATCGAGCACAAGGCCACTATCAGCCCGCTGGCGGCCGTCCTCACTGTCGCGGTGCCGGTCAGTGGCTTTCTTGGACTGATCTATGTGCTCTACTACTATCTGGTCCGACGCTTCGATTCCTTCCATCTGACGCTGCTGGGCGCGACCGCGGGAGTAGTCGTCGGCGCCGTCGTCGCAGCACTGTCCGGCATCAGCATGGCCGCGTGCCTTGTCATCCTCATGTTCGCACCGGCCGTCACGGTCGTCGGCTACGAGATGCGGGGATACCGGCACCAGGCAGCGGCGCTCCTGAACTAGATCGATCTGCCCCGAGCGGCTGCGGCCATGTTGGCCACGGCAGCCGGCGCGCTAATGTTCGCGGACAATCAGGGTGCCAGTCATGTTGGGGTGAGTGTCACAGTGGATTCTGGTCGTCCCCAGCTTGGTCATGATGAACGACTGTTCGCCGCCGTTGGGGTGCAGCTCGTCGGTCTTGCGAAAATCGGTTCGCATCCGGCGAATCGGCGACGATGACGTGCGCGAGCGTGTCCGCATTGACCCAGCGCAGGCGCTCGTTTTTGTAGATGACGATCGGCTCGTCACCGAACGCCCAGTCGCCCAGCGAGACGGCGTCAGGCAGGATGTAGGCGCTGGCGGTCACGGACGGGGTTGGGGGTGGTGGGCTGGTCGGCGGCATCCGCATGGAGTCGCTTCCACCGCAGCCGGCCATCAGCAACATGGTCAAGGGGATCACTGCAAGGAGTACTTGGCGCAGAGAGAGCATCACGCTCTATATGTGCCACAGCGCGAAATCATTTCCATTGACGCGAACCCTCACAAAATCGAACAGTCGGGTCAGTTGCGAATTCCGTTCTTGACACCTCAGTCAAGCTCAGCAACACATTCGCAATCGCCCGCTATCCGGCCTTTCTCCGTTGGGGGCCATCCTCGTCTCTGTCACACTTCCAGCCCCTGCGTGTCCAATAGCAACTGAGGATGGCGTGGAGAACCCTCTTAGCGAGCAGGCGGCGACGAGTGCCGAGGATGCCATGCTCGTCGATCAGGCCAAGGGCGGAAGTCGCGACGCCCTTGAACGTCTCATCGAGCGTCACCAGTCCTGGATCTTCAACGTCGTTCTTCGGATGCTCTACGTGCGGCAGGATGCCGAGGACACGACGCAGGAGATCCTGGTCAAAGTCATCACGAAGTTGTCGACGTTCGAAGGACGCAGCAGCTTTCGCACCTGGCTCTATCGACTGGTGATCAATCATGTGCTGAATGTCAGGCGTCGACGCTGGGAAGAGGACGGCCTCAGCTTTCAGAAATACGGCGATTCGATCAATGTCGTCCTCGACGAGGCCCCTGATCCGGCGGCGACTCCGGCCGACCTTCGGCTGCTTGAAGATGAGGCACGCATCGGCTGCACCAGTGGGATGTTGCTCTGTCTCGACCGCGAGCAGCGCCTGGTCTACGTGCTCGGCGCCATCTTCGGCGTCACAGACGGTGTCGGTGCGGAGCTGCTCGAGACGACGCCCGCGAACTTTCGGCAGAAGCTGTCGCGGGCCCGGCGCGATCTCCGAGCCTTCATGCAGAATCAGTGCGGCCTCATCAACACAGCGAATCCCTGCCGGTGTGTCAAGAAGATGCGCGGCTTCGCCAAAGCGGGCTACCTCGATCCCACGAACCTGGTGTTCGCTCGCGAACGCGTCGTTCACGTCCGCGACGTGGCAGCAAAGCGCCGGGATGCGCTCGACGCGCTCGACGAGGCGTACGCGGAAATCCATCGTGATCACCCGTTTCAGGATGGCCCCGACTTCCTCGGAGCCTTGCGGGTCCTGATCAATGGCAGCGACTTCCAATCCACACTGGAGCCCAAGTGATGTTCGCGATGCGTGCGTCCGCCGTCGTGCTGCTGGTTATCACCGTGCTCGGCTGCAGGCGTGATCCGGATCCGTTTGTGCCGGAGACGATCATCCGTCTCGAACGCGGCGCTCTCGAACGCTGGGGCAAGGGTGATCCCGACGGCTACCTGTCGATCATGGCGCCGGAGATCACCTACTTCGACCCGACGGTGTCCATGCGCATCGATGGACGTGAGATGCTCAAGCCGTTTCTTGAAGTCGTGCGCGGACGCCTCAGCATCGAACAGGCAGAGATGATCAATCCGGCCGTGATGCGTGATGGGCATGTAGCAGTCCTGACGTTCAACCTCATCAGCCGCGGCGCCAGCCTGAACGGCAGCCCGAGGCGCGACGTGAAGTGGAATTCGACCGAGGTCTACCGTCAGATCGACGGCAATTGGAAGATCGTGCACTCGCACTGGTCGTACACGACGCCACCACTCGCGCAGCCATGACTGGCCCCACACTACAGGCGCGTCTCCGCTACACCATCTGACCAAAATGGGGCGCCGTTTCTCTTCCCCGCCGGTCGTTTTCGCTTGCCATTACCCCGCCCACCCGCCGAGAATCGGGCCCGCACAGCGCTGTCGAAGGGGGAGGGCGTAAGGAGGCTGAGAGATGAGACGACTACTTGTTGTGGCGACGTCCGTTGTCGTGCTCGCGGCTGGCGGAGCATTCGCGGGCGAGGTGAAGGGACCCCCGGGCACTCCGAATAACACGAACGAGACCGGCGCTCTGGATCATGCGAACTCGGCCTGCGCCGCCAGCGGGCTCAATGACCTCGACGAGTCCGAGGGACAGACCGCGTCGCAGGTTCAGACCGCGGCGGACTCTTGGAAGTTCTACGGGTTTCCAAAGGGCTCCCCAGGCACACTCGGACTCTGCAAGGGCGGAACGGGGCAACG
>DATAEK010000177.1:0-33626 GCA_036258055.1 Vicinamibacterales bacterium
ACCGTGTTCGTCACCGCACTCGTCACGGCCCAGGAATCGGTCCCCCCCGCGCTCCAGGCCATGGCCGATACCGAGCGTGAGTTCGCGCGGACCGCGAAGGTCAAGGGAATCCGTGACTCGTTCCTCGATTTCTTCGCCGACGACGCGATCGCCTTCGCCCCGGAACCGACGTCGTCGCGCGCCCGTCTGCTCAAGCAGCCCGCGCGTCCCTTCTCGGTTCACGAGCTGCTGTGGGAGCCGCGGTTTGGTGACATCGCGGCGAGTGGGGAGATCGGTTGGCTCACGGGTCCGAGCACGTTCATCGATCACGAGTCGCCTGATAAGAAGCCTCATTACGGCAACTACCTCTCCGTCTGGCGGAAGCAGCCCGACGGCCGCTGGCGCGTGTTCATCGACATCGGGATTCCAACACCTGCGGAAGTGAGCTTCGGGCCAGGTTTCACACGAATGCCGTCTGTCGGACGGTATGCGGGCAAGGAAGGCAAGGACGCCGCAACACAGAGCTTGCGAGACGCCGATCGTCAATTGAACGGCGCCATCGCTGGCAGCGGCGCAGCCAAGGCTTATGGAGATCGACTGGCTTCCGCATCGCGACTGCATCGCGGCGGCGTCCTTCCACTCGTCGGATCGAAAGCCATCGTCGAGTGGCTGGATGCCCACGCTTCCGGGCTGGCCACGGCTGCGGGCGGCGGGGAAGCCGCGGCATCAGGAGACTTCGGTTACACCTACGGGACCTACACAATCGCAGGGGCGACGCCGCAGTCCGGTGCGTACGTTCGCGTCTGGACGCGCGATGCTGCCGGCAAATGGCTCGTCGCCGCGGATGTGGCTGAGCCCACACGACGGTGAGGGTTCGAGAAGCGGTTTCAAAACCCGGGCTGCGGGTCCTGGCCGCGAACAGCCCCACCGGGTGCTCAGCCGAAAAGCGCTTGTCACGAGGAACGGCCTCCGCGCGCGGCGGGGCGGCCCCGTTCGCGGCCACCCGCAGGAGGTTTGAAACCAGTTCTGAGGTTCTCGGTTCTCGGTTCTCAGTTCTCGGGCTCGAAGAACACCGACCCTTGAACCGAGAACAAGCGAGAACCGGGGACCGGAACTGAGAACTGAGACGTCTCATTCCGTCCGCAGCGTGCGCATCGGATCCACGCGCGCGGCGCGGCGCGCGGGCAGCAGATTCGCCAGCGCGGCCATCGCGAGCAGGACGGCGATGGTGGTCGAGAGGATCCGCAGGTCATGCGGCGGTACGCCGAAGAGGAGATCACCAAGCACCCGTGCCGCGCCGATTGACGCGGCGATCCCGAGCGCGACGCCTACGCCCACGACGGTCAGGCTGCGGCCAAGGACAGTGCGGACGATGTCCGGCATTCGCGCGCCGAGCGCGACGCGTATCCCGATCTCCCGCGTCCGCTGCGACACCAGATACGAGGTCACGCCGTACGTGCCTCCAAGCGCCAGGACCAGCGCCATGAGCGCGAAGAGGCCGAGCAGCCACGAGTACAGCGCACGCTGCGCGAGCGATCGCCGCAGCGCATCTTCCATCGTCCGGATGCGGAACAGCGGCAGATCGGGGTCGAGATCGCGGACCGCGGCGCGTGCGGTGGCGACGAACCCATCGGGCTCCCCAGTCGTTCGTACGGCCACGGTCATCGTCGCACTCGGTCCCTGCGAGAGCGGGACATACACGCCCGGGATCATCGGCTTCTCGAGCCCGTAGTGCTTGATGTCTTCGACCATCCCGACAACGGTCATCCATGGTGAGTCCTTGCCGTTGCCGCGGATGCGCCGACCGACCGGATCCGCCACGCCCGGCCAGAACGTCCTCACGAACGTTTGGTTGACGATGATCGCCCGGCGCTTCGGACCGTCACCGTCGTCGAAGAACCGGCCGTGCTTGAGGCGGATGCCCATCGCCTTGAAGTAGCCGGGGGTTGCTGGACGGTAGAGCGTGACCGGGTTCGACTGGCCTGGCGCGAGCGGGGCGCGTCCCTCGATGTCGTAGAAGGTGCCCCAATGGCAGCCGAGCGGCGGGCAGCTCACCAGTCCGGCCGCCTCGACGCCTGGCAGAGCGCCAAATTTCGTGGTGAGTCGATCCCAGAACACCAGGCCCTTCGCATCGTCTGGATACGTGGCCTCGGGGAGCGCGATCATGAACGTGAGGACGTGATCGGGGCGGAAACCGGGATCGACGTGCGCGATCCGATCGTACGCACGGAAGAGCAGTCCGCCGCAGACGAGCAGTACCGTCGCGAGCGCGAACTCCGCAGCAACGAGAATCGAGAGCGTCCGGCGTCCGCCTGGGCTCGCGGTCGTCGACGCTGCTGCCGCATGCATGACGCCGCGCAGGTTGCCGCGGATGGCGTGCAGCGCGGGCGCCCATCCGAAAAGGAAGGTCGTCACGATCGTGACGACCAGAGAAAAGGCAATCACCCGCCAGTCGAGGCCGAAGCGGGCCCATGGGGGGACCTGATCACCAGCCGCGCGCAGCAGCAGTTTCAGCGCCGCGGACCCGAGTCCAAGCCCAATGCTGCCTCCGACGGCGGCGACCACGAGGTTCTCCAGGAACAACTGCCGCGCAAGCCGGGTACGGCTGGCGCCGACCGCCAACCGGATGCCCATTTCGCGCTTGCGTGCGAGCGCGCGTGCCAGCATCACACTGGCAACGTTCGCGCAGGCGACGATCAAGAGAATCGCCGCCGCGTACTCGAGCGTGGATGCCTGATCGCGGTAGTTGCGCGAGAATTGCTCGTGCAGCGGATGCGCGAATGGCGAGACGATGTGTTGCTTGTCACGGGCGTCCCAGATCGGCTGCTGCGTGCGCAGGAGATCCTTTTCCCCGTCGGTCGCGCTCACGCCCTTCTTGAGCCGGCCGATCCCTTCGAGTCCATAGCTCTGAAACGTCTGCGCCGGGTCGCCAGCGAGCGGCGTCCACAACCGCACGTTACCGGGCCATTCCGCTGACGCCGGCACCACGCCGACGATGGTGTGCGGCCGTCCATTGAGCTTGAGCGTCTTTCCGAGCACGTCGGGCGACCCGCCGAACCGTTCCTTCCAGAGCCCCTCACCGATGATCGTCACCGGCTCCGCTTTCGGACGGTCTTCCTCCGGGCGGAACAAGCGTCCGATGATCGGCTGGACGCCGAGCACCTGGGCGAAATCCCAGGTCACTTTCGCGCCGCTGATCCGCTCCGCGCCGTGCTCGTCCGAGAAGTTGAAATTGTTCTCGTCGTAGAGGGCGATGCCGTCGAACAGCGTGATCGCCCGTCGCCACTGATCGAAGTCCGGGTAGTTGATGCCGACGATCTCCAGGTTCCATTTCGGCGCCGTCTCGTTGATGTAGACGAGGCGTTCCGGCTCCGGGAACGGAAACGGTCTGAGGAACAGGCCGTTGACCAGGCTGAACACGACGACGTTCGACGCGATGCCGAGTGCGAGCATGGCGACGACCAGCGACGTGGACAGCTTCTGCCGTCCGAGCCACCGGAACGTGTATCTCAGGTCCGTGCCGAACATCAACGCCTGCCTTTCGTCGGGAACACGCGGGGGACGAGGCCGAAATGGTTCGCGTGCGGCGGCCTGTGCGACATCCCAGACCGCCGCCATCCACAGCGCCCCGATCGCGAACACGCCACGAGCGCGGGCCTCGGCGAAGCGGTCGGCGAACAGCGCTTCCATGTCGGGTTGGTAGTGACGCCGCAGTCGCGGCGGGGCACAGAGCAGGAGTGCCCGGTAGATTCGTGACGCGCGGGCCTTGCTCACGCGGACTCTCCCGCGCGCGGCTTGACGCGTGCCCTGGCCAGACGCACGAGACCGGCCAGGCGCTCGGTCTCGGCGGACATCGCCGATCGGCCCGCGCGCGTCAGGCGAAAGTACCGCTTGCGCTCGCTCTCGTTCGGCGGGCGCCGGCGCTCATCGTCCAGCGCTTCAATCAGTCCGCTGTCGCAGAGATCTTCGAGGGCGCCATAGAGTGAGGCGGGCCAGAGCCGCACGCGGCCGTCGCTGATGGTGTGCACCTCGCGCGCGATCGCGAGGCCGTGCCGGTCGCCCGCAGCCAGTGACAGCAGGATGTAGTACCAGGGCGCCTTCATGGTCGCGGATTATATCGATTTATATAATGAGATCAAATTTCGCTGTCCGCTGTCGGCATTTCTCAGTGCTCGCGGGGCCCCACCCCCGCTCGCGGCAGCCTCGCACGTTCGTGCTCGGCTGCGGCCGCGGGCGCCTGTCCGCTGTCTGCTGTCGGCACCGGCGGAAGCCGGACGCTACAGAGATCGGCCGGAGCCGGCGGCTAGCCGATTCCGATCGTGTAGGATGTTCTGAATCCCTCTCGCTCTGCCTACAAGGAGTACCCAGTGAAGCACCGGATAGCCTCCGTCCTCGTCCGCGTGGCCATCGTTCCCCTGTTTGTTGCGGCGATGTTGCCAGCGACCATGCGCGGCCAGGACCGGCTGAAGACGATGCCGGGCTATCAGCAGTATCAGAGAGTGAGTCAGGAGATCCCGAACGCGATCAAGCTCGGTTCACTCGCAGTGACGTGGAACGCGGACAGGGGCGGCTTCGAGTACGCCCTCGACGGCAAGCAATACCGCTACGACCTCGCGACTCGCACCGCGACGGAGATTGGTGCGGCGCCGGATGCGGCGGGCGGACGTGGACGCGGCGGGCGTGGCGGCGGCGCACCAGGCATCGAACGAGGACGTCAGGCGGAATCCGCCGATGCACCGGACGGGAAGCTGAAAGCGTTCTACCGTGCGCGCAACCTCTGGGTCAGTGCGGTCGACGGCAGCAACGAAGCGGCCGTGACGACGGATGGCAGCGAAACCGAACGGATCAAGTACGGCACGGCGAGCTGGGTCTACGGAGAGGAGCTCGGGCAGCGTAGCGCGATGTGGTGGTCTCCAGACGCCCGCAAGCTCGCGTACTACCGGTTCGACGAGAGCGCGGTGCCCGACTACCACCTCCAACTCAAACAGACCGAGCTTCAGAGCGAAGACAACGTCGAAGCCTACCCGAAGGCCGGGGTCGCGAATCCCGTCGTCGATCTGCTGGTGTACGACGTCGCCTCGAAGAAGACCACGAAGATCGATGTTCGCGGTGGCAAACCCTTCGACAATAGCGTCGTCGGGCACTACGTCTATCGCATTTCGTGGTCGGCGGACGGCCGCGAACTGCTCTTCAATCGCACGAACCGCAAACAGAACATCCTCGAGTTCGCAGCAGCCAATCCTGAGACCGGCGCCACTCGCGTCATCATCCACGAGGAATGGCCCACCGGCTGGATTCAGAACAGTCCGTCGATCACATTTCTCAAGGATGGACGGCGGTTCATCTGGGAATCCGAGCGCAACGGATGGGCCAACCTGTATCTGTACGACCTGACTGGCAAGTTGATCGCACCGCTGACCACGCATTCGACGTTCGAGGTCGGATCGCTTCTCAAAGTGGACGAAACCGCAGGCGTCGTGTTCTACACCGCGCGCGACGGGGACAACTACATGAAAATGCAGTTGCACCGCGTGGGTCTGGACGGGAAGGGCGACGTACGGCTGACCGATCCTGCGTTCAATCACTCGGTGTCCGGATGCATGGGAGCGGGCGGTGGTGGCGGGCGTGGTGGCTTCGGCGGTGTGGGTGGCGGCTGCGGCATCTCACCCGACAACACGTACTTCGTCGACGTCTATCAGACGCACGACACGCCGCCGGCGACGCGGCTGGTGGATGCAACGGGGAAGGTGGTCGCCGATCTGGCGAAGAGCGACCTGACGAAGTACAACGAACTCGGCTTCAAGAAGGCGGAGATGTTCGCTTACACCGCCGCCGACGGGAAGACGATGCTCCACGGCCTCATTCAGTTTCCGTCGCACTTCGATCCATCTCGCAAGTATCCGGCGCTCGTGTCGGTCTACGGAGGACCAGCGTCGGGCAGCAACACCGCGCGCGAGACGTTCGTGGCGCCGAATCCGACGACCGAGTACGGCTTCCTCGTCCTCAACCTCGATTCGCGGAGCGCGCCGGGTCAAGGCAAGCGCGTGCTCGACTCCGTCTACATGAAGCTCGGACAAGTCGAGATGGACGACATGGCGGAAGGCGTCAAGGCGCTGTGGAGCCGGCCCTACTTCGACAAGACGCGGGTGGGGATCTACGGCACGTCGTACGGCGGCTATTCGTCGGTGATGTCGATTCTCCGTCACCCCGAGGTCTTTGCCGCAGCGTCCGCCTCGTCTCCGGTGACGGCGTGGAATCACTACGACAGCATCTACACCGAGCGCTACATGTGGATCCCACAGGAGAACCAGGACGGCTACGAGAAGGGCAGCGCGATGACCTATGCCAAGGACCTGAAGGGACGCCTGCTGCTCTACTACGGCACCGCCGACAACAACGTCCACCCATCGAACATGATGCAGCTCATCAAAGCGCTTCAGGCCGCGGGCAAGAGCTTCGATGTGCAGGTCGGTCCGGATCGTGGACACAGCGGCGTGAATCAGGACCGGATGATGGAGTTCTTCATCGAGAACCTGATCGTCAAGCCGACGGCCTTGACGACGACCACCGATGCGTCCCCGAAGTAGACGCGCGCGCTCTTATGAGTCCATTGGACTGATTAATTGGATTCACAGCCGCGTCGGCAGGTATCGTGAAGGTCCACCCTTTTCTCACCTCCGGAGTTGACACAACCATGCCCTTGATTCGTCGCGGTCGCACGGCTCTGTCCGTGGGCGTTGCCCTCGGGCTCTGGCTGACCGTCGTGCCGTCGGCTCAGCGTGGAGGTTTCGGCCAGCAGCCGAATCCCGCCGTGGAGCCGATGCGCTTCCGTTACATGGGTCCTCCCTCCGCTGGCCGAATCTCGGCGGTGGCGGGCATTCCCGGTGATACCAGGACCTACTACGCCGGTGCCGCGTCGGGAGGCGTCTGGAAGACCACAGACGGCGGGACCACCTTCGCGCCGATTTTCGACGAACAGACCTCGCAGGCGATCGGTGCTCTCGCGGTCGCGCCCTCGGACCCGAACATCGTCTGGGCCGGTACCGGCGAGGCGTGGGTGATCCGGCCGAGCGACATGATGGGCGACGGCATCTACAAGTCCGTCGACGCCGGTACGACGTGGAAAAAGGCCGGGCTCCCGGAGACGGGCCGAATCGGACGGATCCTGGTCCATCCGACGAACCCGCAGATCGTCTACGCCTGCGCCCTCGGACGAGCCACGGGGCCTCAGCAGGAGCGCGGCGTGTATCGCACGACCAACGGCGGCGAAACCTGGGATCGCGTGCTGTTCGTCAATCCGGAGACGGGCTGTTCCGGCATCTCGATGGATGCCAGGGATCCCAACGTGCTCATCGCCGGGACGTGGCAGGTCGTCGTCCACACGTGGGCGATGTTCAGCGGCGGTGAAGGCAGCGGCGTGTACATCACGCGCGACGGCGGTGCGACCTGGAAGAAGGCCGAGGACGGATTGCCCAAGCCACCAGTGGGCAAGATCGACGTGGCGATCGCTCCGTCGGACTCGAAGAGGATGTTTGCGCTCATCCAGACGCCCAATCAGGGGTCACTCTGGCGATCGGACGATGCGGGCGCGACATGGCGCGTCGTGAGCTGGGATCGCACGCTCATCGGCCGGGCGGGGTATTACATCAGGATCATGGTGAATCCCACGAACGCCGACGAGGTGCTCGTCGCCAACAGTACCTTCCATCGATCGATGGACGGCGGGCAGACATTCCCGATCGAGGGAGGCGGGTGCGGCGACTGTCACGACATCTGGATGGATCCGAAGAATGCCGATCACTGGGTCGCGACCGGTGACGGCGGGATGGGCATCACTACGGATCACGGCCAGACGTTCAACAGCATCGCGCTGCCCATCGGCCAGATGTATCACGTCGCCACTGACAACCGAGTGCCGTACTGGATCTACAGCAATCGTCAGGACGACGGCACGATGCGCGGACCGAGCAACTCGCCCGTGCCGGTACCGAACGTGCCGTCCTACTCACCGGCACCGCCCGGCGGCGGCCGGGGCGGCCGCGGTGGACGAGGCGGCGGCGGACGTGGGGGTGGAGGCGGCGTGCCCTGGGATCAAGGAATCGGCGGCTGCGAATCGGGTTTCACGCTGCCCGATCTCGCGGATCCGAACATCATCTGGGCGAGCTGCTACGGCAACGAGGTCACGCGCTTCGATGCGCGGACCGGCCGCGCGCGCTCCATCAGCCCGTGGATCCACACACTCGACTCCGAGCCGACCAAGACGAAGTACCGCTGCCACTGGACGCCGCCGCTCGCGATCGATCCGTTCGACACCAAGACGGTCTACTACGGCTGCCAGGTGATCTTCCGGACCTCGAACGGCGGCCAGTCGTGGGACGTGATCAGCCCCGATCTCTCGACGCAGGATCCCGCGCGGATCGTGTCGTCAGGCGGCGTCATCGGCGACAACCTCGGACAGTTCTACGGCGAGCTCGTGTTCGCGATCGCGCCGTCGCCGATCCAGCGAAGCCTCATCTGGGCGGGCACCAATGACGGCAAGATCTGGTATACGAAGGACGCCGGAAAGAACTGGGTCGACGTCACGAAGAACGTGAGCGGCATGCCCGCGTGGGGCACGATCACGCAGATCTCGCCGTCCGTGTTCGACGCGGGTTCAGCCTACGTCGCGGTCGACTACCACCTGATGGACAACCGCGATCCGTTCATCTACAAGACGACCAACTTCGGGCAGACCTGGACGAAGATCAGCGACGGCCTGCCGAAAGGGCATCCGCTTGCGTATGCGCTGTCGGTCGCCGAGAACCCGAATCGCAAAGGGATGCTCTTCGCCGGCACCGGCAACGCGTTCTACTACTCGATGGACGACGGGGCGAAGTGGACGCAGTTCAAGGAGGGACTGCCCGCGGCGCCGGTGACCTGGATCACCGTCCAGAAGGCGTACCACGATGTCGTCATCTCGACCTATGGGCGCGGGCTCTACATTCTCGGCGACATCACGCGCCTCGAACAGCGCGATCAGATCAAGAGCGAGACGTCCGCGTTCCTCTACGCGCCGCGAGCCGGATTCCGTCAGGGGCGCGCCGGGAGCGCCGAGATCCTGTATCAGTTTCCGAGCGCGCCATCGGGGCCGGTGAATTTCGAGATCCTGGACTCGGCCGGCAAAGTCGTGCGGACGTTCACCGCACCTCCGCGCGCGGGTCTGAGCCGCGCGACGTGGGACTTGAGGCTCGAGCCGCCGCGCCAGGTGGCGCTGCGCACGACGCCGCCCGACAACCCGAGGATCTGGGACGAGCCGCGCTTCAAGGGGCAGACGACGCGCCCGATCGATCACTGGGGCATTCAGCAGCCGCAACGCGCGGGCCCGCTCGCGACGCCGGGGAAATACACGGTCCGCATGACCGTAGATGGACAGACGCTGACGCAGCCGCTCGAGATCTTGAAAGATCCCGCCATCGAAACGTCTGACGCCGACCTGCAGGCGTCGACAGCGATGCAGGTCCGCATCCGCGATGACATGAACGCGGCGGTGGACATGATCAACCAGATCGAGGTGGTTCGAAAGCAGCTCGAGGATCAGATCAAGGCGCAGCAGGCACGCAAGGACGTGGTGCAGGCGCTCCAGGATCTCGACAAGAAGGCGATGGACGTCGAGTTGAAGCTGCTCTCGCGCACGGACCTTCACAGCGACGACAAGTGGTACGTCGAGCAGTACAAGGTCTACATGAACCTGATTTGGCTGAGCGGTGTTGTCGGCACCGGCGCGGGCGACGTCGCAGGTGGTGCGGACTATCGCCCCACCGACGCATCGGTCGCGGTGCTCGAGATGATCGAGAAAGACCTGACAGATGCGAAGACGGCGTTTACCGCCCTCATCGACAAGGAGCTCCCCGCAGCCAACCGCGCGTTGTCAGGGAAGGGGATTCCGACGCTGGGCGTGACGATTACGCAGTAGTCCGAACGGCCTGGGCCTTGGCGATGAACATTGCCAAGGCCCCGGCTTTTACGCCGCCGTGTATGAGGGTAGAAACGGGCCCGCGGCCGCTGCTGCAACATACGAGCGCCAGGCACCCCCGAGGAGCTCGTTGTGTTGGCCTCGACTGGTCAAGTCGGTGAGCCAGGGGTTTGAGCAGGGTGACCGGCCGCGAACCCTCTTGCCCCACATGTGTGCAAACGGAACGCCACGCGCCTCGACCCCGTATTCCCGTCATTCTTCGCGAGCAGTTGAGGTAGATTTACCCTGTATCGTGTAAGTCCTACGTCGCACATTCTGACAGGCGCCCCGCGACCATGGACGAGCGGCGCTTCCGCCAACTAATATCGCGCCACCACTTACGCCCATCGCGCGCTTCCGGCTCGTTTGGTGCAGCCGTTCGTGGCTTAGCCGGTTCACCGGCTGAGCCGAAGGAGGGTCCATGGCCGAGGCGCCCCTCATACTCGTCGTTGACGATTCGCTCGACAACCGGGAAGCGTACGTCGAGTACTTGCGATATCGGGGATTTCGGACGCTCGAGGCGGCGACAGGGGAACAAGCAGTGGCGATGGCGCTCAGGCACAATCCCGACCTCGTCGTGCTCGATCTGTTGTTGCCCGATATCGACGGCCTCGACGTGAGCCAGCGCATCCGCTCGGCGCGCGATCTGGCTCCCACGAAGATCATCGCGGTCTCCGCCCGCGTGTTTCCGTCGGACGTGACGAGCGCGCTCGCCAGCGGCTGCGACGCGTTTCTGCAGAAGCCCTGTCTGCCCGACGATCTGGTGCGGGAGATGGAGCGGCTGCTCGATCTGCCCGAAGGGCGTGCGCCTCGAGCAGCGATGTGAGTTGTGTGGGCGAATGACTGAACTGAAGCCGGAGTCCGCTACTGCTACCGGATGCTGTCCGCAGAGTCAGGAGTCACACGCTGCGTGCGGATTTGTCCGGATTCACCGAAGGGCCCGATCTTCCGGCCGTTGATCGTCCATTCGAGCGCCCCCGCATCACCCGCCATGATCTGAATCTCACGATCGGCGTTGAGCGTTTCAGGCGGTCCCGGCATCATCAGTTTGTAAATCACGCGTTTGCCGTCCGCGCTGGCAGTGACCCAGCAGCGACGAGTGGGCGTCAGCTGCACGATCAGCGCGTGCTCCGGTGCAGCGACCGGCAACGCGATGTCGCGGGCGGGGCTCTTCTCCCGAGTCTCGGTTGCCACAGGCGTTTCCGTCGCGCGTCCCGTGGTGCCGACGGCTGGAGCCGGTGCGGGCGTCGTGTGATTCGCGCGATCGGATCGACGAATCGTGATGGTCCCGAGTGCGACCACGAGCACCGCCAATGCCGACAGAGCAACCCAGTTCGGAATGAACGTGGTGCGTGTGTCCTGAGGCGGTGCGAGAGGAACAGTCGGTGGTGCGGAAGGTGTCGAGAGCGGCGCGAACTGAGCGAAGTAGTCGTGAGCGGTTCGCTCGGGGTCGAGCCCTATTTCTTTGGCGTACGCCCGCACGAATCCGCGTCCGAACGGACGCGGAGGAACGGACGCCACGTCGTTCCGTTCGATCGCCGCCAGATACCGAGTCTGCACGCGCGTGGTGTGCGCGAGCGCATCGAGCGAAAGTCCCTTCGCTTCGCGCGACGCACGAAGCTGCTCGCCGACCGTCATGTTTGCCTCCGCGAGCTCTCAGAGGAGCATAGCACTGGAGGCCCGTTCCTACCTCATCGGGGGTAAAACAGACGGTTTTCCGCCCTGTCCTGCCCTCCAGGAGGCGCAGCCGCCGCCCGGTCGGGCAGCCAGGGTCACGGATCCGATGACGGGTCCGCCGCGTGGCCGATTGGCCCGCGGGGACCGTCCGAGCAGGCGAGATGAGAGAGCTAGCGGTCAGCTAGCTCCGGCAAATCAGCGTCAGAATCGAGAGAGTTTCGATGCCGCCGAGCAGCATGGCTGCGGCGACGATGAGGCGTTTCACCATGGGATTGCACTCCAGTAGGGATTACTAACCCGATGGGAGGGCAACGGCTGTGCCAGCGCTCCGCACTTCGTCGCGAAGCCGTTGCAAACAGACGGCTTCGTTGAAGGGAGCGCAGGCGGCGCGAGGTCAAGAAAGCAGGCGTTGAGCCAACAGAGTCGTCACGAAGATCACAGTTCCGATTAAGCGCACATTTTTTTCGGTTAAGCGCACATGCTTCTTCGTGAACGCGCGGTCTGATCCATAAGGCCGTTCGAAGAAACGTCGCTGGCCAGGGAACCGTAAACGGTGTAGGAGCCCAATGAACGGTGCGACGGTAGACGAAGCCGCGAGCATGCTTCTGAGCCCGACGAAAGCCCCGCAGATCGCGATCTCCGCTATCGCGAGCACATGCGTCATGTTTCTGTTCGGTGGAATCGTCGAGCGTTGGCTGATCGCCGTCCTGCGCCCGTCAGCGGGAGAGCTCACCTGGATCGGCGATGTCATCCTGGCGACCGGCTTCGGTGTCGTCTTCTATCTGTGGCTGCATCTGCGCGCGGCCCGCGAGGCGCTTCACGAGGCCGAGCGCGCGCAGATCGTCATGAACACGCAGTTCGAGATCGCCGCCAACATCCAGCGCAGCCTCCTGCCATCACCGCCAGCGTCGCGCCGGGGCGTCAGCTGGGCCGTGCAACTGACGCCCGCGTACCGGATCGGCGGGGACTACTACGATTTCGTCGACCTCGATGGCGCCGGCCGGGTCTTCATCATCGGAGACATTTCCGGGAAAGGCGTTCCTGCGGCCATGATGCTCGCCTACGTGCGCGCGGTCTTCCGCCTCGCGGTGCGGGAGACGCGTGAGCCGCCGGAGATCGTCGCGCGTCTCGCCGAGGCGATTCACGCCGACACTGGCGGCAACCCCTACATGACCTGCATCGTCGGCAGGGTTGACGAAGCCGCGCGGCGATTGTCGGTCACGAATGCCGGGCACCCGGGCGGCGTCATGATCGGAAACGGCACGCGCCGCATCGGCTCCCACGGTCCGCCGGCGGGGTTGCTGCCGCAACTCGAGTACGAGCAGGATGCGATCGATGTGCGGGCCGGCGATCGGGCGATCTTCGTGACTGATGGCATCAGCGAACGTTTGACCGTCGATCTTCCGCGTGCCTTCGCTGAGCTGCCCCCGCGTGGCACGGCGTCACAACTGTGTGCCTCGGTCGTCCGACTCGCGGAGGGGCCGCGTGGCGTCATTCCGGTCGAGGGGTGGGACGACGATCGGACCGTGCTCGTGCTGGCCGTGGATTGACGGGCGCGGCTTTGCATTTTTGCGTTGCCCGACGATAATCGCACCTGCCCGGTCAACGCAGCGCGCGCTCATCGATGATTTTTCGACAACGACACTCCAGGTCCGGCCTTGCGCCAGGTTTCATCGGTGGGTGTCTGCTTGCAGGTGCTCTCGTCACGGCTGGGTTCGCCCATCGTGTGAGCGCGCAGTCGGATCATCCACGCTCGACCATGACCGGCGTCTACAGCGATTCTCAGGCCGATCACGGCGAGGAGACGTACATGGGCGTGTGTGTCGGGTGCCATCCCGCCGGGACCTACTCCGGTGAGACGTTCAAGACCGCCTGGACCGGGCGGCCACTCTCGGATCTCTTCGACACGATCAAAGAGAAAATGCCGAAGAACGATCCGGGCAGCCTCTCGCCGGAGCAGACCGCTCAGCTCGTGTCGTACATCCTGAGAATCAATAAAGTTCCACCGGGAAAAACCGACTTGCCTGCCGAGGCCGATCCCCTCAAGGACATCCGGATCGACATTCCCGGCGCTCGGAGCAAGGGGCACGTGCAGTGAACCGGCGCTTCACGCTCGTGAAGCCGCCCAGCTGCGGAGGACAGTGAACATGGCGGATCGAATCAACGCGACCCGCTGGGTCGGGCTGACAGTGTTTGCGGGGCTCGCGCTCGCAAGCGTGCTGACCGTTCCGGGGAGTCACCTGAGTGCCATTGAGCCGCCGCCCTCGCCGCGCGGCAACCCACCGGGTGAGTGGCGCTACTGGGGCGCCGACGCCTGGAGCACACGGTATTCGCCACTCGACCAGATCAACGCGTCGAACTTCAACTCGCTGAAGATCGCGTGGCGCTGGAACGTCGGCAACACGTTCGGCCAGGATGAGTACTTCCGCTCGACCCCGCTTTACGCGAACGGACGGCTCTTCACTGTCGCGACGACGCGACGGCTCGCCGCGGCGCTCGATCCCGAGAGCGGCGAAACGTTGTGGATGTGGCGGATGAACGAAGGGATTCGCTGGCAGAAGGCGCCACGTCAGTACTCGGGACGCGGTCTCGCCTACTGGACCGACGGGAAAGAGGAACGCATCATTGTCGTCACGCCCGGTTATCACCTGGCGTGTCTCGACGCAAAGACCGGCATTCCCGATCCGAGGTTCGGCAAGAGCGGCATCGTCGATCTGATGGACGGCCTCGGTTACCCGCTCGTGCCGCTGGCCGTTGACGACAACGGGCCGCTCATCATCAGCGACGCCGCGCCCGCGCGGAAAGCCAAACCCGGTGAAACGTGGGATGAGAAGACGGGCACCGGGGCCGACGGCACCATCGGCATCGATCCGGCCCTCGGCCAGATCGGCGCCAGCTCGCCGGCCATTGTCGTCAATGACGTGATCATCGTTGGCAACTCGCACATTCACGGGTACTACCCGATCCGGCTGCGCAATCTTCCGAGTTTCATCCGCGGGTTCGACATCCACACGGGCAAGCAGTTGTGGAAGTTCAACCTGGTTCCCGAGCCGGGCGAGTTCGGCGCCGACACGTGGGACAACGGCACGAAACCTGGAACACCCGGAGTCGGAAAGGTCGATGCGTGGGCGCCGTACTCCGCCGATCCTGAGCTCGGTCTCGTCTACATTCCGGTCGGCATGCCGCTCATGGACGAATATGGCGGCCATCGTCCCGGCAACAATCTCTTCGGCACGAGCCTCATCGCGCTCGACGTCAAGACCGGCAAGCGGAAGTGGCACTTCCAGCTCGTGCACCACGACATCTGGGACTACGACAACCCGATGGCACCCAACCTCCTCGACGTGACGGTCAACGGGCAGCGCCGCAAGATCGTCGCCCAGAGCACGAAGCAAGGGTGGTTGTACGTGTTCGATCGCGTCACCGGCGAACCGATCTGGCCGATGCCGGAAACGCCGGTGCCGCAGAGCGACGTGCCGGGCGAGAAGACCGCCGCGACGCAGCCGATTCCGAGCAAGCCGGCACCGTACGCGCAGCAGGGGCTCGTGGAATCCGATCTGATCGACTACACGCCCGAGATAAAAGAAGCCGCGCTCAAGCTCGCGAAGCGCTGTCGCATGGGGCCGTACTTCATTCCCGGCTCCGCCCGCGACGGCAGCAGCCAGTACGACTGCTCGTGGTACGCGCCTGGCGCCAGCGGCGGCGTGAACATCGACGGCGGGGTCGCGGCGGATCCGGAGATGGGATTCCTCTTCGTCGCGGCCCAGACCGGCCTCACGACGATCGAGCTGGCAAAGGATCCGTGCTCCGAGTTCCGCTACAGCTCGGCCCACGACAGCTGCGGTCTCCTGGGCGCGCTGCCAGCGCCCTCCGGATATCAGAAACCACAATCGACTGGCGGTCGTGGCGGCGCTGGCAGCAGCCGCACGGCTACGAGGGTGATCGGCGGCGTCTCGATCGTCAAGCCCAAGGAGCTCGGCGGTATCACCGCCTACGACATGAATACGGGGGACAAGGCGTGGTGGACGCCGAACGGCGGGCAGCTCCTGCCGGTGACGTCGAACGATCCGTTGTTCGCTGGAGTGAAGCTGCCGCCCGCGCCACCGGGGAACGGGCAGGGGCAGGTCATCACGACCAAGACCCTGATGATCTACGGCACCGGCCGGAGTGGCGGACCGCCGACGGGAGAGCCACGTCTGTACGCCGTCGACAAGACCTCGGGCAAGCAGGTTGGCGCGGTGACGATTCCCTCGAAGACCACCGCCGTGCCGATGACCTACATGCACAAGGGACGTCAGTACGTCGTCTTCGCGATCGGCTCCGCCGCGAACACCGCGCTCGTGGCGCTCGCGCTGCCGGAAGAGAGCAAGACGACGGAAAACGGGAGGTAGGAGGTAGGTCAGCTGTCGGCAGTTCGCGATCGAGGTCCGGCTTCAGCCGGACCCCGAGTCCCGGTAGCGTCCGGCTTCAGCCGGCCCCCGACTCCGAGCGCCGACTCCCGAGCCCCGAGCGTCGAGTTCCGGCGCGTCAGGGTCATCAGCAGCCAAATCACACCCGCCGCGATCACCAGCCCCATCAGCCAGCGCACAGCGATCGTCATGGTCGCGAGATCGATCGCCGGCGGCGCGAACTGCTTCAGCGCTTGCCAGCGTTCCGTCATCCAGTGCCACGCGGTGTGAGCCACGATCGCCGAGAGAATGATCCCCCCGGTCCGCTCGGTGACCACGTACTTGAAGAGCAGATGGAGCGCGGGCACGAACAGCGCGAGGACGAGGAGTTGTCCGAGCTCCACTCCAACGTTGAAAGACAGAAGCGAGGTCAGCAGGTGCGAGCCCGCGTACTGCAGCGACTGCCGCAGCGCGAACGAGAAGCCGAAGCCGTGCACGAGTCCGAACGCCAAGGTGATCATCCAGCGGCGCCGGACATTCGCCTCCAGAGCAGATTGGCCGGGCTGGGATGAAGCCGAACGTGAGAGATGTCGCGGAATCAGCAGCGCCTGCGGCTGCAGCCGAGCGCGAAGGCGCGAGGCTGCGGCGAGTGGGGGTGGGGCCCCACGAGCACCCAGAACGATATTCTCGAGCGCCATGTAGACGATGGACACGGCGATGAGCGTTTCGATGAGCGGTGGGAACCAGAGTGCGGATGGTCCGACGCCATAGGCTGCGGCGATGAGCGTGATCGAATGCGCGACGGTGAACGCGGTCACGATCACGACGAGCGATCGGATGCGCCGGAACGGGATGACCAGGCACACCAGGAACAACAGGTGATCGGTGCCATCGAGAATGTGCAGGAACCCGAGCTGCACAAAGCTCAACGCCGCCTGACGCCAGCGTGGATCGAGCCGGATGAGCCCGGGATTGCCGGAGAACTCGAACGCCCGCTCGGTACCGGCAGGCGGCAGAAAGCGCACTGAGGTCGTCACCCGCACGCCGAGCCGGGCGAGCGCCGGATCGATCGAGAAGCGTGCGCGATCGGAGCGGATGGGATAGTCGAAGATCGCGTCGAGCAGCACCTGATCCCAATAGACTTCGGTCGCCGCCGGGAGCGGCGGACCGTTCAGGTGAGTCACCGCCTGCTCGTACGAACCGAACGATCGATCGGACGGCAACGACGCCATCACCGCGACGAGCTCGGGCGCTGGCAGCTGTTCCCCTTCCTCGTACACGCGGAGATCGTTCGCGATCCAGAGGACGGCGGCGTCTCTGAGAGTCCGATCGGCGCGGCCGAAGTCGAGGTTGCCAGTGACACGCAGGGGAAACTCGATGTCCCGCATCGCACGGAGCGGCGCGCGCACGACGATCCGCAGCGTTCGCCCCTCCGGCTTCACGAAGGCCTGCACGAGGACGTCCGCCGGGATGTCGTGAGCCCGGACGAGTCCGCCGGCCGTCAACGTCGCGGCAACAATCGCGATCGCGGCGAATGTCCGGGACGGTGTGCGCAGCATCGGTCGCAGTGTATACTGCGCGCGCGCACGATGCTGAAAACGCATCGTGCGATGGTAAATGGAAAAGGGCACATGGCAAATGCCGGATTGCCTGGTGTCATCGCGGCGCTGCAACGCTGAGGTATTGCCGACATGAAATCGAACCGGAAGCTCGTGTTCCAGGTCGGACTCCCGGCAGTTCTGGTCGGCGGTCTCGCGTTTGGCCGGTTGCAGTCCGTACCGGTCGCGCAGGGGCGCGGCGGTGCACCGGCATTCAAGGTCGATCCGATGTGGCCGAAGCCGCTGCCGAATCACTGGCTGTTCGGATCGATCACCGGTGTCGCGGTTGACGCGCAGGACCACATCTGGGTTGTTCACCGCGGCGCGGACTCGTTGAACGCGCGGACCGAGATCGGCTTGGTCGGCGATCCGCCGAGTGCGGAAGCCTGCTGCGCGCCGGCGCCGCAGGTCCTCGAGTTCGATCCGGCGGGCAATCTCGTCGGCCACTGGGGCGGTGCCGGGCAGGGTTACGAGTGGCCGCTCTCGCCAGGTGGGATTGCGGTGGACGCGAAGGGCAATGTGTGGATTACCGCATCGGGACCGCCGAATCCGCTCGCAGCCGCGCGCGGCACGTCGGATGAAGCCGGACCAGCGCGTGGCGGCGGGGCCGGACGCGCCGGCGGCACGCCGGCAGCGGGCGCTGCGGGCCGCGGAGGATCGGGCGCCGCACCGGGTCCGCAGGACGCGCACGTCCTCAAGTTCTCGCGCAGCGGCCAGTTCGTCATGCAGATCGGCCACGCCGGAAAGACCGGTGACAGCAACAGCACCGACGCCCTCAACCGGCCGACGGCGATCGATGTGGATACCGCGGCGAACGAGGTCTACGTCGCCGACGGGCTCACCAACCGCCGCATCGTCGTCTTCGACGCGCAGACCGGCGCCTACAAGCGGCACTGGGGCGCCTACGGCGCGAAGCCGGATGACGCAAACCTCGCCGCCTACGATCCAGCTGCCGCGCCAGCGAAGCAGTTCAGCGCGCCGAGCTGTGTAAAGCTGTCGAAGGACGGCATGGTCTACGTGTGCGACCGGAAGAACAATCGCATCCAGGTGTTTCAGAAGGACGGCAAGTTCGTGAAGGAAGGGATCGTCTCGAAAGCGACGCTCGGCGAAGGAGCGGCATGGGACGTAGCGTTCTCGCGCGACCCGCAACAGCAGTTCCTCTACGTCGCGGACGGTCAGGATCAGAAGGTGTTCCTGCTCCGGCGCGACACCCTGGAGGTTGTCACGAACTTCGGCGACGGCGGACGATGGCCCGGGTACTTCTACGGCGTCGGGAGCATCGCGCTCGATTCGAAGGGGAACGTCTACACGGGTGAGACGTTCGAAGGCAAACGCCTGCAGAAGTTCGTCGCGCAGGGCGGGGGTCGATGATGGCGAGCAGACGGAATCTCGGCATCGGTGCAGCGTTCGTCGTGGCGATTCTCGGCCTTGGACTCGCAGAGAGCGCGCTCGACCGCGCGTCAGCGGCGCAGAGCAACAAGACCGTGCAGGCGCCGAGGTTCGAGGTCGACCCGTTCTGGCCGAAGCCGCTGCCGAATCACTGGGTGCTCGGCGAGACCATCGGACTCGGCGTCGATGCGCAGGATCACGTGTGGATCGTGCATCGCCGCGATCGACTCAACCCGACTGAGGCCGCGGCCGACGAGAACCCGCCTGCCGGCGCGTGCTGTTCGAAGGCGCCACCAGTGCTCGAGTTCGATCCGGCGGGCAATCTGGTCGGTCACTGGGGCGGACCTGGTGAGGGCTACGAGTGGCCGCTCTCGAACCACGGCATCTTCATCGACTACAAGGACAACGTCTGGATTGGCGGCAACGACGCGAAGGACGCGCACATCCTCAAGTTCACGCGGAACGGCAAGCTCCTGATGCAGATCGGTCATCAGGGGAAGAGCAGCGGCAGCAACGACATGGAGAACTTCGGCCGCGTGGCGAAGATCTTCGTCGATCCGAAGGCCAACGAGGCCTATGTCGCCGATGGCTACGGCAACAAGCGCATCGTCGTCATCGACGCCGATACCGGGAAGTTCAAGCGCTACTGGGGTGCGTACGGCAACAAGCCGGACGACACGAACCTCGGACGCTACGATCCGGCGGCGCCGCCCGCGAAGCAGTTCCGCAATCCGGTCCACTGCGCGGATCTCTCGAATGACGGTCTGCTGTACGTGTGCGACCGGCCCAACGATCGCATCCAGGTGTTCAAAGCGGACGGCACGTTCGTGAAGGAAGTGTTCGTCGCCACGAAGACGCTCGGTGACGGCTCGGTCTGGGACATCGCGTTCTCGAAGGATCCGCAGCAGAAGTACCTGTACCTCGCGGACGGCAAGAACGAGAAGATCTACGTGATTCAGCGCGACACGATGGAGATTCTCACGAGCTTCGGCGACGGCGGCCGTCAGCCCGGGCAGTTCTTCGCCGTCCACAGCATCGCAACCGATTCGAAAGGGAACATCTTCACGACAGAGACCTACGAGGGGCGCCGGCTGCAGAAGTTCGTCTACAAGGGGATCGGTCCCGTGGCGAAGGAGCAGGGCGTCGTGTGGCCTAAATAAAGTCCGGCTTCAGACTCTCCTCCGCGCCATGTCGACCGGCGATTGCTCGGCAATCTCACGGCGAGGAGGACTCTATGCCCAGAAGAACTTTTGGTTTCATGCGGGTGGTGATCGTTGTCGCCTGCGGTGTTCTGGCAGGAGCCGGTTCAGCCGACGCCGCCACGATCATCATCAACTCAACGAGTTTTGGCTGGTGGGATTCCACGGGATCTCACAGTGCCGCTATCACGAACTACGGGACGGGCGATGATGCGGCGAACAACGAGCATCGCAGCTTCTTTGTCTTCCCGCTCACAGGTGTCAGCGGTACCCTCCAGTCTGCGACTCTTCAGATTTTTAACCCTGCCTACGGAAGCCCCAATCCCACTGAGATTCTCGGCATCTTCGACGTGTCGACCTCGATTGCGGCGCTGACCGCCAGCGGGTCGGGTCAGATCGCGATCTACAACGACCTGGGTTCCGGGACGCTTTTTGGCTCTACGTCGGTGAGCCCCGCCAACAACGAAAGTGTCGTCAGCATCTCTCTCAACTCTGCAGCCCTTGCTGCCCTCCAGTCCGCGCTTGGTGGAGATTTTGCTGTTGGCGGGGCTCTCACAACGTTGAGCGTGCCGGGCGCGACAGAAGGCGTTTTCCTGTTCTCAACGGCTCTAACAGGGTCCCGGCAGTTGGTCCTGAACACCATTCCCGAGCCCGCATCGTTGTTCCTTCTGGCGTCGGGTCTGGGCGCGATCGCGGCACGACGACGAAAGACCGCGCGCAAAGCACATCACGCGGCACCTTGAGGCGCCCCCTGAATCAGACCGGCTGAAAAGCCGGACGCCGAACCTGTAGCGTCCGGCTTCAGCGGTCCGACGTCGTTCCTACCGTGTCGTCAGTACGTTGCCGAGGGCATCGAGCCGCTCCGACCAGTACTGCTTGAGGCGATCCGCCGTGGGCCGATCGGGCAGCTTGCTGTGCGACAGAGCCACCGAGCTCTTCGACCTGCCCTTCGCAGTGAACCCCACCGCGATGATGCTGCGGTCAGGCCAACCCAATCGCATCGACTTTGCTTTCGTCGCCGTGCGTACGTTGACCTCCGCGTCGCCCAGCCATCGTCGCCGGACGCGCGCATCGGCCCAGGCCTCGAACAGCGTCGTCACCGGGACGTCGAACGTGCGCGACTTGTTCGCCTCGTACGTGCCGTCGCGACGCTGACCGCGGGCGCGGAGCCCCTTGATTCTCTCGAAGCCGACGGTTACCGTCTGCGACCACCAGCCATCGATCTTGTACTTGGCGCTGACCAGGGCTGCGATGTCGCGGTGCGACATCCGCCTGGCGTCATGGCCGTCGAGCTCGCGCACCCATTCTTCCCACGTGCGCCCGGTCTTCTGGTTCAGTGAGGCGTCGCTCATCCCCGCGAGCGCAGCGTATTCCCTGGGGTCCGGCAGAGAGTCAGGCACAATCGGAATCTGGCTGACCCTTGTCGTGGTTTTGGGTTTCCGGATGATGTGAACACGGGCTGCTGTGTAGGCTTCACCCGTCTTTCTCATGCGAGCGCGAACGAGGCGCTTGAGGTCCTTCTGTCGGGTCATCGTCATCTCCTCTCGGCGCACCACGCGCGTCTCCCCGGCAGTTCGCATGGTGACGCAAAGGATCGACGATATTGATCCGGGAGTATGCCCCCCTTTGCCTCGCGAAGGACTCCGGCCGGGGTGGAGTCTTGGAGGTTCGGCGCGGACCGGCGCCGGCAAGAGCATGCGGCGTCCGGCCACCGGCGTCAAGACCTCCCGGCCCGACGGTCAAGGCTCGGTAGCAGCCGCTCTAGCCGGACCTCCCGCGGAAAAACATCTTCACGCCCGCCCAGAGGATCACGACCGATAGAACCCCACACGCCGCGCCCCAGAACCAATACGGCAGGAACAGCGCGTGCGCCATCACGGCCACATCGGACGGCTTGGGTCCAGCCGTGGTGAGCGCCGTGCGCGTGAAGAGGTAGTCGCTGCGCGAGAACACCGACAGCGCTAGCTGTACCGCGAGAAGGATGACCACGGTCTGGGACGCGGCAGGGAATCGAACCGCCACGAGCAGGAGAACCGAGCCGAGCAGCACCGTGAAGGCGAGGCCGAATGGATTGCGGACGACGACGAGCGCAATCACGTAGAGGCCCACGCCAAGGATGCCAAGCGCAGCTCGCGCGCGTCGAGGGTCCCGGCCGACCGCCAGGAGGACGAACGCTGCAGCGGCGGGTCCGAGGAGTCCGGCCGCAGCGACGGTCGCCACGCCGACGCGCCCGAACGCCCCGCTCCAGAGTGCGGCACCGCTCGCGTCGGGTTGAATGCGGAGCGCGTGAAACTCTCCGCCCAGGAGCGCCGCGGTCAGGCCGTGGCCGAGCTCGTGAGCCAGCGTTGAAATCAGCACGAGCGGCCACGCGATCGTGCGGCCGAACGGCACGACGTAGAGCACCGCGGTGACGAGTACGCTGACAGCGAGGATCCGCGTTGCACCGTTCGTACGCATTTGGGAAAAGCGAACCCGGTCCGGCTGAAGTCGGACGCCTCAGACCGGTCCGGGCTGAAGGCGGACGCTACCTCACCGGGAAGATCCGATCGGCGATCGTGTCGCGGTGAAACGCGGAATGCTGGCGGATGTCGGCCCAGCCGCCTGCAGCAGGCGCCGCCGCCGCTGCCTCCGTACGTTCCGCCGCGACGTCCTGCCACGAGTTGTATCGGGTGATCGTCATGAACGACCACTCGCTCCCTTCGACGTGCTGCAGGAATATGTTGCCGGTCTGGACCTTGGTCGAGGCAGGGGCGGCATTGAGCGACTTGGACAGCTGATCGCCATGCCCCGGCACGGGACGATGCACACCGACGATGTAGACGACGTTGGAAGCGGCCGCACCGCCGATCGCCATCTGCTTGGTGAACTCCGCCCATGACGGTCCGGTCACGAACGTATCGGTGTGCCAGGCCCGGAGATCGCGTTCCGCAGTCCGCGTCGAGGGCGCGACGGTAATCTCCGTCTTCGGGCCCAGGTGCTGGATGACCGCGTAGTCCCAGTCATCGCCTTCCTGATGGCGTAGCACGAGGAAGTGCTCGGGCATCGGCTGGGTCTTGTCGGGGACCACGATCGCCTTGGCGAGCGCCGCGGCCTGTCCCGGTGCCGCTTTGACGAAATGGACATGGTAAAGGTCCGTTGCGCTCGCGGTCGCTGCCGTTTGAGCGGACACCGCCGACGTTATGACGAACCCCAGGCCGAACACGATGCACATCACGGCCGATCTCATCTATGCCTCCAGTCGACAGATCAATCGGAATCGGCGCCCAGCGCCTGCGAGCCCGGTCCTCGAGATTGATTGGCTTAGGTGTGCAGCCTATCACGGATGAGCTGAGCTAGAATCAGGGATCCGCTTTGACTACTTGATGGCGGGTTACTAAGATTCGCATTCTCCCCCAACCTCATTTACCGCGGCCAGTGCAGCCGAGGGAGACGTCATGAAGCTTCCCGTCACGATTACGGTCAACGGCAAGGCTTTCAGCCGGGAGGTCGAGCCGCGAATGCTGCTCGTGCACTTCCTTCGCGACACGGCAGGGCTGACCGGCACCAAGGTCGGCTGCGATACGAGTCAGTGCGGCTCATGCACGGTCCTGCTGGACGGGGTGGCTGCGAAGTCCTGCACGTGCCTTGCGGTGCAGGCTGACGGCGCGTCAGTCACGACGGTCGAAGGTCTGGCATCGGGAAGCACGCTGCATCATCTCCAGGAAGCGTTCTGGGCGAGTCACGGCCTGCAATGTGGTTTCTGCACGCCGGGAATGCTGCTCGCCGCGCACGAACTGCTGCGCACGAATCCCACGCCGGATGCGAACCAGATCCGGCACGGACTCGAGGGCAACCTGTGCCGCTGCACGGGCTATCACAACATCGTCCGGGCGGTTCAGCAGGCTGCCGCGCTCGCGCAAGCGAAACCGGCGCCGGCAGGAGGCAGACAATGACCGCCGCGGTCACACCGTCGCGCGTATTCGGATCCGGCATCCGCAGGCGCGAGGATCCACGCCTGATGACTGGGATCGCGTGCTTCACCGACGACATCGCGCTGCCCGGGATCCTCCACGCCGCGGTTCTTCGAAGTCCGCACGGGCACGCCCGCATCAAGCGGATTGACGCCTCCCGCGCCAAAGCCGCCGTTGGGGTGGTCGATGTGTTCACCGGCGCCGACAGCGAGAGCGCGTTGAACCCGATCCCATGTTGCTGGCTCTTGCCGAACAGTAACCTGAAGACGTCGCCTTACCCGACGATGGCGAAAGACATCGTGAGGTTCGTGGGCGATGCGCTCGCAGTCGTGGTCGCCGACACGCCGTACCAGGCATACGACGCGCTCGATCTGATCGACGTCGACTACGAACCGTTGCCGGCCGTCGTCGATCCGGAGGCTGCGGCGAAGCCGGGTGCTCCGGTTCTTCACTCCGAGGCGCCGGACAATGTCGCGTTTCATTGGACCGTCGCTGGTGGCGACATCGACGCTGCGTTCAAGAACGCCGAGGTGGTCGTCAAGGACCGCATCATTCAGCAACGCCTGATCCCGACGGCGATGGAACCGCGGAGCGCGCTCGCGCACTACGTGCCCCCGACCGGCGAGTTGACCCTCTGGAACACGACGCAGAACCCGCATATCGTGCGTTTCGTGATGTCGCTGGTCACCGGCGTTCCCGAAGATCGTCTTCGGGTGATTGCGCCGGAGGTCGGCGGCGGGTTCGGCAGCAAGATTCCACAGATTCAGGGCGACTTCATCGCGGTCTTCTGCTCGATGAAGCTGGGACGCCCCGTCAGGTGGACCGAGACGCGATCGGAGAACTACGTGTCGACAACGCACGGCCGTGACCACGTGCAGGAGGTGGAGCTGGCGGCGACGAAGGACGGTCGCATCACGGGATTGCGCTGCACAGTGTGGGCGGGCATGGGCGCCTATCTCTCCACCGCTGCGCCCGGTATCCCCACGATCCTGCACGGCCTGATGCTCTCGGGCCCCTACACGATTCCGGCGGTGAAGGAAGACGTTTACGGCGTCTACACGAACACCACGCCGGTCGAAGCGTATCGAGGCGCCGGCCGTCCGGAAGCCACGTTCATGCTCGAGCGCATGATCGATCTGCTCGCCGACAAGGTGGGGGTCGATCCGGTGGAGGTCCGCAGGCGCAATCTGATCCCACCGTTCAGCAATGGTCACGACGTTGTCACCGGCCTCAAGTACGACAGCGGGAACTATCAGGGTGCCCTCGACAAAGCGCTGAAGCACATCGACTACGACGCGCTTCGCGCCGAGCAGAAGGCAGGGCGAGGGAAGGGCAAGTATCTCGGCATCGGCGTCTCGACCTACGTCGAGATCTGCGGTCTCGGGCCGTCACAGGTTGCGGGGGCGGTCGGATTCCAGGGAGGGCTCTGGGAAAGCGCGATCGTACGATTTCATCCGTCCGGCAAGGTGAACGTGTTCATCGGCGCGTCGCCGCACGGTCAGGGCGAGGAGACGACGTTCGCGCAGATCGTCGCCGACGAGCTCGGTGTCGGCGTGGGCGACGTGAAGGTCGTGCACGGCGATACCGACAACACGCCGATGGGGTGGGGCACGTACGGAAGTCGAACGACGGCCGTGGGTGGCGCCGCCCTCGCGGTCGCCACCCGTAAAATCAAGGAGAAGGCCAAGCTGCTCGCGGGGCATCTGCTCGAAGCTGCCGTCGAAGACATCGACTACGCCGACGGGAAGTTCTTCGTGAAGGGATCACCCGACCGGCACAAGACCATTCAGGACATCGCTCTCATGGCCAACGTCGCCTGGAACCTTCCCGAGGGCATGGAGGCGGGGCTCGAGGCGACGTCCTTCTACGATCCTCCGAACTTCGTGTATCCCTTCGGGGCGCACGTCGCCGTCGTCGAAATCGATCCGGAGACCGGCCGCGTGGATCTGAAGCGCTACGTCGCCGTTGACGACTGCGGGCCGCAGATCAATCCAGTCATCGTCGAAGGACAGGTGCACGGCGGAGTCGTCCAGGGCATCGGTCAGGCGTTGTGGGAAGGCGCCGTCTACGACGCGAACGGTCAACTGCTCACGGGATCGTTGACGGACTATGCGATTCCGCGGGCCGACGTGTTGCCCGATCTCGAAGTGCTCTCGACCGTGACGCCGTCGCCGCATCACCCCCTCGGCGTGAAGGGCATCGGCGAGGCCGGCACGATTGCGTCCACTTGCACCGTTTACAACGCGGTGATCGACGCGCTCGAGCCATTCAAGGTTTCATCGATTCAGATGCCGCTGACGCCCGAGCGGGTGTGGCGTGCGATGCAGCGCAAAGGTGCGTGACATGTATTCCGCAGACTTCGACTATCACCGCGCGCGTTCGCTCTCCGAGGCACAACAGCTGATCGCGGCCAATCCAGGCGCCAAGCTCCTCGCCGGCGGTCACAGCCTGATTCCGTTGCTGAAGCTCAGGCTGGCGATGCCAACCGCCGTCATCGACATCGGGCGCGTTCCCGAGCTGCGGGGGATTGCGGTCAGCGATGGATCGCTGCGGATCGGCGCGCTCACGACGCATGCGGAGCTGGCCGCATCGGCAGAACTGCGGCGTTCGGCGGCCGCGCTTGCAGAGGCAGCCGCCCTGGTCGGTGACCCCGCCGTCCGAAACCGCGGAACGATCGGCGGCAACGTCGCGCACGCGGATCCCGCGTCCGACTTGCCGACGGTTCTCGTCGCCCTCGGCGCCCACATCCACGTCGTCGGACCGCACGGCGAGCGCACGATCGATGCGGCGCACTTCTTCACCGGCATCATGATGACCGCGCTCGCCGACGACGAAATCGTTTCGGCTGTCGTCGTTCCGGCGGCAGGGCGCGGTGAGGCCTCGGCGTACGCGAAGTTCTCGCACCCGGCGTCGCGGTATGCGGTCGTCGGCGCCGCGGCGCTCGTCATCGTGCGCCAGGGCACCTGCTCGGCCGCGAGCGTCGCGCTCGGCGGTCTGCTCCCGCACGCTCGCCGGCTTCCGGCAGTCGAGCACGCCCTGGTCCATCAGGCCGCGACTGAGGCGGTGATCGCGGCGGCTGCCGCGCGGACCCTCGACGACGTCGGCGATCACGCGAACGGCGATCTCTTCGCCTCGGCGGAGTACCGGAAGGCCGTCGCGCCGGTCTACGTCAAGCGCGCGCTCTCGGCTGCCGTTACGCGTGCGTCGTAGCGTCGTAGCGTCCGGCTTGAGCCGGACTCGACGCCACTGTAGCGTCCGGCTTTGGCCGGACCAGGGAGAATCCTCCAACGATGTCGCCGGCCGAGACCCTTCCCCTCACGCGGTCCGTCGAAGATCTGCAGCGCGCGCTCGCCGCCGAGCGCTACATGGCCGATCGCGGCCTCGCCGTCTCGATCTACCTTGCGCTTCGATTGCAGCGGCCGCTCTTCCTGGAAGGCGAGGCGGGCGTTGGCAAAACCGAGGTAGCGAAAGTTCTCGCTGCGGCCCTCGGCACGGAGCTCATTCGACTGCAGTGCTATGAGGGTCTCGACATCAGCCACGCCTGCTACGAGTGGAATTACCCGCGGCAGCTGCTCGAGATCCGATTGCTGGACGCGGCCCATGAGCTCGATCGCGCGTCGGCTGCCCGGGAACTCTTCACCGCGCCGTTTCTGATCAAGCGTCCGCTGCTGCGCGCGCTCGAGATGACTGGCGAGCGTCCGCCGGTGCTCCTCATCGACGAGATCGATCGCGCCGACGAGGAGTTCGAGGGATACCTGCTGGAATTGCTGTCGGATTTTCAGGTCACGATCCCGGAGCTGGGCACGATCCGCGCGGCGACGCCTCCGGTGGTGGTCATCACGTCGAACCGGACGCGCGAGGTGCACGATGCACTGAAACGGCGATGCGTGTACTGGTGGATCGACTATCCGGATTTCGACAAGGAGTACCGCATCCTGTCAGCGAAGGTGCCCGGCGCGTCCGAGCGGCTCGCGCAGCAGGTTGCGGCGTTCGTGCAGGAGCTTAGAACGATCGAGCTGTACAAACCCGCGGGCGTGTCCGAGACGCTGGACTGGGCTGCCGCGCTGGTCGCGCTCGATCGCCAGGTGCTCGAGGCGGACGTCGTCGCGGAAACGCTCGGCGTGCTGCTCAAGCATCAGGAAGACATTCAAGCCGTCAGCGGTGAGCGCCTGCAGATGCTCCTGAACCGGGCGCTCAGCCGCGCCACCGTGGCGCACTCGTGACCGAGAGCGCCCTCGTCTCCAATCTTCTGCTGTTCGCCCGCGTCCTGCGACGGGCGGGCCTCGACGTGCACACCGGCCGGGTGCTGGACAGCGTGTCTGCGCTCGAGTGGGTGGGCGTTGGCAGCCGAACGGACGTCCGGGCCGCGCTCAAGGCGCTGCTGGTGCATCGCCACGACGACCTCGCACGCTTCGATGAAGCCTTCGATCTGTTCTGGCGCGCGCACGCCGAGACCGCAGGCGGCCTGCCGCTGTTCTCGCTCGGCGAACGGGCGCGCGTTGTGTCGACAAAAGTGCCTGCGGTGCCGGTCACGCTGGAGGACCTGTCTGACGCGTCGGCGGGCGCACCGCGGCTGGCAGTCGGCGCGTACAGCCCGGCTCACGTGAGCCGGACGAAGGACTTCGCCGACTTCACACCCGAAGAAATGACTGCCGCCGAAGCGGCGCTGGCGGAGCTCGGATGGGAGCTCGGTGTGCGCCGGACCCGTCGCTGGTCTGCCGGGCGGTCGGGCGCTGTCGACCTCCGGCGCATCCTCGGACGCAACATGAAACATGGCGGCGAGCTCGTCGACGTGCCACAACGGAAGCGTGTGGACAAGGCGCGTCCAATTGTCGTCCTCGCAGACGTCAGCGGATCCATGGAGCGGTACAGCAGGATGCTGCTCCACTTCGTGTGGGGACTGACCCGCGGAGCGAGGCGCGTCGAGAGCTTCCTGTTTGCGACCCGTCTGACCCGCGTAACGCGGCTCATCGCCGAGCGCGGTACGGCCGGCGCGTTGCGGAAAGTGTCGCAGTCGGTCGAGGACTGGGGTGGCGGGACGCGCATCGGTGAAGCGCTTCGCGCGTTCAATCTGCACTCGGCGCGGCGGGTGATGCGCAACGGCCCGGTGGTGCTGATTGTGTCCGACGGCTGGGACCGCGGCGATCCGGAGTTGCTGTCGCGCGAGATTGCGCGTGTCCGGCGCAGCTGCTGGCGGCTGGTCTGGCTGAACCCGCTCCTCGGTTCGGCGACCTACGAGCCGCTGACCCGCGGCATGAACGCAGCGCTCAGGCACGTCGACGATTTTCTGCCGGTGCACAATCTCGTGAGCCTCGAGCAGCTGGCCGAGCGTCTGCGCAAGCCCAAGACCTTGCGTGAGCGGGCTCAGCACCCGAGGGCCGCGTCAGGTGCGACATACACTGGCCAAAGCGATCCGTCGATTCAGCGCGACCGCTTGCCGCGAATAGCGGACAGCCGCCCGCGCGCAGCGGACAGCGATCTGGATGAACAGTAGACTGTTGTGCGGCTCGCGACGAGAATCTTGTACTCGCTCGCGACGGGCCGACGTAACGGGCCAGGCGCGCCACGGGCGCGCCCGCCGAAGCGGAGCGGGGCGACGGGGTCCCGGCGAGCGACGGCGATGGGGGGTCCGGCGGGGCGAAGCCCCCCGGTCTAGATGGAACTGAAATCGTCGTACGTCTTCGATGCGCCGCAGGCTCGCGTATGGGACCTGCTGATGGACACGCGTACGGTGGCGAGCTGTGTCCCGGGTTGCCGCGAGCTGCGCGACCTCGGCGAGGATCGGTATCAGGCTGAACTGGTCGTCTCAATCGCGGCCGTCACAGGAAATTACGGGGCAACGATCGGCATCGAGGACAAGAACCCGCCGTCCTCGTATCGTCTGGTGATGCAGGGCACCGGACGGACCGGCTTCGTTCGGGGCACAGCGTTGATCGCCTTGTCGCCGCAGGACACGCGTACGGTCGTCGAAGTCACGGCGACCGCCGACGTCGGCGGCACCGTCGCGCGTGTGGGGCAACGCCTGCTCGAAGGCGTCGGGCGGATGATGATGGATCGCTTCTTCCACTGCCTGCAGTCGAAGCTGGCGTAGCGTCCGGCTTCAGCCGGACCTTGTCGCGGTCCGCCGTCCGCTGTCCGCACCGCTCTCGCTTTAGGCCGGACGCCTCACCTTCGCGCACAGGCGATACGCCAACCGTTACTCCTCTCCCTGCACGGACTGCTTCTGCGCGGCACCACTGATTACGTTGGGCGCGCCGGCGGTCGTGTTGACGATGAAGTACCCCCTCCCATTGTCGACCAGGACCGATTCATGCTGCGACGTCTCACCGCTGTTAAAACTCCACGTGTCCGAAACAAAACAATCTGACGTAACGCTGTAGGCGCCCGTTAACGTTTCTCTGGAAAAGGTGTTTCCATTGACTCGTGAGGTGAGCGTTCCAGTGAGGTGGCCAGCACCATCGAAAGAGAACACGCCGACGGCAGCAAAAGGACCGACGCCCAAGACCGATCCGGTAGCGTGGAGACCATAGCTGCCACGCAGGCTGGCGTCCGAACAGCCCTTCGCGGCTCGTGCCTTCCTGGCGCCCCCCAGGACCAGCAACCCAATCAAGACAACCAGAAGGGTGGTGAGACGGAGACTCGTTTTCATCGTACCTCCTCATGTCCTCCCGCGAATCGGTCCCAGTGGCTGACGGCTCTTTGAACCCACACCTCGAGATCGATCCTCGGCCTCGGCCGATGCATGGCCGCCTTAGGCCGTGACGGTGAGGCCGCGTGCCCCAATTGACAACAGGCAATTGACGGCATGGGGGCAAGGTCCCTGCCGTGCGGTCAAGTGCGGTGTTTTGCGGTGGGTGTTGTCCGAGGGGTAGAATGCGGCCCACCGCAACAGGATCGGGAGCGAGACAGTGTCTGACCCCGTTTCTGAAGAAAAGATGGGTCTGGGAGTAGGGGACGACAGGCTCGACTCCTGGAAAGAGATTGCTTCCTACCTCAAGCGGGACGTGAGCACGGTCCAGCGTTGGGAAAAGCGCGGGGGACTCCCTGTTCATCGGCATCTCCACGACAAGGTGGGATCGATTTACGCCTTCAAAGCAGAGCTCGATGACTGGTGGCGAAATGGACACGATCGCGTCGAGGCGGGGAACGAAGCTGGTCTCGTAAAGGACGATCCAGGCCAATCCGGTGGCAGCTCCGAACGAGGGTTTCTTCAGCGGCAGGTGCCGACACATCCGAGGTGGAGTGTTGTCGGAGCTGCAGTATTAGCGATCGGCGCGCTCGCGCTGTCATTCATAGCCGGCCACCGGACAGGGACCCGGACGGCGGAGCGTAACCAACGGCCGTCACTCCCCTCCTTCCTTACGGTTGCCCCCCATCGCGGGCTCGTTTCCCACGCGCGCTTTGCGCCAGACGGTCAGACATTCATCTTCAGTGCAGGATGGAACGGCGACGCGCAGGACGTCTACCTCAGTCGGGTCGATAGCCTTGAATCGAGATCTCTTGGGTTGCGTGGAGCGGGTCTGCTGGCGGTCTCCTCCAAAGGAGAGCTCGCTGTCGCGCTCGACTGCGATTTCGAGCATGGTGGGAGGGGTTGCAGAGGCACACTGGCTCGCGTACCTCTAACCGGTGGAACTCCTCGCGTGATTGCCGACGACGTTCGACAGGCCGACTGGTCTCCGGACGGAGGAGAACTTCTTGCGATCTTCGAGGACCGCCAACGCCAAACGTTTCGACTCGAGTATCCGATCGGCCACGTGCTCTATTCGTCCGCGCCTGGCGGGTCGATCCGTCACGCGAGGATTTCTCCAAAGGGGGATCGGATCGCGTTCTTCGATGACCGCGATGGGTCCTTGAAAGGCATCACGGTATCGGTCATGGATCTGGCCGGTCGTAAAACAACACTCGTGAGTGGCTGTGCGAAGAGTCATGGCCTGGCGTGGTCGCCACGGGGCGATGAGATCTGGTTCAGCGGCGTCTGTAGAGGCTCGGGTTTTGCCCTGTTTGCCGTAACGTTGTCTGGTCGGACGCGGGTGCTCTGGCGCAACGCGGGTCCCTTCGATCTCGATGATCTTTCTGGTGACGGCCGTGCGTTGCTCACGCTGATCGATGTCCGAGTCGGCGCAGCCGGCATTCCACCCGGCGCAGCAGCGGAGCGCGATCTTTCGTATTTTGGCTGGAGCCAGGTCGGCGGGATCTCAGCGGATGGGACGGCATTGCTCTTCAGCGAGCACGGGTATCGGGGAGCCCCAGGGAGCCCGGATACGTTGTATCTGCGCAAGACAGACGGCTCACCGGCTGTTCGACTAGGCGAGGGCCTCATGGCCAGAGCGCTTTCACCCAACGCAGAGTGGGCCATTGGCGAGCGGTTACCCTCAGCAGCCACGATCCCGCCGGGAAGCCCCTTGCCGGGAACGCTGATCCTCGTGCCCACGGGCGTCGGTCAGTCGCGGCCAGTTGCCCGTGGTCCAATCGTGTGGTACGGCCAGGTCAGCTGGCTTCCCGATGGGCGCCACATAGCTTTCATGGGAGCGGAGGAAAGCCAGGACCAGCGCTGCTATGTACAGGACATCGACGGCGGGTTGCCACGTCCAATAACCCCGCAGGGTACGACCCCATTTTTCTCTGGCCGCCTCGTGGTGACAGCTGACGGACGATTCATCGTTGCGCGGGGTCCAGACAAGCAAGCCGCGCTCTATCCGATCGACGGGGGAATGCCTGAACCGATTCGCGGCATCACTCCGATGGATGATCCCATTGAGTGGAACGCCGATGGGAAGTCTCTGTACGTTCGCGCGCGGCAGCGGGTCCCAGCCAAAATCTACCGGATTGAGCTGGCCACTGGCCATCGCGAACTCTGGAAAGAGCTCATGCCCGCCGATCCCGCGGGGGTGATCGACGTTGGAGCACAGGTCGGAAAGGTCGTTCTCACACCGGACGCAAAGGCCTACGCATATAGCTACGTGCGTTGGCTCTGCGAACTGGAACTGGTGAATGGATTGAAGTAACCGTCCTGGTCAAGTTCCCGCCCATCAGTCCAGCGGTTTGATGCGGATGTTCTTGTAGTAGACAGTGCTATTCGGATCGTGTGCCTGGAGAGCGATGGTGCCGCCGGCCGCGCCGATCGCCCGCCCCGCGCCCTCGCGTCCTCCGTTCCAATCCGCCGGCTGCGTCCAGTCGACGGTCTGCTTGTCGTTCACCCGGACGGTGATGGTGTTTCCCTTGACGACGATGTGCATGGTGAACCACTCGTCGTCTTTCGCGGGTGCCTCGGTGACATCCTGCACGTGGTAGAGGCTGCCGGTCTTCACCGGGTCCCGCGCGTACGAGTTGTTCACCTGGACCTCGAACCCCTTTGAGGGAAAGTCGCCGGACGCGCGGAGATTCCCGCCTTTCTCCTGGTACTCGGTGAGCACGTAGACGCCGCCGTTCGAGTTCGCGCGGGTCATCACATCGAT
>DATAEK010000182.1:0-43285 GCA_036258055.1 Vicinamibacterales bacterium
CGCGTCCAGCCGACCACGGCCAGCAGGGCCAATACCCAGATCCCGAATACACGCATGTGATCCTCCTTCTGGTGCGACCGTCACCGGCAGAGGAAACCCACCACGGCGTCCGCCAAGACGACGATCGCGAATCGTTGAAAAAGACGAGGAAGATCTCCGTCGTGCCGACCGAGCAAGGTGGAGAGGTCGGACCACGTTGAAGGGATGTGCCCGACGGAGATCGACATCGACTGAGGCAAGGACGCTGCCGGACCGGAGGAGATCGAGGGTGCCGGTGGAAGTTGCGGCACGCGAGCAGGTTGTGCGGGCGAGCAGTAAGGTTGGCGCGTGCGACGCTCACCGGCGGTGAGAAAACGTCAACTGGCGTCACACTCCTTCAGCGATACCGGTCGACGATCAGGCCGATTTCCGGCGTGACGCGCAGCGATCGCATCGCCGAAGCACGCGAACCAGAGTTGCCGCGCTCGACGACAGCGAGCGTGAAAAGAGTCTCGCTCAGTGCGCATGAAGGGTGTACGCGAACATCGCCTCGCGGAGAAGCAACGCCTGTCGTTCTACGTCGGCGGGGACGCGGGCGGCATCGGCTCGGGAGTCGCCGCCTGGACCATCTGATCGCTCGGGCTGCAGTTGTCTGTAATCACCTGTGGGCAGCGCTGGCAGGCCGCCCCGGCTTCCTGCGCGAACCAGCGGCATTCGTGCCGGATGCGGCAGGGCGGCAGCGTTTCGGTAACCGTGGGCAGGATGCGGACAATGCGGGTAACGAGGCGGCAATCCCGGCCGTCGAAATGGCAGCACTGGCTCTCGACACATGGCGCCGCGAGCCGGAAGACTTCGGTCGGCTTCACCGGCCCGGCGAGCTCCAAGATCTCCGTCGTGACCGGTGTGGGCTTGTCCAGGTACAGCAGGAGCGGGCTCGTCGCTGTGCCGCCCATGACGCCGAACACACGGCTCCCCTCCATTTCTGGATGGGCGCTCGGGCAGAGCGGGGGCGTACTACGTGCTCGCGGAACGGCGTCCGCTAATGGCTGACTCTCCATGCACCACCGCGGGCCGCTACTTGCCGACGATGATCTCCGGAACGGGGTACGGGAAGAAGCCGCAGAGGATCGCCCGCGGCGTGAGCACCACCGCGGACACGAGTGGCTTGGTGGCTGCCGCGGCGTCGAGACCTCCGGCCTGCTGCACCTGCTGCGTCACTTCCTCCGCGATCTTCTGTGCGACCTTGACGTCGGTTGCGATGTCGAGGAGTGGTCCGGCGATGATGCCGGGGTTGATGACGAAGCCGTTGCTGGCCTTGGCGTGATGACGATCGAGCGCGGCCTTCACAGCCTTGTCGACGGTGGGCCCAAGCTGCGACAGGGAAATCTGGGACGCCATATCGTGTGCCCCCCTTTGCGTGGCCACCCGAGAGCGGGAAGAGCCGCATCGTGTCGCGGTTGCCGCAACGGGTCAAGTGAAAAGGGTGTGACGAAGCCCTACAGCTGAGTCAGTACGCTCGAGGATAAACTCGGCGTTCGGCGCTCGACTCGGATTGTGGTCTCGGTCCAGCGTCAGTCTGATGCCTACCGCATTTGCGCCTTGAGCGTCGTCCACCGCGCCATCACGGTCGTGAACGTGGCGAGTGCCCGCTCGGCAGCGGCGAGCGCTTGCGCAGTCGGCGTGACGTCAGCCCCTTGAATCAGACCGTACGGACCCGATAGTTCACCCATCACGCTCGAGAAGCTCGGCTCTCCACCGGCCGTTGCGCCGCGACCTCCGCCGCCGCGACCGCCGCCGCCCCGGCCCTCGAGCGCAGCGAGTTGCTGCTCGAGGTTCGCGGCATCCGACCCTGCCCTTTGCTTCACGCGTTCGCGGGCGCTTCGAATCTCCTCGATCGCTTTAGCCGATGCATCGAGTGCGTCGGCAAGCCGCTTGGAGACCGAGAACTGCTGTTGAAGCACCGTGGGCAGAGTCTTCACGCGCGGATCCATCTTCACGACGAGCGGTTGCGTCAGCGTTTTACCATCAACGGTGAGGCGCGCTGTGTATTGACCCGGCTGCGCCCAGACGCCGTGCGGCGCTCGGGCTGTATTCCGATACACCGCGGCGATGGGAAACGCTGCCTGCATGCCCTGCGGACGCGGGTAGTGGAGGTCCCAGACGAAGCGGTGCATGCCCGCCTCGTTCGACAGCACGATCGTCGGACGAATCCAGTACGCCGGCACGTTCCCCTCGTCTTTGAGTGGTTCCACCGGATCGTCAGTCGAGTACTTTCGTACGAGTTGACCGGCGGCGTCGAGGATCTCGAGCGTGATCGGCCCTGACGCCTTGGCCTTCAGGTAGTAGTTGATGACCGCGCCGTCCGGAGGATTCTGGCCGGCCGGTTCCTCCGGCGCAAGCGGCGTGTCCGTGTTGAGGTTCCACCGCACACGCCAGGCCTGCTGTGGTTTGAAGAGCACGACATCGCGGTCGCCGGTCGTGGCATCGATCTGCCGCAGCGGCGTGATGTCGTCGAGAATCCAGAAACCGCGGCCGTGCGTGCCGACCACGAGGTCGTCGTCTTTGATCGTCAGGTCGCGAATCGATGTGGCCGGCATGTTCAGCCGCAATGACTGCCAGCTGTCGCCATCGTCAATCGAGAAGTACACCTGCTGTTCCGTGCCCGCGAACAGCAGGCCCTTGCGAACCGGATCCTCCTTGACCGAGTTCACGATCGTGCCGTCGGGGATCCCCTTCGTGATGTGCGCCCATGTCTTTCCACCGTCGCGCGTGCGGTAGATGTGCGGTCGCAGATCGTCGAGCCGGATCGTGTTGATCGCTGCGTACGCGGTCAGAGGATCGGTGTGCGAAGCGTCCATGACCGACACTTTCGCCCAGGGTTTCAGTTCGGGCGGCGTCACATCCTTCCACGTCTTCCCGCCATCGACCGTCACGTGAATCAGCCCGTCATCGGTGCCGGCCCAGATCCGGTTGATGTCCTTGTACGACGGCGCGAGCGTGTACACGACACCCCGCCGCGACGGCTGCGCGGCAGGCGTCCCGATGTACTTGCCGACGTTCGGTGGCGGCTCCCACGTCTCGCGCGTCAGGTCCGGGCTGATCTGCGTCCAGGTCCGGCCGCCGTTGAGCGTCTTCCACACCGTGTTCGACGCGAAGTACAGCGTGTGCGGGTCGATCGGTGAGAACAGCACCGGTTGTGTCCGCACGGTCCGGTAGGTCGAGCCCCGCCCCACGACCGGACCCACTTGCTGCACCTGACCGGTCTTGCGATCGAACCTCGACACCTTCCCGCCGTAGACGAGGTCCGGATTCAGCGGATCGGGCGCGACGTAGCCATACTCTTCGACCCCAACAGGTGTCCACTCGCGGAATGTGACCTGGCCGTAGTTGCCCCGGCTCGCGATGCACGCGGATCCGCTCTCCTGCTGCCCGCCACAGACCCGGTACGGAAACGCGTTGTCGGTGCTGACGTGGTAGAACTGCGCCGTCGGCTGGTTGTACCAGGAGCTGAACGTCTGGCCGCCATTCACCGTGATGATCGCACCCTGATCGGACACCAGCATCAGGATGTCCGGATTCTCGGGGTTGATCCACACGCGATGGTAGTCGTCGCCGCCCGGGGCGCCGCGAAACGCGGTGAACGTCTTGCCGCCGTCGGTCGACTTCCACGTGACGATGCTGCCGGTGTATACGATGTCGGGGTTCTTCGGATGGACCTTGACCTCGGCAAAATCGTCGCCGCGTGACGTCACGCGCACGTCCTCAGTCGCGCGGTACCACGTCTCTCCGGCATCGTCCGAACGGTACAAGCCACCGTTTCGTGTCGATTCGACCGTGGCATACAACCTACGAGAATCGCTTGGCGCCACGAAGATGCCGATGCGGCCGAGGCCATCCGCATCGAATGTCGGCAACCCGCGGGTCAACGGCCGCCAAGTATTGCCGCCGTCGGTGGACTTGAAAAGCCCGCTGCCCGCTCCGCCGAAGTCGCCGTTCTCCCACGGACCCTGCCGCGCTTCCCACAGCACGGCGTACACGATGTCAGGGTTGGCGGGGTCGAAGGCGACGTCAGCGCCGCCGGTGTTCTCATCCTTGTAGAGAACTTTAAGAAACGTCTTCGCGCCGTCGGTCGATCGGAAGACGCCGCGTTCCTCGTTCGGCCCGTACGGATGGCCGAGCACGGCGACGAACAGCCGATCCGGGTTCTTCGGATCGACGATGATCTGCGGTATCTGCTGACCGTCGCGAAGGCCGAGGTGCGTCCAGGTCTTCCCGGCGTCAGTGGATTTGTAGATCCCGTCGCCGGTCGAGAGGTCGGGACGCTGGAGCCCTTCCCCGCTGCCGACATAGATGACGTCGGGATTCGACGGTGCGAGGGCAATTGCGCCGACCGATCCGGTCGGCTGATCGTCGAAAATCGGCGTCCACGTGCGCCCATAGTCCGTTGTCTTCCACACCCCGCCGTTCACCGCCCCGACGTAGAACACGCTGGGTTGCGACGGCACGCCCGCGGCCGCCTTCGTGCGGCCGCCGCGATGCGGACCGATCATCCGCCATCGCATATCGCCGAAGAGCGACGGCCCGACCTGGGCCCGCGTCACATCGAACAGTGCCGAGGCGAGCCACAGTGCCAGCAGCGCCGGGCGCCAGATTCGCAAGATATCGTTCACGAAAAAACTCCCGAACGAGAAACAAGGCGTCAACGTTGGATGTCTCTCGCCAGGCTGCCCGCCGACTCGGTTCAGCGGCGGGTGGCAAGGCCGAAGGCCTCCGCCAAGGCTTCGGCGAGTCCGCCGTAGCTTCAGCGAAGGCGGAAGGCCGTCGCGCGAAGCGCGTAGCAGCGCGCGGGGGTGCCCGCCTGCGCTGGTCGCAGCCATTGTAGGCGACCAGCTACGGCGAGGTCTCGCCGTAGCGCGCATGAGTATGTTGGGCGCGCGGAGGCGGAGGGGCCCGCGCGCATCAAGAAAACCGAGCGAATCAGGCGGGCGTTTCGGTGCCGGCGGTCCGATACCAGTCGACGGTCAGCCGCAATCCATCCTCGAAAGACACATGCGGCTGATACCCGAGCAGAGCCGCCGCCTTCGTGATGTCGGCCTGCGAGTCACGAACATCGCCTGTCCGAACCTCTGCATACTGAGGTCTGACATCCGCGCCAATCAGCCGGCGCATCGCCTCGAAAAGGACGTTCAAGGAGATTCGACCGCCTGTCGCCACGTTGATGATCTCACCGCTCGCGCGCGGCGACTCGCACGCGAGCAGAACGCCGGCGACGACGTTCGCCACGTAGGTGAAGTCGCGGGTCTGTTCGCCATCGCCGAAAATCGTCGGCGCGCGGTTTTCGAGAAGCGCCGTCGCGAAGACCGAAATCACACCTGAGTAGGGAGAGGATGGGTCCTGTCGCGGGCCGAAAACGTTGAAGTACCGGGTCGACACGGTCTCCAGCCCGTACAGCTTGTAGAACAATTGCAAGTACTGCTCGCTGACGACTTTCTGCAGCGCGTAAGGCGACAACGGCTTCGAAGGCATCTCTTCGTGTTTGGGAAGCGTTGGCGTGTCCCCGTAGGCTGAAGAGGACCCGGCGAACACGACCCTGCGCACGCTTGCGTCTCTTGCGGCCGCCAGGACGTTCAGTGTCCCGTCGACGTTTGCCCGGTGCGAGGTGACGGGATCCTTGACCGATCGGGGAACCGACGGGAGGGCCGCCTGATGAAGGACGAATTCGACGCCGTCGACTGCGCGCTTCGCGAAGGCGAGGTCGGCCAGGTCTCCCTCGAGGAACTCCACGCCGGAAATGTGATCGAGATTCGCGCGTTTGCCGGTGACGAGCGAGTCGGCGACGCGGACACGGTGGCCGCGGCGCACGAGCTCCTCAGCCAGATGTGAACCAATGAATCCCGCGCCGCCAGTTACCAGGTAGTGGGCCATTTCTCGCCTGTAGCAATAAGCGTGCACAGCAGGCGCGGCCGGATCATCCCCGTATCCTCACGAGCCACGCACAGCATCGAAGGTCCGGAAATCTTACACCGGATGCGGCCCGCTCGCGGCGCTGCACGCTATTGCGTGCGCAGCGCGACCAGCGGATCGAGAGCCGCAGCCCGCCGGGCAGGGATCACGCTGGCAGCGAGTGCGACGATCATCAAGGCGGCAATGGTTGCGATGAAACTGAAGGGATCGGTCGCGCTGATTCCGATCAATTGGCCGGAGAGGACACGTCCGGCGGCGATGGCCAAACCCAGTCCAATGGCCAGGCCGACTCCGGTCAGCACCAGGCCTTGGCGCAGCACCATCCGCACGACAGATCCGCGCGCCGCCCCGAGCGCCATGCGGATACCAATCTCGCGTGTGCGCTGCGCAACGGAATAGGCGATGACGCCGTAGAGACCGACGACCGCGAGCACGAGCGCCAGCACGCCGAATAAGCCGAGCAATGTGCTGATCATGCGTGGCAGGAACACGCTGAACTGCAGATGCTCCTCCATCGTCCGCACGTCGAACAGAGGCAGCGCGGGATCGAGAGCGCGCACTTGCGACTGCACGGCGGCAAGCGCGCCCGAAGGATCTCCCTTCGTGCGGACCAACACGACGAGATCGGGCCGGTAGTACTGGGAAACCGCGAGATACATGTAGTTGCGAGGCTCCTCGTTCAGACGGCGGTACTTCCCGTCCTTGACGATGCCGACGACCCGCGCCGGACCGGAGCCGAACCTGACAATGCCGCCGAGCGCACTGCGATTCGGCCAGTAATGGCGGGCCATCGTCTCGTTGATCACGACGGCGAGCTCTCGACCGTCGACGTCACGATCGTCGAGCGCGCGCCCCGCGACGAGTGGAATCCCCATCGTTTCGAAGTATCTCGAGCCGACGCGGTTGTAGTACGCCGTGATCTCCTCGCCCGGCGCTCGGTCATAGCCGTCGATGCGAACGCCCATGTCGCTGCCGCCGCTGAGGTCGAGCGGCAATGCTGCCGTCACGCTCGCCGATTCAATGCCCGGAATCGCCTGGAGTCGCTGTTGCAGCTGCTGGAAGAAGACGATTCCGCGGGGTTCGTCGTAGCCGTTCGACAGCAGGTCGATCGAGGCGAGCAAGCCCTGACGAAGCGTAAAACCGGGATCCGAGACCTGAGCCCGCTGGAGGCTTCGAGCAAAGAGCGACGCGCATACCAGCAGCACGACCGAGAGCGCCACCTGTGCGACGACCAGCGTCTGACGCAGGCGTCCGCGACCAGCTCCTGACGTGAGGCTGGCTCCGGCGTCCTTGAGCGTCGCCGAGACATCGGGGCGTGACGCACGAAGGGCGGGCACCAGGCCGAACACCACGGCGGCGACGAACGTCACGAGGATCGAGAATCCGATCACCGCCGGACTGATCCCGGCGCTGAAGCCAATTGGCAAAGGCGTCGGCGGAATGAACGTCAGGAGAAGGCCGGCGGTCCAGTAACTCAACGCGATGCCAGCGATACCGCCGCCCGCGGCGAGCAACAGGCTCTCGATCAGGAACTGCCGGATCAGCCGCGAGCGGCTTGCGCCCATCGCCAGCCGCACGGCAATCTCGCGCTGGCGTCCCGCAGCGCGCGCAAGGAGTAGACCCGCGAGGTTTGCACACGCGATCAGCAGGACGACACCGACAACGCCCATCAGCGTCGCCATCACCGGCAGCAGCAGGTTGCTCGCGCCGTCTCGCCAAAGCGGCGCCACGCCGATACTGCGCCCCCCGTTCGCATCCGGATACGAGGTCGCCAGCCGTGCGCCGATCACGGACAGGGATGCGCGCGTCTTTGCGATGGATGCGTTCGGAGACAGCCGGCCGAATACCTGCAGGAACGAGTTGCCGCGGACGCCAAGCCGGTCACCCGAGAGGACGGCGCGCTGCATCGTGATCGGGACGAAGACGTCGAGGGCCACGCCGACGAGCGAACCCTGAAATCCTTCATCGGCGATCCCGATGACGGTGAAAGGGGTCCCATTGACCGTCAAGGTGCGGCCGACAAGCGTCTCGTCGCCCTGAAAGATCTGCTGCCACGCGCGGTAACCCAGCACCGCTACCGGTTCGCGACCGGGCGTCTGTCCATCGGAGGGCGTGAACCCGCGGCCGCGGACGATGCGCACGCGGAGGACGTCGAAGAAGTTGGGCGTGACGAGCTCTCCCCAGACACGCACCGGCTCTGAGCCGCCCGACCGCAGGCTGAGCGCGAGTCCTCGGAACGCGATGATGTCGTCGAGACCCTCGGGGCGCGCCGCGCGCAGGTCGAGGAAATTCGGATACGAGAACGACAGATCGCTTCGCGACTTCGTCGTGCCACGCAACGCCACGAGTTGATCCTGATCCTGAACGCCGGGGAGCGGACGCAGGAGCGTGGTCTCGACCCAGCTGAAAATCGTGGCATTCGCGCCGACGCCGAGCCCGAGTATGGCGACGGCGATGATTGTGAACGCAGGACGGCGGACGATCATCCGCCAGGCAAAGCGAAGGTCGTGCGAGATCATGTGCGGGCTCCAGTCGCGGATGCGGAGGACGAACGCGTGCGGTAGCGCGGCGAACGCGCGACGGTACAGGCGAACGCGAGCGGTGATCGGATGTACGCGCGCCGTACAGAGCCACGCCCAGTAGTGCCAGAGGTCGGCGCGCCATTGATCGCGCCAGGTCGCGCGACGGTCGGCGGGAACGACCGCTTCCCAGAGCGCTATCCAGATCAGGGCCAGGGTCAACGAGATCGAGGTGCGGAGCGCCATCAGGGCTTCATCGGATCGAACGCGGACGGATCGATCCTGACCGGACGCAGCGTCTTGTATTTCTTGAGGGCCGCCTCGAGCGTCGTGGCGCCGGCAGCGGTCAAATGAAAGTACCGACGGGCCGGGCGTCCTTCACGATGTGCGGCGGTCTCAGACTCCCAGCGCGATCCGAGCAACCCGAGTTGTTCGAGCTTATCGAGCGTGGGATACACCGTGCCGCTGGTGAGGCCGGTCGCCTCCATGATGTCGAACCCGAAGCGGCTGCCGGATGCGACGGCATGGAGGATGGCGGTTGCGCCGTAACTGGGAGCGCGGCTCATTCCGCGCCCTCGGCTCTGTCGAAAACCAACATAGCCACACTAGACGAGAGGCGGCGGCCGCCGGTTCCGTGGATGGAAGAGAAAAGGAGTTGAACGAAGAAAAGAAGGCCGCCGCAGCCGACCGTAAGCCGAATTCTGTCCGCCTCCACCCCGGGCTGACGCCCGCGGCTTCGGCGCGACGACCATTCCTCTAGCCCCGTCATCGCTGACGGGATCCAGCGGCCTACCCGGAGACTGCGGACGGGCCGTCCGCTCGACGTGCCCACGCGTCGCCGCGCGGACCGTCGCGTCCCCCTATTTGGCCTTGCTCCATGCGGGGTTTTGCCTGCCACCCGTGTTGCCACGGGCGCGGTGCGCTCTTACCGCACCTTTTCACCCTTACCCTCTCCGCAACACGCGCGGTCGGGGCGGTATGTTTTCTGTGCCACTGTCCTTCAGGTCACCCTGACCGGGCGTTACCCGGCGCACTGCCCTGCGGAGTTCGGACTTTCCTCCCGCCTCCGCCCTACGGGCTACGGCGGGCAAGCCCGCCTAAGGATCCGTCTTCGCGACGATCTCCAGTGGCGGGCTTGCCCGCCGAAGCGCCGAAGGCGCGAAGGCGGGCGGTCGTCTGGTCTGCTGCGGCGGTTAACCGTCTCCTTCCTGATTGATGCCGTACTGTTCGAGCTTCTTGTACAAGTTGCTGCGCGGCGTCCCGATCACTTCGGCGGTCTTCGAGATGTTCCAGTTGTTCTCGCGCAGCTTGCCGACGAGAAACGCGCGCTCGGCGGATTCCTTGAACTCGCGGAGCGTCCCCGGCCGTTCCTTGTCGGTCTCCGCCGTTGCCGGCCGCGCTTCGATCCGGACCACCTCGCGCAGATCGTCCTCGTCGATCTTCGGCCCCGGGGACATGATGATGAGACGTTCGACCGTGTTCTTGAGTTCGCGAACATTGCCCTTCCACCGCGCCTTCTGCAGGTAGCTCAGCGCGTCGCGCGTGAACTCCGGCGCGCGACGGTTGTTGTCGCGGCTGAACAGATCCGCGAAGTGCTTCACCAGGGCAGGGATGTCCTCGCGGCGATCGCGGAGCGGCGGCACCCGGATCGGGATTACGCTCAGCCGGAAATAGAGGTCCTCGCGGAAGTTGCCTTTCTCGAGCTCCTGTTCGAGATCCTTGTTGGTGGCGGCGATGACGCGGACGTCCACCTTGATCGTGCGGGCTGACCCGAGCCGCTCCACTTCCCCTTCCTGCAGCACGCGCAGCACCTTGGCCTGCGTCTTCGCGCTCATGTCGCCGACCTCGTCCAGGAAGATCGTGCCGCGGTCGGCCTGCTCGAACTTGCCTATCTGCTTCTCGGTCGCTCCCGTGAACGAGCCCTTCTCGTGGCCGAAGAGCTCCGACTCGATCAGCTCCTCCGGGATCGCCGCGCAATTGACCTGCACGAACCGCTCACGGCTGCGGAGGCTGTTGCGATGGATCGACCGCGCGACCAGTTCCTTGCCGACGCCGCTTTCGCCGAGCAGGAGCACCGTCGCGTTCGTCGGGGCCGCGCGCTTGACCGCGTCCCACACCTGACGCAGCGACGTACTTTCGCCGACCATTTGATGGCGGACTTCGGCGGCGCGCTTCAACGATCGGTTCTCGTCCGCCAGGCGGGTCCGGTCGAGCGCGTTCCTGATCGTCAACAGCACGCGTTCGCTTGCGAGCGGTTTCTCGATGAAGTCGAACGCGCCCGCTTTCGTCGCTTCGACCGCGGTGCTGACGGTCCCGTGACCCGAGATGATCACCACCGGAATGGATTCATTGCCGCTTTTGATCCGCTGCAATGCGTCGAGCCCGTCCATCCCCGGCATCTTGATGTCGAGGAACACGAGATCTGGAGACTCGCGCTCGGCGAGCGCCACACCCTCGGGGCCGCTCGAGGCTTCCATGACCTCATAGCCCTCGTACTCCAGGATCATCCGTACCGACCGGCGGATTTCCGCCTCGTCGTCGACGACAAGAATGCGTGGTTTCATCGTGATGTCGCGCGTCTACTCGACGACGAGCGTCGCCAGCGCGCGCTGTCTGACGGCAGGATCGTAGTAGAAAATCGCCAGCGCGTCCCCCGTCCGAAGCGCGCCGACGACGCGCTGGTACTCGGCGACGCTGCGCACCGGACGTCGATTGATCTCCAGGATCACCAGCCCGCGCCGAACGACCTGATAGGCGGCGCTCGTCGACTCGACGCGGCTCACCACGACCCCCTGCACGGTTGCCGGAATCTCGAGGCGACCCAGGATCCCGCGGTCGATCTCGCGTACGGAGATGCCGAGCGGCGGCCCTTCGGGCTGCTCCTCCTTCGGCGACGGTGACGGCGAGCTGATCGCGTCCGCGGGGCTATCGAACTCATCACCCCGGCGCGGACGCTCCGCGAGCTTGACCGTGAGCGTCTGTCGCCGTCCGTCACGCAGGACGTCGAGGCGGCTCACGGTGCCGGGTTGCCGCGCGGAGATGTCCCGAATCAGCTCTTCGTTCGTCTCGACAGCACGGCCGTCCACGTCGACGATGACGTCGTACGGCCGCAATCCCGCGCGCTCGGCGGGAGACTGCGGGCTGACGTCCTGCACCATCGCGCCCCGCGCGACCGGCAGGTCGAGCGCGCGCTGCAACCCCGGGGTCACGTCGGTCAGCGTCACGCCGATGAAGCCGCGCGACACGCGACCGCGCGTTTTGAGTTGCGGCAGAATCACCACGGCCTGGTTGATCGGAACTGCGAACCCGATGCTGCTCGCGTGCGAACTGATGGCCGAATTGATGCCGATCACTTGCCCGCGGGAATTGATGAGTGGACCGCCACTGTTTCCGAAATTGATCGCCGCGTCCGTCTGGATGTAATCGTCCAGGCTCGGATCGAAGAGCTTCCGCCCGATGAAGCTGACGACCCCGACCGTCACCGAGTGAACGTAGCCGAGCGGATTGCCAATCGCGCAGACCCACTCGCCCACGCGCAGCTCGTCGGAGTTCCCGAGCGGCGCTTCAGGAAGATCCGGCGACGCCGGGATGCGGAGAAGCGCGACATCGATGGCGGCATCGGCGCCGACGACCTCGGCGCGGAAGGTCCGGCCGTCCGCCAGCGTCACCGCGATGCGATCGGCCGCGTCGATGACGTGGTTGTTCGTCAGGACGAATCCTTCGCGGTCGATGATGAAGCCGCTGCCGGAACCCTGACGCGGCGTCTCCGGGTCGCGCGAAGGCGGGGCATCGCCTGGATCATCGAGGCGGGGCCGGCGGAACCGCTGCGGGTCGCGAGACCCGTTTTTCGCGGTGGCGTCGATGTTGACCACGGCGGCGTTGATCCGCTCGGCCACGTCCGCAAAATCCACGAGTGCCGATGGAGTCGAAAGCCCAGCCGGGCGAATCCTCTCCAGAGGCGGCGGCGTGCGCGCCGCGGACGACACGGCAGGCGACGGGCTCAGCCCGCCAGCGAGCATCAGCCCGACGAGAAAGGCCACCGAGGTGCAGAGCGCGAGGGTGACGATGGTGAAACGCTTCGACATCTCAGTCGGCAGTCGGCAATCGGCAGTCGGTAGTCACAGTCGGCAGTCAGTCGTCAGTCGTCAGCGGACAGCGGATCCTACCGTCACTCCACAGCGTCCGTTCCTTGGCCGGTCCCTTTCATTATAAGCGCCTCGAATTCGGCCTCGGACAGGACCGCCACCCCCAGGTCGCGGGCTTTGTCGAGTTTGCTGCCGGCATCGGCGCCCACCACGAGAAAGGACGTCTTCTTGCTGACCGAGCCGGTCACTTTGCCGCCGAGGCGCTCGATTGCAGCAGTGGCGTCCTCGCGGCTCAGCGTCGACAGCGTGCCGGTGAGCACGAACGTCTTCCCAGCAAGGGCCCCCACGCTTTGGCCGACTTCCGGCGCGCGGCTGGTCATGTTGACGCCGGCCTGCATCAGCCGCTCGATGAGCGCCCGATTGCGCGGTTCGTCGCCGAACGCGCGGACGGACGCCGCCACGACCGGTCCGATCTCCGGCACCGACTGGAGCGCCTCGACAGGCGACGCCAACAGCTTCTCCATCGACCTGAAGTGACGCGCGAGCGTGGCTGCCGCCTTTTCGCCGACGTGCCGGATGCCGAGCGCGTAGAGCAGCCGCGACAGGTCGTTCGCCTTGCTGCGCTCGATCTGCTCGGCGACGTTCCTGCCCACCTTGCCCAGTTTTCGCGGCCGCGCCCGTTCGGACCGCGGATCGCGAGGTGCGACGACGAGATCTTCGAGCACCGCCGCGTCGAGGTGATAGAGATCCGCAAAGTCGTGGACGAGTCCCCGGTCGATGAGCTGATCGATCAGCGATTCCCCCAGGCCGTCGATGTTCATCGCAGTTCTTGACGCGAAGTGTTCGAGTCCGCGACGAATCCGCGCCGGGCACGAGCTGTTCGGACAACGCCAGACGACCTCTTCCTCGTCGCGCTGCAACGCGCTGCCACAGGCCGGACAGCCCGCGGGCATCTCCCACGGGCGGCTGCCTTCCGCATGCGAGATCCACTTCACGACCTTGGGGATGACGTCGCCGCCCTTCTCGATCAGGACGCGATCGCCGTCGCGCAGATCCTTGCGCGCGATGTCTTCCGCGTTGTGCAGCGTCGCCATCGAGATCGTCGAGCCGGCCAGCTTGACGGGCTCGAGGACGGCATACGGCGTTACCGCGCCGGTCCGTCCGACGTTGACCGCAATTCTCAGCAGGGTCGTCATTGCCTGCTGGGCGGGAAACTTGAACGCCAAGGCCCAGCGCGGAAACTTCGACGTCGTCCCCAAACGCTCGCGCATCGCGAGATCGTCGACCTTGATCACGACTCCGTCGGTGTCGAACTCGAGGGTCTGGCGGCGCTCCTGCCACTCACGGCAGAACGCGAGCAGCTCGTCGTACCCACGGCATCGGCGCCAGTTGGGCTCGACGGGCAGACTCCACTTCCCGAGCAGCTCCAGCGTTTCCGCGTGTCGATCGCATTCGCGCCCACCCGTCGCCACCAGCTGATAGACGTACGCGCTCAGGCGGCGGCGAGCAACGAGGGATGCATCGAGCGTCCGCATCGTGCCGGCCGCAGCGTTGCGCGGGTTTGCGAACGGGATTTCGTCCTCATCCTCGCGCTCGCGATTCACCCGCTCGAATTCCCGCCGGGGCAGGTAAATCTCGCCGCGAACTTCGACTCGGCCGGTTGGACCGCCACGCAGACGCAGCGGCAACGCTCGAATCACGCGGACGTTCGATGTGACATCCTCGCCCCGGACGCCATCCCCGCGCGTCACACCACGCGTGAGCATGCCGCTCTCGTAGGTCAGCGCGATGCTGAGCCCATCGATCTTGAGCTCGGCGACGTAATCCACCGGCCGCTCGCCGAGGCCCGCCCCCTTCCTGACGCGCTCGTCGAATCCGCGCAGCTCGTCTTCGGTGTACGCGTTGTCGAGGCTGAGCATCGGCTGGAGGTGCTCGGAGGTCGCAAACCCCTCGACCGGCCGGCCGGCCACGCGCTGCGTCGGAGAATCGGTGGTGACGAGATCGGGGTTCGCCGCCTCGAGCGCTTCCAGCTCCTTCAGCAGCGCATCGAACGCATCGTCGGTGATCTCGGGATCGGAGTGGATGTAGTAGCGCTCCTCGTGATGCCGGATCTCATCGCGGAGCTGAGCGATTCGGGTTGCGGGGTCCATCGTTCGGAATCTACAAGAGGTCAGGAGATCAGGAGGGGGCTCCTGGCTTTCCCTTGATTGAGTCGTCGCGGCCGGGCTCGACGACCGCTCTCGCGCCGACACCGAACTCGTCGTACGCACGCGCGCCGAAGAGCACGAACTCGACGAGTCGAATCGATGTCGGGCCACTCGCATGCTCGCGGACCGCTTCCACCATCACGCGGGCACACTCGGAGACCGGAAAACCGCCGACGCCGGTACCGAGCGCCGGAAAGGCGATCGACGAGAGCTGGTGCGCAGCGGCGAGCGCCAGGCTCGACAACGTGGCCTGGTGAATCAGGGCGGCGTCCGTGCGCAGATCCTGGCCCATCACCGCGGCGTGGATCACGTGACCCGCCGCCAACGACCCGCCGGAGGTCAGCACCGCCTGGCCGGGCGTGACCGGGCCTTGCGCCATCGCCTCGCGCTCGATCTCCGCGCCGCCCTTCGCTTTGATCGCGCCGGCGACGCCGCTTCCCATCCAGAACGCGTTGTTGGCCGCGTTGACGATGGCGTCCACGGCGCGCGCCGTGATGTCCCCTTCGAGGATCGTGATGGTGATCGGAGGAAGCGAAAAACTAGCGGTCACGCGCGATGACGTAGTCGGTCAGCGACACCAGCGCGTCGCGCTCGCGGCTGGCCGGAAAGACCGAGAGGCACTCCTTGGCGAGGCTTGCGTATTCGACCGCCCGGGCGTACGCCAGATCGGCCGTGCGATGCTCCCGGAGCATTCGAGTGATCTCGCGCCACTGGTCGTTGCTCACGGCGCGCTCGCGGACGACTTCCCGAATCAACCTGTCCGCTTCGGGACCGCCGCGCCTGAGAAGCAGGATGATCGGCAGCGTCACCTTGCCCTCGCGCAAGTCGCCGCCGACGGGTTTGCCGAGCGCCTCGGCGTCCGCGGTGTAGTCCAGCAGATCATCCACGAGCTGGAACGCAATGCCGAGATTGAAGCCGAACTCACGCAGCGCGTTCTGGCGCTCGGGTGTCACCTCGCCGAGCATGCCGCCGATCTGGGCGCAGCCGCCGAACAGAAACGCCGTCTTCCGCCGGATGATCTCGAAGTGCTCGTCCTCGGTGATGTCGACGTCGCCGGTCTTCGTCAGCTGATAGAGCTCCCCCTCGATCATCCGCAGTGTGACGTCGCAGAGCAGACGGATGATTTCCAGCGAGTCCTGCGTGAGCGCCATCGCCATCGACTTGATGTAGAGGTAGTCACCCAGCAGAACGGTGATGTCGTTGCCCCACCGCGAGTGGACTGCCAGCCGGCCGCGCCGCAAGTCCGCGCCGTCAATAATGTCGTCGTGGACGAGCGTCGCCGTGTGAATGAACTCCACGACGGACGCGTAGAGGACGGCACGATCGCCGCCTTGATGGCCAGTCAGGCGCGCCGCCATCAGCAGGACGGCGGGCCGCACGCGTTTGCCACCGCTCTTCTGGATGTAGCGGCCCATCTCCGGAATGAGGGCCACACGCGATTGAATATGACGCACGAATTCGCGCTCGACCGCGTCGAGATCTTGACGGATCGGCTCGAAGATGTGTGCCAGGTCGGCAGAGGCGGACGATTTCTGGGCGATGTCGCTCAAGGGATGCCGTCAGGTTCCAGTTGGCCCCCACAATACTGGTTTTGCGCGCGGAGTGTCAACGCGCTAAGCCGTTTGATGGGAAATAGTTGGACCAAAGAGCGCGGCGAAATTCCGGGTGACCTGAGCGGCGAGCGCGCTCGCGTCGGTGCCGCGGACGGACGCCATCTCGGCAATCACCCGCACCACGAAGGCTGGTTCGTTGCGCTTGCCCCGATGTGGCGTCGGCGCCAGATACGGAGAGTCGGTCTCGGCGAGGAGCCGGTCCGCCGGAACGGACTGCGCGATCTCGCGCAGCTCGGTCGCGCGTGGGAAGGTGACGATCCCGGAGAACGAAATGAAGAAGCCGAGGTCGAGGGCGGCTTTCGCCAGTCCGGCGTCTCCAGTGAAGCAGTGAAACACCCCGCGAACGTTTCCCTGCCCCTCGTCGCGCAGGATCTGCAGCGTGTCGGCCGTCGCTTCGCGCGTGTGGATGATGATCGGTAACGACAACTGCCGTGCCAGTCTGACCTGCGCGCCGAAGACTGCCTGCTGCACATCCCGTGGCGAGAAATCGTAGTGATAGTCCAGACCGATCTCACCAATCGCCAGCGCCGCCTCGGCCGTCAGTGCCTGGCGCACGGTCTGAACCGCTCTGTCGGGCTGCCCTGCGAACTGGCCAGCGTTGTGAGGATGGACGCCAGTCGAGAACACCACACTCGGCCAGGCGTCACGAACGCGCGCCGCTGCGGCGGACTCCCGCTCGTCGCCGGCCGACAACACGCACAATGCCGAGGTCAGCCCCGACTCACGTGCCCGCAGGACGACATCGTCGAGATCGCCGGCGAAGGCCTCGTCGGCAAGGTGGCAGTGGCTATCGATCATCTCTCAGTTGCCGCGGGGCCCCACCCTCGCGGCTGGTTAGCGGCTACGGGGTGAAACTTCTGCAGTCTGTCGCAGCTCGAACTGCCGCGGCGCCTGCTTCGCTTCGCTCGCGCGGTGGTTAGTGGCAACGGGGCGAAGCTTTCCCAGTCGGCGCGGGCCTGTGTCCCTACCTGCCCTACCTGCCCTACCGGCCTTACCCGCCCCACCTGCCCTACCTGCCCTCCCTCACCTCACCCTCGTGCCCGGAGGAATCTCCTGTTCGAAGCCAACGAGCGTGGGTTTCCCGCCATCAGGGCTGGCCGCCAGCACCATCCCGTTCGATTCAATCCCCATCAACTTCGCGGGCTTGAGGTTGAACACCATCACGATCGTCCGTCCCACGAGCGCCTCGGCTTCGTACGCCTCGGCGATACCGGCCACGAGCGTGCGCTGCTCGGTCCCCACGTCGATACTGAGCTTCACCAGTTTTCGCGAGTTCGGGACCTTCTCCGCCGCGAGCACCTTGGCCACGCGAAGATCCACCTTCATGAAGTCGTCGATACTGATGCGCTCTCCGCCCGTCACCGGTGCGGCTGCGCTCTGAGCCGCGGCAGCTGGCGCTGTCGCGCCGGACGCGGCTGGCTGCTGGCTGGCGGGAGCGGCACCACCCGGTGCCGGTTGTTTGATGTCCTCCACGTGTCTGCTCCTTGTCTTCGCGTACGACTTCAACGATGGTGAATCTATCTTGACGGTCGGTGGTAGTCCCGTAACTGCGAGCGACCCTGCCGGCACGTCTACGACCCGCGGCCACATAGCATCGCCCTTGATGATGTCTCGCTCACCGTGATTGCGCCACGCGGCGTCGCTCAGGCGCAGGCGATCGACGGTAGTCGTCTCCCCCACTCGCCGCAGAATCTCCGCGGCGGACCGCGGCATCACCGGCAACAGCATCACGGCTGCCACGCGCACGGCTTCGGCCACGTCGAAGAGGACCTGCGACAGCTGGTCTGCCTTTGCCGAATCGCGCGCGAGCGCCCATGGTTCGGTGCTCGCGATGAACTCGTTGGCGGCGTCTATCAGGCGGAACGCGGACGCGACGCCGTCGGCAAGGGCGAACGTGTCCATGCCGCGCTGGTAGCTTGCGAGTGCCTGAGAAGCGACCTCCGCCAGGGCGCCTGGCCCGAGCGCACCGGGCGCAAGCTTGCCGCCGCGATATTTTTCCGCCATCGCCGCGATCCGGCTGACCAGATTCCCGAGATTGTTCGCGAGGTCCGCGTTATACCGCTCGTCGAGACGCTCGAACGAGAAATCGCCGTCTTCGCCGAACGAGATCTCCTTCACCAGATACAGTCGCAACGGATCGATACCCCGATGATCCGCCGCTTTGATCGGATCGACAATCGTGCCGAGTGATTTGCTCATACGCTGGCCGCCCAGCGTCATGAAGCCGTGACCGAAGACCTGACGTGGGAGCGGCACCTTTGCGCTCATCAGCATGGCCGGCCAGATCACGGTATGGAAGCGCGTGATGTCCTTCCCAATCAGATGCAGGTCGGCGGGCCACCAGCGCTCGAACGAAGCCGGATCGACGCCGAGCCCGACTGCCGAGGCATAGTTGATGAGCGCGTCGAACCACACGTAGACGACGCTCGACGGGTCCCACGGGAGCGGGATGCCCCAGGCCTGCCCGGCGCGGCTGACGGAGATGTCCTCGAGGCCGCCCTCCAGCAGCCGGAGCATCTCGTTGCGTCTGACATCCGGTGCCACGAACTCCGGGTGCGCGGCGTAGTGGTCGAGCAGCGCCTGGCGATACTTCGACAGCTTGAAGAAGTAGTTCTTTTCAGTGATCCACTTCAGCGCCGTCGACGGATGCAGCGGGCACTTTCCGTCGACAAGATCCTTCTCCTGCTTGAACGCCTCGCAGCCCTCGCAGTACCAGCCCTCGTAGGTGCCCTCGTAGATGTCCCCGGCGGCGTGGATGCGCTGCGCCAGCTCTATGACGCCGGCTGTGTGCCGCGGCTCGGTCGTGCGGATGAAGTCGTCGTACGACACATCGAGGTAGCGCCAGGTCCGCGTGAACTCCTCTGCCATCCGATCGCAGTAATCGAGCGGCGACAACCCTTCCTGCGCGGCCTGCCTGAACACGTTCTGCGAGTGCTCGTCGTTCCCCATGACGAACCGGGTGTCGAAGCCGGCCAGGCGCTTGTAGCGCGCGATGACGTCGGCGGCAACTTTCTCGTACGCCGTCCCGAGGTGGGGGCGGCTGTTCACGTAGTCGATGGCGGTGGTGATGTAGAAACGGGACATTGGTAGTTACGGATCTGATAGCTGATTCGTGACGGCTCTGACAGCATTTCTCAATGCTCGCGGGGCCCCACCCCCGCTCGCTTTTACGCGCTTCGCGCGACGGCCTTTGGCCTTGCCGCCCGCCGCTTGCCGCCCGCGGCGGGCGGCCTCACGATAGGCTCTGCGCGGCCTACACGACCGGCTCGGTTACCGATCGAGCCAGGCCTTCATAGCTTGAGCCTGCACGTCCTTGATGGACAGCTGGCGCTCTGCTGCTGCCCTCACGCAATCGTCGAATTCCGGCGCAGCATTCAGCACCCGCCCGTCGCGGCTGGCAATCTTGAACCGAATCGGACCGACGGGGGTCTCGATCGTGCGGATCTCGCGTTCCAGGCGCTCGCGCATCATCTCCTGATATCGCACGCCGATCGTCGTCGTCTCGGTGAAGAGCGCGGACGCGATCGCCTCGCGATTGTCCGGCGACGCAATCACCGTCACCAGCGTGCCGGGCCGGTTCTTCTTCATCTGAACAGCCGAATAGAACACGTCCAACGCACCCGCGGCATACAAACGATCCATCAATGGACCGAACAGCTGCGGGTTCATGTCGTCGATCTCGCACTCCATCGTGACGATGCGCTCGACGGAGCGGACCGCGCCCATCTCGCCGACGAGGAGCCGCAGCACATTCGGATGTCCTTTGAACTCGCGATCGCCGGCGCCGTATCCGATGACGTCCACGCGCATCGGCGGAAGCGGGCCGAAGCTGCGCGCATATTCGGTCATGAGCAGCGCGCCGGTCGGGGTCACGAGTTCGGCCTGCACCTCGCCTGCGTAGATTGGAACCCCTCGCAGGAGGCGTGCGGTCGCCGGAGCGGGTACGGGGAATGTGCCGTGGGCGCATTTGACGGTCCCACTCCCCACGTTCAACGGCGACGCCATCACCTCGTCGAGGCCAAGCCACTCCATCCCGTAGACGACGCCGACGATGTCGATGATGGAGTCGAGCGCACCGACCTCGTGGAGATGAATACGATCGAGCGGCACGTCGTGGATCGCCGCTTCAGCCTCAGCCAGCCGATCGAACAGGTGCCGCGCGCGGTCCTTTCCGGTTCGGGACAGCGCCGATCGGTCGATATACGCCGCAATCTCCTGCAAAGAGTGGTGATGATGCTGGTGCTGCGACGCCTCGTGCGCGTGGGCGTGTGCCTCGCCCTGTCCTTCAACAGATTCGTGATGATGGCCGTGCTCATGATGATGGTGATGCCCCTGAGCGGCTGCCGCGGCCGGCTCGGACGCGGACGTGCGGAACTTCGTTGCCGACACGCCGGCTCTCGTCACGCGGTCGGCACCGATCGCGCCGTGCTCGATCGCAAGGCTGCCCAGTGCGCCGCGGAGAGCGTCGAGCGGAAGCCCAGCGTCCAGGAGCGCACCGAGAATCATGTCTCCGGACGCGCCCGAGAAACAGTCGAAATACGCGGCTCTAGCCATGCTGCGCGAACCCGTGCTCCTTGAAACTAAAGTATCGCGTATCGGCGAGGATCACGTGATCGAGCACTTCGATCCCCAGCACGACACCGGACGCCACCAGCCGCTCCGTCAACTCGACATCGTCGGGGCTCGGCCGCGGATCGCCCGAGGGATGGTTGTGGAACAGGACGACCGCCGCGGCGCCGGCGGTCGTCGCTTCGCGGAAAACCTCACGAGGGTGAACGACGCTCGAATCGAGCGTGCCGACCGAAACGATGACCGTCCGCAGGATGCGATGCTTCGTGTCCAGCAGAACGGCCCCGAACTCCTCGACCGCGCGGTTCCCGTGACGCGGCAACAGCAGCTCGGCGACCATGCGTGACGACGTCACCTGCACCCGCTCCGGCGCGTCGGTCAGCGTTCGGCGCCCGAGCTCCACGGCTGCGATGATCTGCGCCGCGCGCGCAGCGCCAATTCCAGGCGTCCTGCGAAGCACGTCGTACCCGGTCCGCGTCAGGCCTCGTACACCGCCGGCGTCGGTGAGCACGGCGTTTGCGAGATCCAGTGCGCTCGCATTCGCCTGCCCGTGCCCCAACACGATCGCCAGCAGCTCGTTGTCGCCCAGCGCTGACGCACCGAGCCGCTGCAGCTTCTCGCGCGGTCGATCGTGCGGCGCAACCGTCTTCATCGTACACCATCCCTGCTATACTCCCCGGGCGATGCCCCGGTTGGTTCTCCTGATCTGTGCGCTGACTCTCTGCGCCGCGTGCTCGGAACCGCCGCAAAAAGAGATCGATCGCGCCCAGGGTGGCATCGACGCGGCGCGCGCCGCCGGCGCGGATCAGTACGCGTCCGCCGAAATCACGGCCGCGACGACCTCGCTCCAGCAGGCGCACGAAGCGGTGGACCAGCGCGACTATCGTCTCGCCCTGTCGCGCGCGGTTGACGCCAGCGAACACGCGCAGGAAGCGGCCAAGCAGGCCGCGGACGGGAAAGCGCGCGCGCGCAGCGAAGCCGAGAGCGCCGTCCATTCGGCGACGACGGCAATCCAGCAACTGCAGACGAAGCTGAAGACCGCCACCACGCTACGTCTGTCTGAATCCGATCTGAAGCCGGCGAGGCAGGCGCTATCGGATGCGGAACGCGCGGTGCAAAAAGCGCGCGCGGCGCTGGATAAAGGGGGCTATCTGGATGCCGAGAGGGCCGTCAAAGGCACAGCCGACGCAATTACAAAGCAAATTCGGGATCTCGACGAGCTCTCGCGCAGCCGCGCTGCACGTCGACGCAAATGATCGCCCGGAGCCGAGTGCCGCAGAAAATGATCGCGGTCACGTCGCCGACGTGGCACGGAATGCACGGCTCGACGGCCCCTCACCTCGCGACCTTGAGGTTGTCCACGACAGATCTCACTCCATTGGTTTCCCTCGCAAGCAGCACCGCACGCTGACGCTCCATCTCCGACGATACCTCGCCTGAGAGCGTCACGACGCCATCCTTGGTGTCGACATTGATGGCGGTCGAGTGGACCCGATCGTCGAGTGCCATCTTGGCCTTGATCTTCGCGGTCAGGCTGCCGGCCTCGATAGCCGTTTCAGCCTGTGCTGCTGCCGCGGCGGCCTTCTGACCGACCTCCGCGCCCACCTGTTTGGCTTTCGTCGTGTCGATGCCAGTCGTCCCGACAGGCCGGCCATCGCGGTCGCGGAGCCAGCCGCCACCCGACCACCACCCGAGCATGAACGTGCCGACGGCGAAGATCACCACCACGAGAAGAATCAGCTTGAACAGGGCTCGCACCATTGGCTTGCTCCTTCTTGTCACATCAGTCTGCAGGCCTCGTGCCGTCGATCCAGCTCATGTTTAGGCCCGATCAAAAGAACCGGCCGAGGGTCGTCACGAACACGACGATGACGATGAAGCCGGCGATGTCGAGCGCTATGCCGTGGCGCATCATCGAGGTGATGGGTACGTAGCCTGAGCTGTACACGATGGCATTGGGTGGCGTCGAGATGGGCATCATGAAGCCCATCGACGCACCGAGCGTCGCGCCGAGCGCCGGTTCAGTCGGCCTGACGCCGGCGGCCTGCGCAACCGCGATGGCGACGGGCACGATCATGTTGGCCGACGCCGTGTTGGATGCGGCTTCGGACATGATGATCGCAGTGGCCGTAAAGACAATCGTCAGCGACACGTCCGAGTGCGCCGGCAGCCACCCGGTAATCCCGCGTCCCATCGACTCGGCGAGGCCAGTCGAGAAGGCCAGCTCCCCCATCGCCAGCCCGCCCCCGAAGAGGAGGATGATCCCCCAGTCGATTCGCACGGCCTCTTCCCAACCGAGCGTGAATCGACGGGCGCGCCAGCTCACCGGCAACAGGAACAACAGGATCGCGCCGACCATCGCAGCCACCGATTCGGGAACGGACTCGGTATAGGCACGCGCGAACCGGCTGGAGCCGGCGCCGAGAATCCCAAGTACGCCCGGCAAGAGCCAGAGCGCGACGGTCGCGCCGAACGCAATCAAGGTGTTGCGCTGTCCCGCGGATGGTGGCCCGAGCCGGCGCAGCTCCTCTTTGATCCGATCGGGGCGATGCGCTTCGAGCTCGAGGCCGCGCAGTGAACGCCAATAGAAGTACGCGACCAGGAACGCGAACAACAGGATCACGATCGGCACGCCGATCAGCATCCACTGGAAGAAGCTGATCTCGACGTGCGCGATTCGGCTCAGCATCCCGATGCCAATCAGGTTGGGCGGCGTGCCGATCGGCGTCCCGATGCCGCCGACTGACGCACCAAACGACGCCATCAGCATCATGACGGCCGCGAACTCACGGCAGCGCGGATCCGATTCGCGCCCTTCGGTCAGATGCGACACGATCGAGAGGCCGATGGGAAACATCATGGCCGTCGTGGCGGTGTTGCTGATCCACATCGAGATGCCGGCCGCAACGCCGCCGTAGGCGAGAAGGATGCGGACCGGGCTGCTGCCGACCGCCTTCGACGAGAGCGCACTGAACGCAATCCGGCGATCGAGCCGGTGCACGAACATCGCTTCGGCGATCATGAAGCTGGCGATCAGGAGAAAGATGATGGGATCGGCAAACGGCGCGAACGCGACGCGCGCGGGCGCGATCTGCAGGATGATGGCCAGCACCGGACCGATGAGCGCCGTGACAGCAAGCGGCAGCGCCTCCGTGATCCAGAGGACGACCATCATGGCGAGAATCGCGGCGAGCCGGTGCGCGGGCGCTGCCAGGGGCAGCGGCGCCAGTAAGAGCAGAACGAGCGTGACCGGGCCGAGCACGAGGCCGGCCGTTCGACGACGCCGGTTGAAGAGCTCTTCCGCGGGCGAATACGTCTCGACGGTCCCGCCCGCTTCGTGCAGGCTCCGCACGATGTCCGGCCGCCGCGTCAGCTTCTTATCCACGTCGCGTCCGCGATGATCTCCGCCCAGCCAGTCAGGTAGAGGCCCTCATCGAGCCACTCGACGCGCTGAGTCCCCCCCGGTGACGAGACGTGGACGTCGCGCGATGCGCCCCCGAAGCGGTGCGCGGCCACGGCCGCCGCACACGCGCCCGTCCCGGACGCCTCCGTCGGGCCCACGCCGCGTTCCCAGATCAGGATCTCGACACGGTCGGGCGACACGACACGCGCGAGCTCGACGTTGGTGCCCTCGGGAAAATGCGGATGGATCGCGAGCGCGGCAGCAACGGTCCGGAGACGCACCTCGGAAACTTCACCGAGCACTACGCATTGCGGATTGCCTACTCTGAGCGTGACCGCATCGACGATCTCGCCGCCGGCGGACAGTCTTATGCGATCGATCGAGGTGGGCTGACCCATCGCCGCGCGGAACGTGAAGCGAGCGTCCTCGCGCGCGAGGAGCTCGAGGCGCTTCATTCCCGCGTCCGTGTGGACGTCCACAATCGTTCCCAAGGCAAGGTTGCCGTCGAATGCCATCCAGGCCGCCAGACATCGCAGGCCGTTGCCCGAAATCTCCGAGGGGCTGCCGTCTGCGTTGAGCAGGCGCATCGACGCCGTCGTGCCGTGGAAGTCGATGAGCATGAGCCCGTCGCCACCGAGACCACTGTGCCGCGCGCACACGGCACGCGCGAGCGCGGCCGCATCACCGAGCGCGGCCGCTTCGTGCGTCTTGGCGAGCAGGAAGTCGTTGCCGAACGCGTGCGCCTTGAGCAGCCTCATCTCGGACTGAACCGCGTCTGACGGCGAGCTGCTGTTCGCGTCGGCTTCCCGAGGGTTTCGACGGACAGGACGTCGAATCGGTTCACCTTGATCTCGCGATCGTGGCGGAGATGAGTCGAGCGATAGCGGAACGTGGCCATCGTCGGAGGGCCCGGGCGTGACACGGACGACTATCATAAGATAAAAAGTCCGCCGGAAGGCCGATACCACATGCGTGCACGCGATCTCGATCGTCTCGCCGCGGAAGCCTACGATGTCGTCATCATCGGGGGCGGTGTGCACGGTCTCGCCACCGCCTACGATGGGGCGAGTCGCGGGCTGCGCACGGCTCTCGTCGAAGCGCAGGATTTCGGAAGCGGCACATCGTTCAACCACCAGAAGACGATCCACGGCGGTCTCCGATTGCTGCAGACTGGCCGCATCGATCGTGCGCGCGCCTCGATCCTCGAACGTCGCGCCTTTGCGCGAATCGCACCCTGGCTCCTTCGCCCGCAGCCCTTCATCGTCGGCACCTACCGCTCGATCACTCGGGGTCGGACGGTGCTCCGCGCTGCGTTCAGAGTCGACCGCTGGCTCGGCCGGCGGCGCAATGAAGGCGTGGAGCCGGAGCTGCATCTGCCAGCGGCGCGCCTCGTATCCAAAGCCGCAACGCTGCGGTTGTTCCCGGGCGTGCGTCAGGAGGGGTTGACCGGCGGCGCGCAGTGGTACGACTACCAGATGGTCGAAGCGGACCGGTTGACGTTCGCGTTTGCCAGCGCCGCCGATCGGGCCGGCGCCAACCTGGTGAACTACGTCGAAGCCGTCGGCGTCGTGCGTGATGCCGGCCGCGTCGCCGGTGTCCGCGTGCGTGACGTGCTGACCGGCGCCACGACCGAACTGCGCACCCGCGCGGTCGTCAACGCCGCCGGCGCACGGGCCGGCGATGTCATGGCGCTCTTCGGCATCACCAGGCCCTTCCCGCTCCTCAAGGCGATGAGCCTCGTGACCTCGAAGCGCGCCAGCGACATGGCGCTGGCGGCTCCAGCGAGCGACGGACGGATGCTGACGCTGGTGCCATGGCGCGGTTGCGCGCTCGTCGGCACGAGCCAGTCCGCGTCCCCGGTCGCGGCGGATGACATCACAGTCAGCGCCGCGGAGGTCGACCAGTTCATCGCAACCGTCAACCGGACCTTTCCGCAACTGCAGATCTCCGCGTCGGATGTGACGCTCGTGCACCGCGGACTGCTGCCAGCGGTCGTCGACAGTCAGGGACGCCCACAACTTCGCAGCGAGTCGAGCATCCTCAATCACGCGAACGAGGGAGCCGCCGGAGCATTCACCATCTTCGGCGCCAAGTACACGATGGCGCGGCGAGTTGCGGAACGGACGACGAACGCCATCGCGCGGGCAACAGGAAAGCGCGTTCCGGCCTCGCGAACGGCAACCACTGTCCTGCCCGGCGCAGGCATCGCTGATCACGAGGCGCTGGCCATCGAAACAGCACGTGGTGTCGGTCTCGAGCTGCCGCTCGCGACAATCCGTCATCTAAACGGGCGCTACGCCGAGCGCGCCGCGGATATCATCCGGATCATCCACGCGCGGCCGGAGCTCCTGGCTCCCGTGGACAGTGCCCGTCCGACGCTTCAGGCAGAAATCGTCTACACGATTCAACACGAGATGGCCATTCGGCTGACTGATGTCGTAATTCGCCGCACGGGGCTTGGCGCCGCGGGACATCCTGGTCCGCAGGCCATCGAGGCGTGCGCGGCGCTCGCCGCGCGCGAGCTCGGGTGGGACGACGACCGTCGTCGTCAGGAAGTCGATGCGGTCAACGACTTCTACAGAATTCGCTGAGAGACGCGGGCTCGAGCGCGTCTAGGGCACTCTGAAGCCGCGGAACACCCACGTGAACCCGCCGCCAAATCCATATGACGGATCGCGTGACGTCAGACCCACGAGGAACACGCCATCGAACCGCACGGTGCCATGTGTGAACCGTCCGCCGATCCGCATCACCGAACGGCTCTGCGTTCCCGGGGGCGTATCTTCCGCCTTGCGGAAGTTGGCACGGCCGTTTATCTCACCCACGATCTCGACACCTTGAAGGAGTGCTCGGGCGAGTGAGAATCCGTACGTCAAGACGTCGTTCTGTCGACTACCCTCCACCGGATCGGGAAGAAGTCCGAAGCCGAAGTTTCCGACCATCCGAATCGACTCGACGGTCTTGCCGATAAGGCCGGAGACGTAGAAGTCCATCGTGTCGAGACCGAGACCGCTCTCATTGCCGGCGTCCGGCAGGCGTGTCGCGAACCGGACGCCAAAGGCGGGTCGTCCCGGTGCCTCTGACACCAGCCGGATCTTCGTCGCCACGACGGTATCCTCGACATCGTCCGTCGTGTCGCCAGTGAACGTCGTTTCACCTGAAAGCGGCGCAGGCTGGCGCGCTGTGACCGCCAGGCGGTTGTACACCCCGCCGTCGATCTGGATCTCGGCAATCGAGCTCACCCCGAAGCTCACGCCCCACAGCCCGAGTCGAAGCAAGTTGCCCTCCAGACCAGAGGCTGGGTAGAAGATCTGATGCTGGTAATCGACACCGCCCTCAATCAGGATGAGACCCGAGCCGATTGTCTCGGGATCTTCCGTCACGAGCGGACGCTGCTGCGCGCGGACTGTCGCCGCAAAGCCAAGAAGGATGATCGCGGAAAGAATCGATTTCTTCATCATCGCCAATGTGCTGCTCCGGGAGCGTCAGAACGCCTTTCGGCTGTCGAGCAGGATCGTCACCGGGCCGTCGTTGACGAGCTCGACATTCATGTCTGCCTGGAATTCGCCGGTCTCGACGAGAAGGCTGCTGGCGCGCAACGTCTGGACTACGGATTCGTAGAGTGCCTGCGCCAGCGCCGGCTGCGCCGCAGCATCGAACGACGGCCGCCGGCCCTTGCGACAGTCCGCCTGCAGGGTGAACTGGGAGACCACGAGCACCGAGCCGCCCGTGTCGGCGACCGATCGGTTCATCTTTCCCTGATCGTCGGGAAAGATGCGCAGCTCGCGAATCTTCGCCGCGATGTATTGGACGTCGGCGGGACCGTCTTCGGTGGCCACGCCGACAAAGGCGAGGAGACCAGGACCAATCCGTCCGACGACGCGATCGCCCACGTGAACCGTAGCAGCGCTGACGCGCTGAACCACTGCGCGCATGAACACACTAGCGCTTCAACAGCGGCAACGGTGCAGCACCGCTACGGACGACGGCCTCGGTCAGCGCGGCGATCGGATTCAATCGACGATCGAGGAGATGGCGTGGCGCGATATTCGCCAGCGCGCGGACCATCGAGCTCTTTACCTCGGGGTGCTCCACTTCGAGCTCCGCGATCAGGCGCTTGACGCGCTGCCGCTGCAGCCCCAGATCGCCGCACGCTGGACAGCAGCAGCTGATGATTGGTAGCTGCTGCTCGCGGCAGTACGTCCGGGCCTCCGACTCGGTGACCGCAACGAGGGGGCGGATCACGATGTGCCGTCCGTTGTCGGAAACCAGGCGCGCCGGCATCGCCTTCAGCGTCCCAGCAAAGAACAGGTTGAGCAGCAGGGTCTCGATGAAGTCGTCGAGGTGATGCCCGAGGGCGATCTTCGTGGCCCCAACCTCGTCGGCCAATCGATACAGCACGCCACGGCGGAACCTCGCGCACAAAGAGCACGGCGTCGCCTGCTCCTCCAGAATGTCGTCCATGACGTCGCCGATATCGGTGTGGACGATCCGCGACTCCCATCCTCTTTGTGCGCACGTCTCGGTGATCAAGTCGTGCCTGAAGCCGTCGTATCCGGAGTCCACCGTAACCGCAACGATCGAAAAGGCGATCGGCGCCCGGCGACGCAGGACATCGAGAATCTGGATGAGCGCCCAGCTGTCTTTACCGCCCGACAAGCCGACCATCACGCGGTCACCGTCGTCGATCAGCTGGTAGTCGGTAATCGCCTTCGTGACCCGCTTGGCGATCCGCGCCTCGAGTGGTGAGTTGTAAGGCATGGAAGAAGAGCGCGGAACTTCACCTCCGCGTCATCTAGTCTACCGCGGTCAGCTGCCGAACCGCGTCCGACCACGTCAGCCGCGTCACGAATTCGGCGGCGGACGCACCCATACGTTCGGCCAGCGGACGATCCTCCATGACCCGCCGCAGTGCGACAGCGAGCGACGCCGGCGTCGGGTCGCAGACGAGCCCTTGCACGCCGTCGCTGACGAGCTCCGAGGGGCCGCCGCTGTCGCGGCAGGTGATGACCGCCTTGCGTGAGGCGAACGCCTCCACGGTCACGAAGCCGTAGTCTTCACCGACGGGCGGAAAACAGACGGCGCGGCAGCGCGCGAGATGGCCCAGGAGCTCCGGTTCCGACAATCGCCCGGCGAACGTGACCCTATCCGCGAGTCCCCGGCCGGCGGCCAGTGCCTCGAGCCGCTCGCGGTCCTCCCCCTCGCCGGCGATCACCGCTCGAACGTTCAGGCCGTCGGGCATCGCGAGCGCTTCAATCAGCAGATCGGCACGTTTGAGCGGCGTCAGGCGCGACACGAGGAACACGTAATCGCCGTAGGTCTCGCAGCGATACTCGCGCTGCGGCGGCGGTGGATAGAGGACGGTCGATCGAAGCTCTGGCCAGATCGCCAGCCGTTTCTGAATCGTACGCGACTGGACGAAGAGCCGTGTGACGTTATGCGTGAGCAGGTAGCGGTCGGTCACGTGCGTGACCCGCCGCCGCACGGTTTCCTTGATCCGGCCGGTGGTCCCCAGACCTGCGATGAAACGGTCCCAGAGATCGTAGTACTCGCGCATCGTGTGGTTCAGCCAGCACACGTGTCTCGGATGGCGTACGGCGTAACTCGGATACCGGAGGCTGATGACGTGATCGATTGGCTGCCCGTCGCTCATGCCGACATCGGTCAGCCACGTCGCCAGGTAGGCGCTGGCTTGACGTCCAAACCGGTTCTGCGGCGTGACCAGAATCTCGGCCTGATGCCCGGCGTCTTGGAGCGCCTGCCGCAACGCCCGCGCGATCACCATGTGACCGCCTTCGACCATCGGCGGGCTCGACGTCACGACGGCAACTCTCATCGGGGTGACGCCTCAGGGGTCGCGCCGATCATCCTCGCCCCTCCGTCATCGTCAACGGTCAACGTAGAAGATCGAAACATCGCCGCGATGGAACACCTCTCGGAACAGGTCGACTCGGGAGCGCAGGACCTCTCGAATGTGCGGGTAGGCCTGATCCTCGGGTACGCCGACGATCAGGTAGTCGATGCCGAGCCGGCTGGCACGAGCGTGAGCCGACGCGGCATCCGTTTCCTGGTAGAGCGAACGCACCTGAGCGCTCGCGGCTTCGTACTTGTCGAGCGGCACCATCGAAATGGGCAGTCCCGCGCTCATGCGGCGCTCGGCGAAGGCCGGAACGTACGCCCACGTCTTCGAATCTCTCACGTACGGTTCGACCTGCACGATCGCGTTCTGAGGGGTGTAGTTTCTGATCCACGACAGGGCGTCGAGCTCGTCCTGGTGGAGGACGAGCGTCCAGTCGAAGCCGGCCGCCGGCATGCGGTTCGTCGTGTCCTGCGTGTTGTAGAAATCGATGGCGAACGTGGGCGCGGCGAGCGCGGCCAGGAGCGCGACTGTCGCGGCGGTGACGACGCGCACGTTCGGCTTCATGGACCAAAGCTCCTGCAATGCGTACCCGCCGAGCGCGCCGAACGCGACGAACAGCAAGTCGCCGGCTCGCCAGCCGACGTAGACGTGTTGATGACCGCGCAGATCCACGAAGAAATAGAAGAAGAACGACAGCACGATGATGACGACGATGGGCAGGAACGACGACAGCAAGCGCCGTCGCGCGAGAAAAGCGCCGGCAATCGCCGCGATCAGCATGGGTCCGAAACTGAGCAGGATGGCAACCGGTGCGTTCCGAAACGCCATCGGATTGACGCCAATGGTCACGAGCGAGCCACTTCCCTCGTCAACGTAACGGAGAGATAGACAGATCAGCACGGCGCCGACGAGCGGCGCAGCACCGGCAATCGTTCCCGTGAGAAGACGGGTCCACGCTCTTTCGCGAACGATCATGATGAGCGCGAGCACGGCCACCATCGAGGTCAGCATGATCGCGGAAAACGTGCTGAGCAGCAGGCACAAGCCGAGCAAGATGCCGCAGAACGCCAACACGGCCACGCTCGGCGTGCCGGCCTGTGCGAGTACCAGGATCGCCGAGAGTCCGAGCGCGTACGCGGTCGAATGCTGCGGCTGATACCACAGCAACCGCTGCAGCCCGTCGATGGGAAGGCTCTCGTAGATCCAACGGGTCACCGCATCGATGTTCAACGTCCTGATGTAGTCGAAGGACGCTCCCTCGCGCCACAGAACGAACAGACGCTCCGCGCCTTCGAAACTCGTGAACATCAGCCCGCCGACGACGCCGGCGGCGGCTGCCCAGGCACGATCCACCCACTGACGCAGGAATCCGTACATGAAGGCGACGAAGCCCAGGCCCAGTGCGACGCCGTTGACGAGCAGGATCTGCTCGATCGTGCCCTCGCGCCGCAGCGATTGATATTCGGCGGCCGGCAGGAGGTGGGCCAGCCAGTAGTACCGGAGTTGGTCGCGTCGAAAGAAGGGGTTCTTCGGGGGAAAGTCCCCCTTGCTCAGTTCCGCCGCCACGGCCATGCGCCACACGAAGTCCGCGGTGAAGTACGCCCGGTATGCGCGGCCGTCTTCCACCGGCGACGCAACTTTCGCAAACGGCCGGCCGACGATGCCGAGCGTGAGCGTGAGCAGGAGGAGAACCGCGACGATGTCGGCGTTCGTGAAGAGCGGAGAAGTCAGCCTGTGCCGGAGCGGCAGTCCAATGAGCCACGCGACCGCGCCCGCCAGTACCGGCGCCAGCAACAGCGCCCCGCCTCGTATTCCGGCGCACCACAGCAGCAGGAGCGTCACGCTGCTGAGACCGTATCCCCAGATGCTGGCGTTGAGCGCAATCGCCATCGCGCGCCCCGGCGTCTGACGATAGACGACGGCCCCCAGCACCACGCCGGGACACGAGAACCACACGACGATCCCGAAGAGCACGAGGCCGAGGCGAAGAGGAGCGAGCGCGAGGAGACAGGCAGCAAGCGCTGCAAGAAAGACGACACCGGAACCGAGGATGCGCATCCTGAAGGGATTCTCTCGCTGGAAACGCTCGATGATCATCGAACCCGGCGCGGGAGGTCAAGGCGCGGGTCGAGCGTCCGCGTGCGGCGTGTTATAGTTGAGGGTTGCCAATTGCCGTGGACTGGCGTCTGGTTGAACCAGGAATTGGCCTGCCGTCACGATGAACGATCAACAGACACCTCGAACCGTGGTAATCGGCGCCGGCCCGGCAGGACTCACCGCAGCATGGTGGCTGGCCCGGCGCGGCGTGCTTCCGCTCGTGCTCGAATCCGATGCGCAGGTCGGCGGTCTCGCTCGTACCGTCGAGTACAAAGGTTATCGGTTCGACATCGGCGGCCACCGTTTCTTCACCAAGGTCGGTCCCGTCGAGCGGCTGTGGAAGTCGATGATCGGGGGCGACTTCCTGCGCCGGCCGCGGCTGTCGCGCATCTACTACAACCAGCGATTCTTCGACTACCCGCTCAAGCCGATGAATGCGCTGCGCGGGCTCGGCATCATCAATTCATTCCTGGTCCTGCTGAGTTATCTGTGGATCCAGGTGAGCCCGATTCGTCCTGAACACAGCTTCGAAGACTGGGTCTCGAATCGCTTCGGCCGACGGCTCTATCGGATCTTCTTCAAGACCTACACGGAGAAGGTCTGGGGTATCCCCTGCGACAAGATCGGCGCGCAGTGGGCAGCGCAGCGCATCAAGGGCCTCTCGCTCCTCACCGCCGTCAAGGACATGCTGCTCCGCAGCCTGCGAAAGGGCGGCTCGACGCAGATCAAGACCCTGATCGAGGAATTCGAGTATCCGCGGCTTGGCCCAGGCATGATGTGGGACGCCTTTGACGCCGAGATCACCCGGCAGGGTGGCCGGGTCGACCTCCGCTCGCCCGTCACCCGTCTCGAACACGCGGGCGGACGCATCACCGCGATCGAGTACGCGCACGACGGCGCGCCGCACCGCGTCAGCGTTGATCGCGTGATCTCGACCATGCCGCTGCGTCAACTGATTCACGCGTTGTCGCCTGCCGCCCCGGATGCAGTGCGAGCTGCGGCCGACGGCCTGCACTACCGCGATTTCCTGACGATCGCGCTGATCATCGACCAGCCGTCGCTCTTCCCCGACAACTGGATCTACGTCCACGATCCGAGCGTGAAGCTCGGGCGCATCCAGAACTTCAAGAACTGGAGTCCCGAGATGGTCCCCGACGGCAATATGACCTGTCTCGGACTCGAGTACTTCTGTTTCGAAGGCGATGGCCTGTGGACGATGTCGGACCGGGCCCTTCTGGATCTCGGCGGACGTGAAATCGCGCAAATCGGTCTGCTGGGTGGCGGCAAGGTCGTGGACGGCACCGTCGTCCGGATGCCGAAGGCTTATCCGGTCTACGACGAAGGATTCATGGATGCGCTCGCGGTCGTGCGCCAATATCTCGACGGTTTCTCGAATCTGCAGGTGGCAGGCCGTAACGGCATGCACAAGTACAACAACCAGGATCACTCGATGGTCACGGCGCTGCTCGCGGTGCAGAACCTCCTGGGTGAACATCACGATGTCTGGGCCGTGAACGCAGATGACGACTACCACGAGGAATCGCACGTCGATCTCGATGACGTGTATGCCGACCTGCCGGAACTGGACGCCACGCAGCCTCGCGTGCCCCAGGCCATTCCGGAGCGCGCCTGAGGTCACTCCTCACTGCTCCAGGGTTCTTCGGGTCGCCCCTGAAACGCTTCAGGGGTTGAAATAGATCGGCACAATTCTGACGGCGACGCCCAGATAGCGACTGTCTGAGCTGGCGGGATCCTCGAGGAAGGGCACGACCCCGGCGCTCGTCGAGATCGACAGCGCGTACACGTAGTTGGTGGGAAATTCCGCCGGCTTGTACGGGACGCCGCTGCCCGCATCAACTTGCACCACCCGCACCTCACCGGCGGCAAGATCCAGCCGCGCGCGGCTCCCGGCGCTGATGACGACGTGGTTCGGTGGCCCGCTTTTGACCTCCACGGTGAACGCGCGGATCCTCAGTGGAACGATTCGATTGTCAGGGCTCTGCCAGGTCGGCGCGCGCAGGATCACGTCAGCGCGACTGCCTCCCTTGACCCAGAAGCTGTCTCCTTCCGGCGCGTACGCGCCGTCATCCGGAAAATACGCGGCAATCGGCGGCGCGCCAGCCAGCGTGCGGCGGGCGCGATCCACGTCCGCGCTGACAGGAAGGTCGTTGAGCAGGGTCAGCTCGATGGGCAGGAGCCGGAGCGGACCCGCCTTCGCGTGTTCTCCCGGATTGAATGACGAATAGAACGGGTTGAGCACGACCTTCGCGACGAACAAGGCGCCGATCGTAAGCGCCGCGAGCGAAGGCCCGGCGCTTCTCACGGGTGGCAGCAGAAACAGGAAAAGCGGATAGAAGCTCACGAAGTATCGATTGCCAACGGGACCGCCGCCGCCGGAGTACGTGTACGGCATGTAGCAAAGCAGCGCACCCGCGCCGCAGGCCAGTCCGACCGCGATGAACCACTGCCAGGTTTGTCGTGTTCGTCGAGCCCAGAGGAACAGCACAGCGGCAAGCACTCCGGGGAAGAAGTAGGGCAGCAGGCCGCTGTAACGGCCGACGAGAAAATAGATGACGTTCCAGGCCAGAACGGTCGCCGTGTCGCGGTGGAAGAGGATGTCGAACGGCACGGCATTGGTCGACATCCCCTGGCCGCGGTTGTCGAACGTCTCCACAGGATTGGCGAAGGGGAATCCGGTTCGCGCGTAAAACGTCTTGCGGAACCCTCCCTGGTAGTTGAATTCGCCGGTCGTCACGCCGTTAATCACGACGAGGGCGGTCACGACCAGCCCGAAACAGAGGCACGTGACCACGACCGATCGAAAACGCCGCTTCCAGAGGCTGTAGGCCAACAGCGGAAGAAACAGCAAGGCGTGCGTCGGCTTCGAGAACGTCGCGATTCCCAGCAGCGCCGCCGCCGCGTACTCCGCTCGCGACGATCGCAGGAAGCGGTCCAAACGCGTGTCACGGGGCGGCGTGTCCGCAGCGGCCAGCCGGTACGTCCAGAGGAAGTACGCCGACATCACGAGCGTCACGTTGAACAACTCGGGCGTGAGCCAGACGAAATACACCGGCACGACGGACGCAAAAATGAAGACGGCCGCGAAGCTCGCGGCCGCGACGGGCGTCGAACCGCGTGCCGTCAGGAACGCATAGGCGGCGGCGAAATTCAGCGCCAGCAGCAACGCATGGAAAATCAGAAAACCGTTCGTGCCGAACAGACCCACGAAGGGCGATGCGATGAGGGGATAGATGTACGACTTGCCGTAAAAGAGCCGCGCCCGTGACGGATTCGGGCTTCGCTCGAGCCTGATGAACGGAAAACTGCTCGAGCGCTGGACGTCGATTTTGCTGCCGCGCTTGAGGAAGATTCCCTCAGGTCCGGGGAACTCGGCCCAGACGCGCACGAGATCGCGACGCTGAAACGCGAAGTCCCAGTCCTTGGCGAGGCTGTAGGTCAGACTGTAGTAGGTGGCCTCATCGCCCTTGAATCCGCGAGAAGCGCGCGGAAAATCCACGGAGATCGCAAAGCCGAGAAGAACAACGGCCACTGCGGTCGACGCCAGGAAGCCTGGTCGATCTGCCGCCCAACGCCACGCCGCAGACAGCCGACCCGCGATCACGACTCGGCTCCCGTCGCGGTGAGAAACCCGAGGTCCGCCTTGAGGATTCCGGCGCGCTTCGTGGCCCGTGACGTCTCGTGCAGCAGAACGTAGAGGCGCTCCATCTTGCGCACGAATCGATCGATGTCGTATTGCGCGCCGGTTACGCGCGCATTGACGGCGAGTTTCTCACGGGCGGCAGGGTCCTCCCCGAGCCGCACAATCGCATCGGCGAGTGCCCTGGCGTTCCGGCTCGGTACCATCGCCGCGTCGTACCCGTCGGTCAGCACATCCCGGAGCCCGTCGGCATCAGTCGAGACGATGGACTTCCCCATCGCCAGCGCTTCGAGCACCGTCAGCGGAGTACCTTCCCACAACGAGGGAAACACCGTCAGATCGAAGGCTGCGAGCGCTTCCGCCACGTCTCGGCGGAAACCTGTGAAAACGAATCGCGCGCCCAGGCCATGCTGACTGGCCCGGGCCTCGAGATCGGCCTGCAGCTCTCCCTCGCCCACGACGTAGAACCGCGCGGCCGGCAGGCGCTCCAGGACCATCGGCGCCGCGTCCAGCAGATACTCGTTTCCCTTCGACGGCATCAGGCGTGTGACGGTCCCGATGGCAAACGCCTCCGGGGGAACACCGAGCGCACGTCGGGCTTCGGATCGTTCATCAGCCGAGCGCGGCCGGCTGAATTCCTCGAGTGGAACCCCGAGATAGACCACCTTCGTACGTTCGGGAGGAATCAGCCGGGCCCGAATCACGAACTCAGCGGTCGACTTGGAAACGGCAATTGCGAGGTCCGTCGACGGGGCGAGCGCCCGATCGGCGATTTTCTGAAACCAGGGCGTGTCCGTCAGGTTCGCGTGCTCGTGCAGCACGACCGGCAGCCCGGTCATCGCCGCGGCCAGCCGGCCGAACGTGGTCGCGCCGTAGCCGTGGAGGTGCAGCACGTCGGCGCGGCGGCGCCGCAGCTCCTTCAGCAGCGCCGGAAGCGTCGAGGGATCGAACTTCGACTTGTGGAGATATGTGACGTCGACCCCGAGATCGTCGAGCGTGTCATTCGACAAGTCGCGTTTGCGCAGGCTGATCAACGACACGTTGAAGCGCTGCCGGTCGAAGCGCGGAATCATCCAGGCGAACAGCCGCTTGACGCCGTGCATGCGCGAGCCGGCCCAGCCGAGATGGTCGCAGATGTGAACGATGTTCAATGTCGCCACGGATGCGAATGCGTCGCGCTCTCTGATTCCGTCGTCCTCGATCGCGCGCTCACGATCAATGCTACAGAAGCCGTTGCGCGCGATACCACGCAGCCGTGAGCCGGATGCCGGTACGAAGATCGACCGTCGGATTGAATCCCAGTTCCTTACGTGCGCGGCTGGTGTCGAACGCGCGGCTCTTGCGATAGAAGTCGACGCGGCGCCTGAAGAGCGGCGGGTCGATGCCGAGCGGCAGGCACACGGCCTCGCAGGCGGCGCCCGCGAGCCACACCGGCCATACTGGAAACCGCAGCCGCGGAGGCCTGACCCCGAGCTCCGCAGCAATCAGCGCCACCAGTTCGTTGAGCGTGGTGTACTCGGGCCCGGCCAGTAGATACTCGCGACCTGCGGCTGCCGGGACTTCCCCGCACAATTCGAATCCGCGAACGAGGTCGTCGATATACGTCAGGTGGTAGAAGACCTGGCCGCGTCCGAGCATCGGGAACCGGCCGCGGGCGATGCCGCGGAACATCTTCAGGAAACGCAGATCCCCTGGACCGTAAATGCCGATCGGGCGGACGACGACGACCTCGAGCTTCCCGCGCCGCCCGTAGTCTGCCGCGAGGCGCTCCGCCTCGAGCTTCGTGCGTTGATAGACATCGCCAGGGGCGAACGGAGACGTCTCAGTACCGGGCGGCTGCTCGATGTGACCGTGCACGCCGCCGGTGCTGCAGTGCACGACCCGCCGAACACCAGTGGACGTCGCCGCCTCGAGCACGTGACGCGTGCCGTCGACGTTGATGCGAACGTAGGCGTCCTTCGGCTGTCCCGCTTCGCGATACGTTGCGGCGATGTGATAGACGACATCGGCGCCCTTGATCGCTTCCGTCACTGCCGTGGCGTCCGTCAGGTCTCCGACCTTGATCTCGATCCCGTCGGAACGCAACGACTCGGCACGGGAGACGCTCGAGGGGCGGACGAGCGCGGCAACTGAGTGACCGGCGCGCGCGAGATGACGCGCAAGGTGGCCGCCGGTAAAGCCTGTGGCGCCCGTGACCAGCACGTTCATGCGCGCGGGACCGCAGCCACGCGCGTGTACGAGGCTCTCCGGTCCAGGCGGTCGCAGACGTGCCGCGTTCGAGCGACATACACGTCGCGGCTGTATCGGGCGCGTGCCCGGTCGCTCGCTGCGCGAGCGAGCCGTTCGCGACGCACAGGATCATCGAGCAACTGCTGGATGGCCTGCGCGAAGGGAACCGCGTCCGGCGCGACGAGGAGAGCCGTCTCGCGATCGAGCACCTGCGTGTGCGTCAGCAGATCGGTCGCCACGATGGGCTTGCCCGAGCGGAGGTACGAATAGATTTTGAGCGGGGTGTTCGTCCCTGAAATGCGCGGTGACGCAAGAATGTCCGCTGTCTGGATGAACGCCGGGACTTCACGGGCGGGCTGATGCCCGACAAACACCGCCGGCGCACCGAGTCGATCGGCCGTCGCGCGCGCGAGCTCGATCTGATCGGGCCGGCCGCCCGCAACCAGGAGGCGCATCGCCGGATTGGTTCGACCGACGATGGCGGCGGCTTCGAACAAGAGGTCGATGCCCTGATACGGTTCCAGTGTTCCCGTATACAAAACGACGGGGGCAGTATCGCCGATCTGCCAGCGACGCCGGATCTCGGCTGGCGTAAGAGTAGGGGGATCCTCGACGTCACCACCCATGACGTTCTCGATCAGGACGGCTCGCTCCCCCGCCCCAAGCTCCGTGACGCGATCCTGAAGGTCCTGGCAGATGGTTACGATGACGTCGGAGCCGGCGATGGTCCATCGCTCCATGATCTCGAAGGCCTTCTTGACCAGGCGGCTTCGTGTGTACCTGAAGTTCGAGAGTTGCTGAGGCAGGCTCGAGTGCATGTCGTAGACATGCGGGATTCCCGCCCGGCGTGCGAGAAAAACTCCGAGCGCACCGGCTTCTTCGTGAGAATGGATGAGGTCGTAGCGATCGCGCGACGTCTGTCGCCACGCCGTGAAGGCCAGACACGCGTCCAACAGAACCTTTGGGAACGACGGACCTACGCGGATGCGTCGCACGAAGGGCGGACGGGCCGATCTGATGATCCGGAGATTCGGGAGCTCCACGTCTGCACCGATCGGGTAGGTGACGAGATCGATCTGATGACCGAGCTCCACCAACGCTTTGATCCGGTGATATTCGCTGAACGGCGTGCCGCGCGGCTCGAAGAATGGCTCCGGGGCGAGCATCAGAATCTTCAAAGGACGCACCGCCGCGGGCATTCAGGTACAGGTCTGGACATTGCGGGACAAATTGTCGCGAGTTCAGCCGTCAATTATACGAACGGGCTTCGCGCGAGATCAACGAACCCCTGGTCGCATGTTGCTGACCGAGCGGCGCTATGGTACTGTATTTGTTCGCCCGGCCGGACTGCCTGCGATTTCCGGCGCGACGGGTGCTTCCAACAGCATGAATCGACCCGGATTGAAGACGGCTCTCGCCGTACTCAAGCTGGTGGTGAGCGCCGGGCTCCTGACGCTCCTCTTCAGCCGTACCGACAGTCGCAGCGTCTTCGCTCAATTCCGCCAGATGAACATGGCATGGACCGTGGCGGCGCTGTCGATGTACGCGCTGATGCTCTGCGTGAGCGCCTGGCGCTGGCGGCTGCTGCTTCGGGTGCAAACCGTCGAGGTTGGCCTCGGGACTCTCACGCGATCGTTTCTCGTCGCCACGTTCTTCAACAACTTCCTCCCGAGCAACATCGGCGGCGACGTCGTCCGCGTGGCCGATACGGCGCCCTTCGCGCGCTCGAAGACGCTGGCCACGACCGTGGTTCTGCTCGATCGGGTGCTCGGCCTGGTCGCGCTGCTTGCGCTCGCGGCGATTGGATCGGCCTTCGCCATGGGTGCCGGCATCCGTGTTCAGGGGATGCAGTACATCTGGATTGCGCTGGTGATCATGGCCGCCGGGCTCATCGTGGCGTTCCGCAATCCGGACCAGGTGTCGCGGGCCCTCCGTGCGATCGCCAAGGGCCGCGCCGAGAAGCTCCAGGGCCGCCTGCACAACATCGTCGTGGCTGTCGAACGGTTCGCCGATCAGCCGCGTGCGCTGTGGTTTGCCTTTGCCGGCGCCATCGGCGTGCAGTTTCTGATCGTTCTGTTCTACGTCTGCGCCGCGCATAGCCTCGCGGTACCTCTGACGCTGATGGCTGCGTCGCTGATTGTGCCCGTCAGCCTGGTCGTCCAGATGGTTCCGGTTTCGATCAACGGGTTCGGCGTTCGTGAAGCGGTGTTCGCGTTCTTCTTCACGAGCCTTGGTCTCAAGGTCAGCTCGGCGTTGACGCTTTCGCTCGGAAGCGCCGCGCTGATCATGCTGTTCTCGCTGAGTGGCGGCGCCGTTTTCCTCCTCCGGCCCCGCCGTCAGGGATTCCTGGGAGGGGATGTGCTTCCAGAGAGCAGTAATCCGTAACCGGAAGCCCCGCGGCGCCGGTCCGATTCTTTTTGGGGTTCCGACGCGGCCGCGCGTCGCAGGTCGTCGGCCTAATATTTTGCTCATTCGCGCGTCAGCGGGCTAAACCTCGCCCGCTCACCATCCGATACGACCTAGAACAACCTGCGCACGGGGAGTCGTGCGCTTGCGGGAACGACCATGAGCAAAACCGTAACCTCGATCACAAGACTTGCCGCGGCGTGCACGATGGTCGTCGCGTTGGGGGGGTGCGACGCCACGAAGAGCAGTACTCCGCTCAGCCCGAACGTCGCCGGGCCGATCGCAGGCGTATCGCTGACGGTTCCCTCACCCGTCGCCCCAACGAACGGGGCCGAAGTCACCAACGGGCAGCCCGTCCGGTTGACCTTCAACAACGCGGTCTCGAATGGCGAGCGTCCCTTCTGGTACGTCGTCGAGCTCGCGTCCGACGCGCAGTTCCAGACCAAGTTGTTCGCCAATTCCAAGGTCATGCCCGTGCAGGGTCAGCAGACGAGCGTCGTCGTCGACGGCACACTCCCGGCGGAACGCACCTATTACTGGCGTGTGCAGGCAAACGACGGCGCGAACGCGAGCGAGTTCTCGTCGCCGGCGAGCTTCGCGCTGGTCGTGCCCGTCTCGATCGGAACGCCGGTGCCCGTCAGCCCGGTCGGCGGAACGACGACCTCGTCGACATCCGTGAACCTCGTCGTGAACAACGCGTCGGTCGAGGGACGTGCGGGAACGGTTCAGTATTGGTTCGAAATCGCGCGCGATCAGGCGTTCACCGACAAAGTCTTCAGCAACGGCACGGTGCGAAGCAGCGGATCGACCACGACGATCTCTGCCGGTCTGTCCGGCAGCGCCCTCTTCTATTGGCGTGTGGCCGGGACGAACGGTACGGTGAACAGCCCGTGGTCGGCGACGCAGTCATTCCGCACGCCCGCAGCGCCGAGCGGCGGGGGTGGGGGCGGCGGGGGCGGCGGGGGCGGAACGGGCTCGCCGGTCGACTGGACCAACGATCAATGGAAAGACTTCGTTTTCGGGCTGATTGCGCAGAGAGGGCTCGGATCGACGGTGAACCCGGGGGCCCTGGCCGCGATGAAGCCCGAGCTCAACGCGCGCGGCGCCGACGTGCAGCACGATAGCGCCGGAAATCTGCGGCCGCGTCTCTTCCTGCCCTCGAGTAGTCCGTTCGCGCGAGCGGTGGACCTCGGAGACTGGGGCGGGCCGTGGCAATGGATCGTCCGGTGACGACCGGCGTCGGCTAACACGCGAGGCGTTCGCGGAGATCGGAACTGCGCAGCCTGGCAGGCGACCCACTCTCGTGGGCCGCCTCGCCAGGCTGATTACTTTGTGGTGGTGTCAGGGGAGCCGCTGGCGATCGACATCATCGCCGGCGGGCAATGGATCCGCGCTCAGCGCGGGTTGAACGGCACGGTCACAGGCGGATCCGACCGCCCACAGCGAGCTGAAACCCACCAGGGTGGACATCGACTGTCTGGTCGCCGAAATCGAAGCCCACCGTGCCCCGGCTGTAGCGCAGCAGGAGGCCCGCGCCGAGGTTTGGTGTGAAGGAATAGTTCATGTCGCCGCTGATGTTGAAGCCGGCGCCCCATTTGCTTCGGTCGGTGGTGCTCAAAGAGTTGATGGTGACCGAGTTGTAGTTGGGAGGCTGCTCGGTAAAGTCGACTCCAGTCACGAACGTCTGTTTCACGCCGAAGAAGCTCGGCCCGCCCGCGAACATGAAGCTCACTTTGTCGGTGAACGGCACGAACCAGACCGCCTGCAGATGAACGGCGTGCTCTTTGTGCTCCAGGTCCGATGCTGAGGACGTGAAGGTCCTGGGCTGGTCGAAAACCGCCGGATGCGGCAGGGTCCCGGCGACGACGGCGTCGCCGGATCCGCCAGCGGTGTTGAATGCGAAACCAGCTCCCCAGTTGGCGCCGACCCGGTAGGCCGCGCCGATATCGAAGATGCCTCCATTGCCGACCTTCTGATTCGTGAGGATCTCAGCTTGCTCGTCGTAAAGAGGAAAGGACGTTCGCGAGTCGAAGTCGCTGGTGCCGAACTGGCCGCCGCCGTTGATGCTGACGATCAGTCGGGAATCGAGCGGCGTCCACGTTGTCCACGTTCCTTGTGCCTGGACCGACGACGCCAGAAGCAGGAGCACACCAGTGGCAGAACCGATCAAGAACTTACGCATTCTCACCTCGAAGAGATTCATCGTGGCACTTACGCGGTCGATGCCGCAATTTGCGCGTCAATACTAGCATGCCTGTTCGGAGTGAAACGCGCGGATCCGTCACGGTTCAGGCTGAGCGTACGGTGATTCGGCTACAATACCGAAGCGTGCGACGCGACGCATCCGCGACATCGAAAACAGGATCATGACGGATCGGATCGTCAAGTCTTCGGACACCTTCTACCGCGACTTCTCCGAGCGACAAAAGCAGCTCACGGATCTCGGACGGGCGCGTCGCGGACGCACCGAGCGTGCGCGTCTCGGATTGGTCATGCGCCATATCTCGCCTCCGGCTGACATGCTCGAGATTGGACCGGGCCAGGGATCGCTGGCCATGCGCGCGGTCGAGGCAGGATGGCGTTACCGCGCGATGGAAGCGTCGCCGATTCTGATCGAGGAGCTACGAGGCAAGGGCCTGGATGTGATTCCGGGCTGGGCCCCGCCGATTCTTTCGGCCGATGCCAGCTGTGACCTC
>DATAEK010000184.1:0-4753 GCA_036258055.1 Vicinamibacterales bacterium
TTTCTCGCTGGCTTTGCTGTGGGACTTCGGCGGGCCTAGAATGCCCGGATTCCGGCGTCCTCAGGCAGCGTCACCAGGCTCTTACTGGCGTGGCGGGCGGGCGACGAGACCGCGCTCGCCCGACTGACTCCCCTTGTCCATCGGGAACTGCAGCAGATCGCCAGAGGCTGCATGCGCGGCGAACGAGCGCGCGACAGCCTCCAGGCCACCGCCCTCGTCCACGAGGCCTACCTGCGGCTGGTGGATACGCAGCACGTGAACTGGCAGAATCGGGCGCACTTTCTCGCCATGGCCGCCCGGCTGATGCGCCGCATCCTCGTGGACCTCGCGCGAGCCCGGCAGTATCAGAAGCGAGGCGGCGGCGCAATCCAGGTATCGTTGACCGACGCGCTGTCCGTGCCGGACAAAGCCGAAGATCTGATAGCACTCGACGAAGCGTTGTCTGCACTCGCCAAATTTGACGAGCGAAGGAGTCGCGTCGTCGAGTTGCGTTTCTTCGGTGGTCTCAGCGTGGAAGAAACTGCGGCGGTGCTGACGGTATCGCCCGACACGGTCATGCGCGACTGGAAGCTCGCTCGGTCGTGGCTGCGGCGAGAGTTGCAGAGATGACGCCTGAGCGATGGCAGGAGATTTCGCGGATTTATCATGACGCGCTTGCGCGCGACTCCGGCGAGCGGGCGTCGTTCCTGCGTGAAGCCTGTCGGGAAGACGAGGCGTTGCGGCAGGAAGTGGAATCGCTGCTGACGCAACCTGCGTCGGCAGAGAACTTCCTCGGAGAGCCGGCGCTCGCGATGACACCGGGACTTGTGGACGATCCGGCCGAGCCGACGCTCACGGGACAGAGGCTTGGCGTATATGAGATTCGCGATCTCCTCGGCGTCGGCGGCATGGGCGAAGTCTACCGCGCACGCGACACGAGACTCGGTCGCGACGTGGCGGTCAAGGTTCTGCCGCGCCTCTTTTCAGCCGATCCCGAACGGTTGGCGCGCTTCGAACGCGAGGCGCGGCTGCTCGCGTCGTTGAATCACCCGCACATCGCCGCAATCTACGGCTTCGAAGAGACGGCGGGCGTTCACGCACTCGTCCTGGAACTGGTCGAGGGACTGACGCTCGCCGAGCGATTACAGCGCGGACCGCTGCCGATCGCGGAGGCGTTGAGGATTGCGCGTCAGATCGCCGACGCGCTCGAGGCCGCGCACGAGCGAGGGATCGTGCATCGTGATCTCAAACCGCGGAACATCAAGGTGAAGCCTGACGGCACCGTGAAGGTGCTCGATTTCGGCCTCGCGAAGGCCGCGATGGCTGCGGCACACGACGCTGATGTCTCGCCCACGTCGACGTCGCCCATCGATGGCACGCGGGAGGGCACCATTCTCGGCACGACCAGCTACATGAGCCCGGAGCAATCCCGCGGACACGCTGTCGACAAACGCACCGACATCTGGGCCTTCGGCTGCGTGCTGTACGAGATGTTCACGGGCGGGCGGCCATTCACGGGTGAGACGATTTCCGACACGCTCGCGGCGGTGTTGAAACAAGAGCCGGACTGGCAGGCGTTGCCGGCGGACACCCCTCCAGGCATTCGATCCTTGCTTCGTCGATGCCTCAAGAAAGATCCGGTCGATCGATTGCACGACATCGCCGATGCGCGAATCGAGATACAGGAGGCCATCGCCGCGCCTGCGGCGATCACACCAATCAGCCCGCCACGACGTGCAGCCGCTCGATGGCTGCGCGGAATCCCGTGGGTCGTGGCGGCAGGGTCGGTCGCGATGGCGCTGCTGGTGGTGCAGCAGCGGCCTCGCCCCACAGGTTCGGCCGCACGGTCGGTCACCCGTCTCGACCTGGATCTGCCGCCGGGTGTTGAGCTCGTGACTGTGTACCCGCCAGCGATGGTGCTCTCGCCGGATGGAACGCGCGTGGCCTTTGTCGGGGTGTTTGGCGGCTCGCGCCGGCTCTACACGCGCCGGCTCGATCAGTTCGAGACCGTCCCGATCCGAGGGACGGAGAACGCCAACGCAGTGTTCATGTCGCCGGATGGTCGTTCACTGGGGCTCATCACGGCGGATTTAGCCTTGAAAACGGTGTCGTTGGCCGACGGTCTCGTCACCACGATCGAGCATGACGCAGAATTCTCTGCAGGCGCCGCCTGGGGGGCTGACGACCGCATCACGTTCGTACGCGCTGGCGCTCTCTGGCAAGTGCCCGCTTCTGGCGGCGCGGCGAAACAGCTCACGACGCTCGACAGCGGAAAGGGAGAGCTCCTCCACGCCTGGCCAAGCGTCATTGCGCAGGGTCGGATCCTCTTGTTCGTTTCGATCACCGGCAGCAGCCGCGGTGCTGCGCATATCGAGGCCCTCTCGCTCGCAACCGGACAGCGACGTGTCATCGTCGAACCAGGCACGTTCCCTCTGTACATGCCGAGCGGTCATCTGGTGTTCTTCCGCGACGGCGCATTGCTCGGCGCGCCATTCGATGTGGACCGGCTGGAGGTGACGGGGCCGGTTGTTCGCGTTCTCGAAAACCTCGCCGTGGGTACCACCATGGACGCACCGCTTGCGGCGCTGTCCGATGCTGGTTCGCTGGCGTACGCCCCGAGCGACGCGGGGACCACACGGCTCGTGTGGGTGTCTCGTCAAGGAGTGGAACAGCCGATCACCGATACCGCGCGGCGGTACCAGTACCCCCGTCTGGCATCGGACGGCCGGCGGACGGTTGTGGCCGCCGCTGGCGATCTGTGGATTCAGGATACCGCGCGTGCGACGTTTACGCGGCTCACCTCTGAGCAGACGGTCGGCAATGCCTTTCCCGTATGGACACCAGATGGCACGCATGTGCTGTTCCGAACATTGACGGGTATGTATTGGACCGGCGCGGACGGCAGCGGTCATCCTCAAACGATTGCCGGCAGCCTGTCCGGAGATCTTCCGTGTTCGGTTTCGCCTGACGGCGACACGCTCGCCTTCATGCGGCAAAATGCCCAGACCTCCCGCGATATCTACGTGCTCTCGCTCCGCGGTCAGTCTCGGCCACGACCGGTGGTGAACACACCCGCATACGAGGGTGGTGCCCAGTTTTCGCCGGATGGCCACTGGATGGCGTATACCTCTGACGAGTCAGGTCAGATGCAAGTGTATGTTCGGCCTTTCCCTAGCCCAGACCGACGATGGCAGGTCTCCACACAAGGCGGGACACAGCCAGTGTGGAGCAGGAGCGGTAAGGAGATCTTCTATCGTGTTGGCAACAAGATGATCGTGGTCGACGTGTCGGCCGGCGCGGATCTCTCGCTCTCGCAGCCGCGGCAACTGTTCGAACAACGCTATGTCTTTCAAAACGTCTCGCTCGCCAACTACGACGTCAGCCCTGACGGCCAGCGGTTCGTGATGATCAAGGACGAGGCGGGTTCCGGTCGACTCAACGTGGTGCTCAACTGGACTGAAGAGCTGAAGCGACTGGTTCCGACTCGCTGACGCGATCACACGATGGCCGACTCAGGGTAGCCCCCACGCTGCGCTACTGCAGCGCAGCCGCCTTTGCTTTCACCGCGGCCCAGCGCGCCATGACGCGCTGCGCCTGCGTCCGCGCGGCCGCCGCCGCCGCCACCTGCGCGGCCGTCGGCGCCACCTCGGCTGACTGCATCGCCATCGCCGCAGCCTGCAAGGCGTTGCTGACCGCTTCGAGCGACGGCGTCGTCGCCGCGCTGCCGCGACGGCGAAGCGTTCGAATGTTGCGCTGAAGTCCGGTCGGCGCAAGTTCTTCGAGGTCGCTCTTGACGGCATCGGCGCCCGATCGCGAGGCGAGCGATGCAGCGAGCTCCCGCGCTTCGTTGAACGCGCGATGCGCGGCCACCGCCTCCCAGTAGAGGGCGGTGCTGAGCGTGTTCAGGGTGGCGAGCGCATCGGGCGCGATCCGCACGCGCGGATCGAGCCGGACTGTGATCGGCTGCGTCCTGGTCAGGCCGTCGACCTTCAGCCGCACGGTGTAGCGGCCCGGCGGCACCCACGGGACGTTGTAGTTCGGATACGTGCGGCCGGGCACCGCGCCGGTCGCTTCCTCGTCGCCGGCGGGAACGAGATCGGCAGGCGAGACCGGATCGAACTTCAAATCCCAACTGAAGCGGTGCATGCCCGCGCTGGTCGCGATGATGAATTGCGGCGCGGGCCAGTAGAGCGGCAGGCCGCAGTACGCGGCGGTCGGCGTTTTCTTGCACACCTCGTCGTACGCGGCCATGTCTTTGCCCGGATCCGGGTTGAACACCGGCTCCGTGCTCGAGTACGTGCGCACGACTTTGCCAGCCGCGTCGAGAATCTCCAGCGTGATTGGACCGCTGGCGTCCTTCGCGAGGTAGTAATCGAGCAGCGCTCCGGGCGGCGCACTCTCCCCAGCCGGTAGTTCCGGCGGCCACGGCGTCGGCTCGTTGACGCCGAAGCGGACGCGCGTCGCCGTTCCCGGCTTGAAGAGATACGGCTCGTTCTTCGCGAGCACCGCCTTAACGGCTGCCGCCTGACGCAACGGCGTCAGGTTGTCGAGAATCCAGAAGCCGCGTCCATGCGTGCCGGCAATCAGATCCGCACAGCCGCACCTCGCATCGTCCTTCACCTGCAGATCGCGGACCGAGATCGCCGGCATGTTCTGCCGCAGCGACTGCCACTGATCGCCGTCGTCGAACGACACCCACACCTGCGTGTCGGTACCGGCATAGAGCAGTCCCGGCTGACGAGGATCCTCGCGGATCGTGTTGGCGACGGCATCC
>DATAEK010000186.1:0-14413 GCA_036258055.1 Vicinamibacterales bacterium
CGCAGCGCTTCCGTGAAAAAGTACGGCGCCTCGTCGATCGGGCCTGCCCGCAGCCGCAACAGGCCGAGATTGGCGTACGGCTCCCACACGCTCGGGCTGAGGCGCAGCGCCGCCTCGAGATGCGGCCGCGCCGCCTCGTAGTGTCCTTGCTGCAGCAGCATCGAACCGAGATTGTTGTGCGCAAACCAGGAGTCGGGATTGCGACGAAGGATTGACCGGTAGAGCGTTTCGGCGTCGGCGTAGTCACGGCTCTGCATCCAGGTCAGGGTGCCGAGCGAGACCAGCAGCACGGACGCGGCGACCCGGGTCAGCATCAGCGGCTGGCCGCTCAATCCGAGCGTGAGCCCTGCGCACAAAAACGCGATGATGGGAACGCTTGCGAGGTATTGAAAATGATCTGCGACGAATGCGTAGCGGAAGGGATAGACGTTCAGGAAGCCGAGCGCCGGAAACACGAGCGCACAAAACGCCAGCAGGGCAGCCAGCGGTGCCCGTGACCGCACTCGGATCGTCCAGAGCGCAGTGATGCATCCAATCAGTGCGAGCGGAAACAGAGTCTGCCACCAGACCTGCGGATCCATGGTCCACTTGGGGTAGTTGAAGGTCAGTTGTGCCGGCCAGACGAGCTTTGCGAGATAGAAGACAATCGCGCGAGCGGCAATGAGGCACCGCTGCGCCAGCGTGAGCTGAAACTCGATGCCCTGCGCACCGATCACGCTGTGCTCGATCCAGGCGCTCCACCCGCCGGCGGCGGCGGCTGCTGCCGCGAACGGGATGAGCGGCACGATGTCACGTCGAACGTCCACTCGCCCGCGCCGCCACCACGCGACGATCGCGAGCAGGGCGGGCATCATCGCCGTCACCGTCTTGGCGAGGAGCGCAAGCACGAACCACGCGAGTGCAGCCAGGTAGACGCGCCTGTCGCGTGACTCGTCGAACCGGACGTACGCGATGGCCGACAGCAGGCACAGCACGGCCGACAACGTGTTCTTCTGTTCGCTGATCCACGCAACCGACTCGACGTGAACCGGATGCACGGCGAACACGAACGCCGCCAGCATGGCGCCCAGGACGCCGAGCTCGCGCAACAGGAGAAAAATCAGGAAGGCTGCGATCGAGTGGAGGACGATGTTCGTGAGGTGATAGCCGACAGGCGCGTCCTTCCAGACTCTGTGCTCGAACCAGAATGCCGAATGGAGCACGGGGTAGTACTGCTGCGTCGCACCGGGCTCGAGCCAGATCCGCCTCAGGCCATCGACCGATTGCAGCTCCGGCTTGGTGATGTGGCCATCGTCGTCCCACACCGGCGCGCCTCGCCACGCGGGGTAGTACGCCGCCGATACGGCCACGACGATCGCCAGCAGTACGGACGCCCCGGTGCCCGACCAGCTGAGCCGAGACGAAGGCCGACGAGACGCAGGATCAGAACTCCGCATTGCCCACTCATTTTCCTAGATTCCCTAGGTGCCCCCGACCATCGGCACTTTCATAACCATGGCCCATGGCCGGCATCGCCCATGGCCCATGGCCCATTTCCCATCCGACTGCAAAAGCAGTCGGCCCTTTGGCTGACGAATTGCAGAGCTCGCACCGGTGGCTCTCACGCGAGTGCGACGTGCGTTCGTGATTCTCCTCGCCATCGTGGCCGTTGTGATCCTCGGGCTGATGTTCGCCCAGGATCAGGAGACACTGCGGATCCGGTCTCAGTTTGTTGCGACGGATCCGGCGCATCCGGAGTACCTCGCCGCGCTCTCCGGCGCGGACCCTACGCGCGGCAATCAGTACGACGTCCTGACCAACGGCGATCAGATCTTTCCCGCAATGCTTGCCGCGATCGACGGCGCACGCCAGCGAATCAGCTTCGAGACCTACATCTACGACACGGGGGAAGTCGCCAACCGGTTCACCGAGGCGTTGGAGAAGGCCGCGCGTCGCGGCGTGCAAGTGAGGCTGCTCACCGATTCGGTCGGCTCGAGCGGGATGACCATCGCGGACGTCGATCGCCTGCGCTCAGCGGGATGTCAGGTGATCTCGTACAATCCGCCGCACTGGTACCGCCTCGAGTCCGTGAACTACCGTACGCATCGAAAGATCCTGGTCGTCGACGGCCAGGTCGGATTCACGGGTGGCGTTGGCGTGGCCGACCACTGGCTGGGTCACGCACAGGACAAGGATCACTGGCGCGACACGCAAGTCAGGCTCCGCGGTCCCATCGTCAGGCTCCTCGAGGCCTCGTTCTACGAGGACTTCGTCGAGAGCACCGGCCCCATCACCCCCGAGCTCGATCCAGCGCCCGCACTTCGCGATGAAGAGGGTGCGTCGTTCGTCGTGCGCAGCTCGCCCACCGGCGGCAGCAGCGATTTGAAGCGTCTGTACCTGCTGATCATCGCGTCCGCGCAGAAGACGCTCGACATCACGAGCCCCTACTTCGTGACCGACGAATCGTCGCTCTGGTCGCTCGAAGACGCTGTCCGCCGCGGTGTCACGATCCGCATTCTCGTCGAGGGAGACATCACCGATGCGATGCCGGTGAAGTACGCATCACGCGCCGTCTACGATCGCCTGCTCGCGATCGGCATCCAGATCTCCGAGTATCAGCCGACGATGATGCACACGAAAGTGCTGGTGGCAGACGGGATGATCAGCATGTTCGGGTCCGCGAATTTCGACAACCGATCGCTCGAGTTGAACGACGAGCTGAACGTCGCTGTCTGGAACCGCGACCTGGCGGCGCGTTTCACTCAGGATCTCGAGGCGGATCTTCAGCGGGCGCGGAAGCTGGAGCTCCAGACGTGGCGGCGGCGTTCGCTGCTCGACAAGACGCGCGAGCAGTTCTGGAGTTACTTCGGTGAGATATTCTGACCGGAGCCCGGCATGCCAGCGATCGCCGCATCGACCGTCACGATCTTCTATCTCTTCGACCTGGCCGAGCAGCTCGACCTCGTGGCTCTGCGAGCGTCGATTGGCGCCGGCGCGGCCGCGGCACGGTTCCTGCCGAAGTCCGGCGCCCCGCCCTACGTGCAGTACGCCGTGCCGCCGGTCGTCGTCGACGGCGAGGGCCTCGGTCTCATCGAAATCGACGGTTTCAGGCCGCGGCTGAAGTTCTTCGACTATGGGGTCGTCTCGCTGGCGCTCTCGCGCCCGTTTGCGGGCGATTGGCCGCAATTCATCGCTCTCAGCCAGAAGTACATCGAAAACGAGGATCTCGAGCGTCGCGCCGCAGACGTTTGTCGTGATCTCTCGAAGCGATTCGCATCGGTGATGCACGGGCGGCGCGAGACGTTCCTGGCCGAGGACTATCTGGTGTTCTCGGTCAATGCGCTGGGCGAGCCCATGACCGCGGAGGAGCTGCTCGCACGCCGTGGCGAAGAGATCGCACTCCTGCTGAGAGGCGAGCGCCATGCCCTGAGCCGGCAGGAGCAAGGCGAGATTCTGCGGAACAACCTGTCGTATCTCGCCGACGACCTCGTCATCCCCACGTGGAACGCGGCGTTCGTATATGACACGGAGGCCGGGAGCCAGGCAGCGCTCGAGATCTTCGAGTTCGCCAACTCGCAGCTGCTCGAGTTCCGGTACTACGACGATTTGCTCGATACGCAACTCGGCCGGATCTACACCAAGCTGCAGCGACCGCGTTGGTACGACGCGATTACGGGTCGCGGCTACATCCGTGCCGCCAAGGATCTGCACGCGCTGTTCATCGACGTGAACGAGATCACCGACCGGACCGAGAACGCGTTGAAGATGGTCGGCGACATCTACTCCGCGCGCCTCTTCAATCTGACCGCCGCGCGGCTCGGGCTCTCGCGGTGGAAGGAAAGCGTCCAGGAGAAGCTGAAAACGCTCGACGACATTTACCGTTTCGCCGTCGAGCAGGTCGCGATCTCGCGGGGCCACCTGCTGGAGCTGACGATCATCCTGATTCTCGTGCTGGAACTGGTCCTGTTCTTCCTCGGTATCTCGCGTTAGCCCTCTTATGTTTCTCCTGTCTCCTGGTCTCCCGTTATGCACGGGCGAGCCGCTACAATTGATCGATGATCCGCGTTCGATTTGCGCCGTCACCGACAGGGTATCTGCACGTGGGCGGCGCCCGCACGGCGCTCTTCAACTGGCTCTTCGCACGTCGCCAGGGCGGGACCTTCGTGCTCCGGATCGAGGACACCGACGCCGAGCGATCGTCCTGGGACATGGTCTCGGGCATCATCGACGGCCTGCGCTGGCTCGGACTCGATTGGGACGAGGGCCCGGACATCGGCGGTCCGCACGCGCCGTACTTCCAGTCACAGCGGCTCGAACGCTATCGGGCGATGGCGGCGCAGCTGGTCGCGGACGGCCACGCCTACTACTGCTATTGCACCCCGGAGGAGATTCAACGGAAGCGGGACGCCGCCGGAGGCACGTGGACCTACGATCGCACGTGCCGCAGCCGATCGAAGGAAGACGTCGCGAGGCTCGAAGCGGCCAGCGCGCCCCGCGCGGTGCGTTTCAACGTGCCGGAAGGGGAGACGGTCTTCGACGATCTCGTACACGGGCGGATCGCCTTCGACAACGCGAACATTGAAGACTTCGTCGCACTCCGCTCGGACGGTCAGCCCACGTACCACCTGACGGTGGTCGTCGACGACATCGACATGGTCATCACCCACGTCGTCCGCGGAGACGATCACATCTCGAACACGCCGAAGCAGGTCTTGTTGTATCAAGCGTTCGGCAAGGAACGGCCGCTGTTCGCGCACGTTCCGCTCATCCTCGGACCTGACAAGAAGCGGTTGAGCAAGCGTCACGGGGCGACGTCGGTCACCGAGTATCAGCGCCAGGGCTATCTCTCGGAGGCCATGGTCAACTTTCTCGCGCTGCTCGGGTGGTCCCCGGGGAACGATCAGGAGATCTTCTCGCGCGATCAGCTCCTGAAGGCGTTCACGCTCGAAGGCATCAGCGGCGGCAACGCCGTCTTCAATCCGGAAAAACTCGATTGGTTCAATCAGCAGCACATCGCACTCCTGTCGGCGGAGCAACTCGCGGATCGACTCGAGCCAATCCTCAGTGATGCGGGTGTCTGGCGCGACACGTTCGGAACGACCGGACGTCAGTGGCTGCTTCGGGTGATCGAGATGTACCGGCCGCGGCTGCGCAAGCTCTCGCAGTTCGTGGACGATGCGGCGCTGTTTTTCACGGAGCGTGTGGAGTACGAGTCCGCGGCGGTTGAAAAGCATCTCCCCGGGATGGCGCCGCACCTGGCGGCCCTGCGTGAGCGAATGGAAACGGTCGAGCCTTTCGACGCCGCGACGATCGAACAGGCGCTGAGGGATCTCGCGACAGCGCGGGGAATCAAGGCCGCTGCGCTGATTCACGCGACGCGCGTGGCGGTGACGGGCCGCGCGGCCAGTCCTGGTCTTTTCGAAGTGCTGGAACTGCTGGGCCGGGAAAAAACGGTCACCCGGCTTGGGCGTGCTATGGAACTTCTACCCACATGACGCACCGTTCTGACACTTGGTGCGGCTGAGCTGAGCCAGTCTCCGCCCGATCATCGGGGGCCAGAAGGCACGCTATTGCCCAGTTGAGGTATCTCGCCCGTCTCTCGTTCCGTTCAACCGCCCCGTAGACGTGCGAAGCGGCACGCCACTTCCGCTCATCGGTAGTCGCTTCCCCAATAACACTTCTGTTACCGACCATATCTCACGGTCAATCAATGGGTTCCACGCCGAGATCCAAGGATTCGTGGCACCAGCGTTGCACTTCATCCGCGTGTGAACGGCCGCGCTGCCTGTCAGACGCGCGGCCGCTGGCAGAAGGGGGGGACCGTGGCCAAGGAAGATCGCGGATTTGCGTCGATGGATCGGGCGAAGCAGCGCGAGATTGCAAGCAAAGGCGGCAAGGCCGCACATCAAAAAGGAACGGCGCACGAGTGGACGAGTGAAGAAGCCCGCGACGCAGGTCGCAAGGGCGGCATCGCGAGTCACCGCCGCCGGCGCGAGCAGATGGGGAATCCTGGAGCCGAGGACGAATCGCGGTCGCCGGGGACGGGCGAGCCATCGCGCGTGATGGACGACCACGACGATCGTTTCACCAGCGAAAGATAGCTCGCGGCCGTCTGCGTCAATGCAGGAGGGAGCGGATCACGGCTCCGGCCGTCCGTTTCCTCCGCTCCTATCACCTCACGGCGCTCGACGCCTGACGTTCGCCCTTCGACAGCCTCGCGTTATGATGCTGTCTTCGTGACCCCAGCCGATTACGCTCGCGCGCGGCGCCTGCTGATGCGCCGCGATCCAGTTCTCGCTGCGCTCATCAAACGTCATGGTGCCTGCGGCCTCGCTGCCGCGCAGCGCGCCGACCATCTCACGGCGCTCGTCCGCGCCATCACGTTTCAGCAACTCTCGACGAAGGCCGCGTCCACGATCTACGGGCGTCTCGCCACGCGGATGCCGGACGGACGTCCCGACGCGGCCGTCCTCGCGTCGCTCACCGACGAGCAGTACCGGACCATCGGGATGAGCCGTCAGAAAATGTCCTACCTGCGTGACCTCGCCGAGCGGGTGCAGACCGGCACGCTCGATCTCGATGCGCTCGACGGTCTCCCGGATGATGAAGTCGCCGCGATGCTGACGAAGGTGAAGGGCATCGGCCGATGGTCGGCGGACATGTTTCTGATGTTCCGCCTGCATCGCCCTGACGTCCTCCCCGTCGGTGATCTCGGCATCGTCACCGCCATCCGCAAGTCGTACAAGCTTCGCAAGGTCCCGACCGCCGATCGCATGCGCAAGATCGCTGAGGCCTGGCGTCCGTACCGATCGGTCGCGTGCTGGTATTTGTGGCGAAGCCTGGATAACGAGCCGTAGCGGGACGCTGCGCTTGCCGGGGTCCGCTAAGGGCGATTGCTTGTCGCTAACGGCTTGTTTCTTGTCGCTGCCCGCTCTTCGCTGCTTTGCTTGCCGCTGGCTGCAGGCTAGGTCGTCACGACTTTTCAACAATCCGATTTCGCAACGCCGATGCCCCCGCGGACCGCGACAAGCAACAGCAGATAGCGAACAGCAATCTGCGGCAAGTATCAGGAGACACCCCTACATGATGCGACCAATGACTGCCGTGATGACGGTGGCGCTGACGGCGTCGCTCTTCCTGCCGACATCCGCCCAGAAGGACGACAAGAAGTGGGACGTGGCCGCCGATCTCGGACCGGCGGCGAAGCTGGCGTTCGACACGGACGAAGGCACGTGGATGAACGTCGACGTCAGTCCCGACGGCAAGCGGATCGTCTTCGATGTCCTCGGTGACATCTACATCATGCCGATCGACGGCGCGCCCTCGGGCGCGACGCGCATCGCAGGTGGGCCGGCGTTCGACATGCAGCCGCGGTTCAGCCCCGACGGCTCGCGCATCGCGTTCTCGAGCGATCGCGATGGCCTCTGGAACATCTGGACGATGGATCTGGAAGGAAAGGACGCGAAGCAGATCTCGCGTGAGAAAAAGTGGTTCGTCAACAGCCCGACGTGGGCGCCTGACGGCCAGTACATCTACGCGCGCCGCCATTTCGTGAAAGAGCGCTCGCTTGGGGCTGGTGAGATCTGGATGTACCACGCGGCTGGCGCGAGCGACGGATTGCAGGTCACCGAGAAGAACGGCTGGCAGAAGGATGCCGGCGAGCCGGACATCTCACCGAACGGTCGCTATCTCTACTACAGCAAGGACGTCACGCCGGGGCAGACGTTCGAATACAACAAGGATCCCAACGGCACGATCTACGCGATCATCGGCCGGGATCTGCAGACCGGTCGCGAGCGCCGCGTGGTCAGCATGCAGGGCGGGGCGGTCACGCCGCAGGCGTCACCCGATGGCAAGACGCTCGCCTGCATCCGAAGGGTCCGGCTTCAGAGCTTCCTCTATCTGCGCGATCTCGAGTCCGGCCGCAGCCGTCAGCTGTTCGATCACGTGGACAAGGATCTGCAGGAAGCCTGGGCGATCCACGGACTCTATCCGCAGTACGCGTGGATGCCCGACGGCAAGTCGATCGTCATCTGGGGCGAAGGCAAGATCTGGCGCGTTGACGTGGCGAGCGGCAAGGGTCAGCAAATACCGTTCCTCGTTCACGTCGAGCAGACGCTCAACGCGGCGCTCCGGTTTCCGCAGAAGGTCCATCCCGAGGAATTTCCGGTCCGGATGCTGCGCGATGTCCGGGTGTCGCCTGACGGGAAGCTGGTGATCTACAGCGCGCTCGGACATCTCTACGCGAAACGGTTGCCGGATGGCGAGCCGAAGCGTTTGACGACGGGCGCGGCGTACGAGTTCTTCCCGGCGTTTTCGCGCGACGGCCAGTCGATCGTGTACACGACCTGGAGCGATGGGGACCTCGGCCGTGTTCGCGTGATGCGCGTCGACGGCTCCGGAGGTCGCGATGTCGTGACCCGGCCGGGACACTACGTCGAACCGGCCTTCTCGCCGGACGCGAAGCAGATCGTGTTTCGAAATGCGGGCGGCGACGTGATCCGCAGTCCGCTCTACGCCGGCGACCCGGGGATCTACGTGGTGCCGGCCGCTGGTGGAGATCCGACGCTCGTCCGCGACGGCGGTGCGAACCCGCTGTTCGATCACACCGGCACGCGCGTGTACGTCACCGAGGTGCGCAACGAGAAGTTCGTGCTGCTGAGCGTCGGTCTTCCGACCGGCGATTCGCCGCTTCCAGGTCGCGACGAGATCGAGCACGTCCGCAGCGACAACGCGTCGCAGCTCGTGCCCTCGCCTGATGACAAGTGGATCGCATTCGAGGAGCGCTACAAGACCTACATCGCGCCGTTCCCCCGAACAGGACGAGCCGTGGAGATCGGTCCCGGCACCCAGGCGTATCCCGTGCAACGCGTCTCGCGCGACGCCGGCTATTACCTGCACTGGTCCGGCGACAGCACCACGCTCCACTGGGCGCTCGGACCGGAGCTCTTCACGCGTGAGGTGTCGCGCACGTTCGACTTCGTCAGCGGCCGAGGCGGCAGCGCGAGCCCAGCGACGGAACCCGAGGCAAAGGGCGTTCCCATCGGGTTCACGGTCAAGAGCGATCGTCCGAGCGGCGTGCTCGCGCTCGTTGGCGCGCGGGTGATCACGATGGGCGGCCTTGCCGCGGGGCCCATCCAGGGCACGCCCGGCGTCATCGAGAACGCGACCGTCATCGTCGACGGCAATCGCATCGCGGCCGTGGGACCGTCGTCATCGGTCTCCGTGCCCGCGGGCGCGATGCGCATCGATGTCCGCGGCAAGACGATCATGCCGGGCATCATTGACGTGCACGGCCACGTAGGCGGAGAGTCTGACGGCCTGATCGCCGAATCGAGCTGGCCGCTCGAGGCCAACCTGGCATTCGGCGTCACGACGTCCCACGATCCGTCGAACGACAGCGAGACCGTCTTCACCATCTCGGAGCTCATTCGCTCGGGCGCGAAGCTCGGCCCGCGCCTTTTCTCGACCGGCACGATTCTGTACGGCGCCGAGACGCCCTTCAAAGCGGTCATCGAGAATTACGACGATGCCCTGTCGCATTTGCGGCGGCAGAAGGCGATGGGCGCGTTCTCGGTCAAGAGCTACAACCAGCAGCGGCGGGATACGCGGCAGATGATCATCAAAGCCGCGCGCGAGCTGCAGATGATGGTGGTGCCCGAAGGCGGATCGCTGCTCTACATGAACCAGACGCACATTCTCGACGGGCACACCGGCGTCGAGCACTCGCTGCCGGTGCCGCATCTCTACAAGGACACTGTCCAGCTCTTCGCGAAGAGCAAAGTCGGCTACACGCCTACGCTCATCGTCGGCTTCGGTGGACTGTCTGGCGAGTACTACTGGTATCAGCATACGAACGTGTGGGAGAACGACCGGCTGCTCAATTTCACGCCGCGCGAAGTCGTCGACGCACGCTCTCGCCGCCGGCTGATGGCGCCGGAAGAGGACTTCAACCACGTGCTCATCGCGAAGGGTGCGAAGCAGCTGGCCGACGCGGGCGGATCCGTGCAGCTCGGCGCGCACGGACAGTTGCAGGGACTCGGCGCCCACTGGGAGCTGTGGATGTTACAGCAGGGCGGCTTCACGCCGATGGAGGCGCTGCGCGCCGCGACCATCGACGGTGCGCGCTACCTCGGACTCGATGGCGATACCGGGTCGATCGAAGAGGGGAAGCTCGCCGACCTTGTCGTGCTCGATCGCAATCCGCTCGAGAACATCCGCAACTCGGAGTCACTGGCGTTCGTGATGATGAACGGGCGGCTGTACGAGTCGAAGACGTTGAACGAGGTCGGCAATCACCCGCATCCGCGGTCGAAGTTGTGGTGGGAGCGCTGATGCGAATGGCAAATGGTAAATGGCAAAGGGCAAAGGGTTATGGCAGACGGACGGCAGATGGAACAGCCAACTGCAACCCGTATGATCGAGCTGTCCGCTCTCCCATTTGCCATTTTCCATCTGCCATTTACCCTCCGACACGTCAGTGTCGGTGAACCCTCCGCAGCTTCAGCGCCGAGTTGAGCTGCACGGTTGATGGCGGCGGTATGACCACGCCTTCTTCGTCCATCTTGAACAGCACCAGGTTCTCCAGGAACTTGACCAGCGTTTGCTGAGCGCCGACCGGGAGCGCTCTGAACCGATCGCTCGACGCTGCCGCTTCGCCGCCGTGCTCCAGGATTGCCTCGGTCAGCGTCGTGGCGCGGCCGTCGTGCATGTAGGGCGCCGTCGAGCCGATGCCCCACAGGTTCCTGGTCATGAACGTCGTTTTGCCGGAGCCCACTTCATCGATCTGCTCGGTCAGGCCGGCACCCATGTCATGCCGCTTCATGTCGCCGAACAGCTCGGCCACCGCCTTGCCGCTCGCGTCCGTCGTCAGCGAACCCAGGCGATAGACGACGTTGCCGTGTGCATCCTTGACCTGGTTGTCCGGCTGGTCGTGGGTCAGGTCGAAGACGACCGGGTGATTGAAGTCTACGCCGCGCTGAATCGGATCCTGCCCGGCGGGGAAGGTCGCGTCACGATATGCCGCGTTCGCGCTCGGTTCGCGGAAGATCGGATCGTTCAGCGTGAACGACCGCACGTGGCAGGAGGCGCACCCGATCGTGTCGAACACCTGCGATCCAGCCTGAATAGCCGCGGTCTCCTCGGCCGGCAGCGGATCGATGATCCCAAGGCGCGCGAGCTCCATTTTGGTGGTCGGGCGCGGCTGGGCCGCAAGGTACACGCTCAACGCGGTGACGTCGCCAATCGTGAACTCGTTGGCCACGCCATCTCCGTCGCCGTCGACGTCATCGCCAGTGGTCTCGACCGGCTGCATGCCGATTTCGTCGTGCGCGGCGCCACGGTTGAACTCGCGCACCGAGGCAATGCTGCCTTTCCATTGGAACGGCCGCACGATCAAGTCCTGGTTGACGCCAACGACGGCCGACGTGTTCAGCGCAACCTGACACGGCGTTGTTCTCGCGCGCGACACCTTCAAGGTGCCGAAGTCGACGCCCTTCGCCACGAGCGTCACCGTCACCGCCTGGCCCGACGCGCACGTCTGCGCGCTCGCCGCGTCCCGCAACGCGAAGAGCTCTCCGGTCATTTCTTCCGCCACGCGCTGCACCGTGCCGAGCGAGAAGACATGCGGCGTGTTGCGTTGAATGAACTTCTTCAGGTTTCCGGTGTGTCCCGGATCCCGGATCACGTTGCCGACCGCCGATCCCGATCCGTCGTCGAACAGTTGCAGGTGACAGGCGTTGCAGGACACCGCGTTCGGTCCGGTCGCACGCGAGGGCGTGTGGCTGGCCCACTGGCCTGCGCCGCTGAGATCCGCCCGCGGTACGCGCGTGAAGCGGCCGCCGTCGCCGACGCTCGCGCCGACGCCGTCGAGCGCGTTGAATTCGGTCTCGAACAGCTCGTCGCCGTGCTCGAAGGCTTCGTCGAACGCGGCGTTGTTCTGGCCCGACTGGACCAGTGCCATCAGCTCCGCCTGATCGAGGTGCTCACCGACCGCGGCGTGCATGCTCTCGAGGAGCGCCATGTCAGTGATGATCGCGCGCAGGGTCACGGCGCCGGCGAGGAGCAGCGCGACGACGCCGATCAGCGCGATCGGTCGAGCGGGCAGACGAGGAGTGACGTGAGGCATGGTTCCTCCCTGACAGTGGATGGATGACCACGCGCCGCGCGGCTCCCGTCATCGCAGCGGCGCACACTCCCGTCGTGACGGGGCACAGCCCGCCCTTGGCGCCGCCCGAGGCGCCAACTCGTGCTCAGTATCGGAATGGTCCGGAGAAGGTAGGGCTTCGAAGCGCGAGTGTCAAGCTCGGCGGAGTGATTTGGCTTCGAGCTCAAGTGAAATGTACCCAAGGTTTTGCGGCGATGTGGCTGGGGTGGCGGGTAGGGCTGGGGTCGCATGTCTCGGCGTTCGGCGTTCGGCGTTCGCGGGTTCGGGGGCCAGGTGCGCGAACGGGCGCCGCGCCCTGCCGTTGCCGACGTGGGTTGCGGGTTTGTACCCGCGATTGCGGCCGCCGGCACGTTCGGGAGGTTGATCGATCTGCGTCTGCATCGCGCAAGCGTGATTCACGTGCCTGATCCGCGCGTCGGGTTGCGAGTAGCGGCACCCGTTCTCTATAATTGGAGTTTCGGTTCCTGCCCGATCGCCACTACTGGGAGGTCGTTCAACGGTAGGACACGTGGCTCTGGACCACGTTATCGGGGTTCGAATCCCTGCCTCCCAGCCAATCTCTTCGAAAAGCCTGAACGTCTTGTCGAGCAAGAGGTTGCGCGTTCTCATTTTGAATTGCCTTCCCAGCGCGGCAAAGCGCGCCGCATTGTCCGGACCCCACGAACGTCAACGCTGACAACATGTTGGCGCGAATCGGCAAGAGTTCGAATCCCAGGCAGGTTTTTCAGCTCGCGCGTCCGACGCCGCGTCTCTGGCGCTCCAACCGGCTTGCGCGCATATACTGCGGCATCGCCTGAGCAACGCTTCTTGATGAGGAAGGACACGCCTGATGCAGGACGCGCCCGACGACCGTGATTTGCAGGATGTGCCGAACCTGGAAGGACTCTCCGCCGTCGCTTTCTCCTCGGGACGCTGCTCAGCCCCTCGGTAATACCGCTGCTCGGGTTAGCCGAGGCGCCGGCACAACAATTAGCGGCCACTGAAGAGTCCCTTGAAACCGAGAACAACTGGGAGGGACCGTTCTACAAGCCTGGCTCGCCCGTGCGTTCGCTGCTCCTGGAACCTGGCATGGCCGGCACGCCTCTCACTGTCACGGGACGTGTCCTTGACACCAGCGGTCGGCCACTGAAAGGGGCGTTGCTCGACATCTGGCAGGCTGACCACACCGGCGCCTACGACAACACTGGTTTCCGACTGCGAGGGCGGCTCTACACCGGCGACGATGGTCGCTACACCCTGCGCACGATCAAGCCGCTTCACTACGGCGCGCCCAATGACATGCGCCCATCGCACATTCACGTGAAGGCAAGCGTCGAGAATTCGCCGATCTTGACGACGCAGCTGTATTTCAAAGGCGATCCTTGGAATCGCCACGACCCCGACGTCAGGCCGACGCTGATCATGTCTCCGCGACAAGTGTCGGATGGTCTCGCGGCGCAGTTCGATTTCGTCCTCAAGGTCCGTTGAATCCACGAGGCATCGACATGAAGCGCTCTCGAGCGTTCAGCCTGGTCCTGACGGCTCTCGTGATCCTGTGGGTGCGGCTGCCGCTTTCAGGCCAGACGCCGGCGGCGGATCTGATCGACGCCATCAACAAGCGCGATGAGCCAAGAGCTGCGCTGCTGCTCAAGCAAGGCGCCGACCCGAATGTTCGCGATGCTGTGACACAGCCCGCCATCACGGCTGCCGCCTATTTCGGACTTGAGAAAACCGTCCAGGCGCTACTTGCGAGTGGTGCCGACATGCGGCTGCTCGACGTTGATGGCGCGGGCCCGCTGCATGCCGCGGCGCTTGGCGGCCACGTGGGGGTCGTCGAGCTCCTGCTCGATCGCGGGCTCCCGGTGAATGCAGTCGTCCGCGCTGACGGAATGACGCCGATCGCCTACGCTGCGGTGCGTGAACATCTCGATGCGATGCGAATGCTGCTGAGACACCGGGCAGACGTCAACCTCGCCGACTCCGGCGGCAATTCTCCGCTGCTTCACGCCGCGATGCGCGGCCGCTCCAACGCAGTGCGGCTGTTGCTGGAGTCCGGCGCGAATGTCAACGCCGCCTCCAGGCATGGTTGGACACCCTTGATGGCGGCGGCGTGGGAAGGCCACGCGAGCGTGGTGGCGGAGCTGTTGAAGCACGGTGCCAACGCGACACTGGTGAATAGTGAACGCCGGTCAGCAATGATGCTCGCGGAATCTGAAGGACATCGAGCGGTAGTCAAGCTGCTGGTTGCCAAGTGACGTGGCTCGGCTTTAGGCTGCACGGATGAGCCAG
>DATAEK010000209.1:0-29974 GCA_036258055.1 Vicinamibacterales bacterium
ACGACGCCGTCGCACCCCGAGTACCCCGCCGGGCACCCGAGCCAGAACGGTGCGGCCGCCACGATTCTGCTCGGTTACGTCGGCGACGCGCAGACGTTTACGCTGACGACAGCAGGGCAGCCGGAGCGCACGTATACCAGCATCGCGCAGGCGCGCTCGGACGGGAACAACGCCCGCGTGTGGGGCGGGATGCACTATCCGAGCACCGTCGCCATCAGCGACGCCGAGGGCGAGGCCATCGCCACCTGGATCAACTTGAACTCGATGCAACGGCTCCGAGGTGGAGGACAGGATTGACGCAACCGCGGGAACCCCGACCTCGGACCGTGGCCGGATCGTGCTACGATCGAGCCTGCAGTTCAGGCTGCCTCCAGTCCGCGGAAAGGGACGATCCCACCTGCGCTCATCCACGTGAGTCGACCTCGACTTCTCCTTAGCCCGTCAGCGGACGCCGGGCGACACAGGAGGAGTGATGTCCCGTCACCTGCCGATTCGTCCGAATCTCGAGTACCTCAGGAAAGAAGCCAAGGAATTGCTGCCGGCATTGCGGCGGACGGCTCCCGACTGCAGACTCGCCGACGCACAGCGAGTGCTCGCCAGCGAGTACGGATTTTCAAGCTGGTCCGAGCTCAAAGCCCACGTCCAGGCATTGCCGGCCGCGTCGGTTCCCTTGTCTGACATCGCGAATCCATTCGTCGGCAAGTGGAGAGCCAACCTGTCGAAATCGACGCGGCATTCGGATAACCCGTTCGAGAGTGCGACGCTCGAGTTCGAGGTGCTGGGCAACACCGTGACGATCACCGATGTCGTCGTCGATGCGACCGGTCGGGAAGAGCACGGCAGGAACACGCTTCATGTGGACGGCCTGGAGCGTCTCCGCGAGCACGGCTACGTCGTCGCGGCCACATGGCTCGACCCACGCGTGCTCGAAGCCGTCGTGACGAAAGCCGGCAGGATAGAGGGCAGGGTGCAATACGCTCTCTCGGCAGATGGCAACACGCTGACGCTGTCAGCGGGTGAGCACGTGACCATCTTCAATCGCGAGTAGCTGGGAAGGCGAGCGTCGCTTTGCACCTCGCGAGGGCGGCGTGGCCATTCTTCCTGAAGCAGCGCCACCGCTGATGAAGACCGTGATGGCATCATGATGCTCTGCGTTCCAGCGCCGGATGGAGCCGCTGAGATCTAAGCGCGGAGTAGAGCGCCTCCCTGAGCGCCACATCACGCGGGTCTCCGGTCACCCGCGTGCCCATCTGGCTCGTCACGTAGGCGTAGCCGATCTGGGCGCTCGGATCGGCAAAGCCGAGAGAGCCCCCGGATCCAGGTGATCCGAACGAGCCCGCGCTGCCGAACGGCCAGGCGGGGCTCGACTTCATGAATCCGAGCGAGAACTGTACGCCATTGCCCTTCAGGCACTCGTCGTAAAACCCGTGTGTCGGCGGAGTCGCGGGGGCGGCCAACAGGTCCAGTGTTTCCCTACGCAACCCGAGGTCGCGTCCGCCGGTGGCGAAGACGCTATAGGCGTGCGCGATGGCGCGCGCGGTGCCGACGGCGCCGCCGGACGGCACTTCGAAGTTGCGCGCGTAGACGCGCTGTTCATCGTGAGGAAACTCGGAACCCCTGAGCGCCCGGACGATCTTGGAGCGTCGAGTCATCGCGTCCAGCGACAGGCGAAGCGGGAAGCCGAGCAGCATGTCGATCCGCCGGGGCCGCGCAATGGTCGCCAGGCGCGAGCTCGGAATGTCCTCAGGCAGTCTGATGTAGACGTCCAGACCGAGCGGCGACGCGATCTCGTCCTGGAAGAACTGTCCCAGGCTGCGATGCCGCGGATCGACACGCCGCAGCAACTCGCTCTCGTAGTATCCGAGGGTGATGGCGTGATAGGCCTGACGCGTTCCGGGCTCCCACGCCGGTTTCTGACGCGCCAGCACGACCGCGAGCCGATCGAGGTCGGCGACCACGCTGCGATCGACGGCCTCGTCGAGCGCGAACAGCCCGGCCTGGTGTGCAAGGAGCTGCCGGACGGTGATTCGTTCTTTACCCTGCTGCGCGAACTCCGGCCAGTAGGCGGACACCCGTTGATCGTAATCGAGCCAGCCACGAGAGTGGGCGATGGCCAGCGTCATCGCAGCCAGCCCCTTGGTGGCCGAGTAGACGATCACCATCGTGTCCTGCTGCCACGGTTCGCCCGTCTGCTTGTTTCGGACGCCACCCCAGAGGTCGACGACCTTCTCGCCGTGGTGATAGGCACAGCAGGCGCCGCCCAGTTCCCGGCGTCGAGCGAAGTTGTCGGCAAACGCTTCGCGTACGGCCTCGAACCCGCGGGCGACGTATCCCTCTACAGAATGTGATTTGGCCACAGACATTGTCGTCTCCCCGTTGCCGCGCGGCGATCGATGGCGGCTAATCACACAGGGGCAAGAGCCATGCCTCGGGCCACGCGGTCACGCTGACGTTCTGACGAGCCAGTTCACGGTGGTCAAAGGGGGAAAACGAAAGGGTTGTGGCAGCCACCGAACTGGCCGAGGCTGCGCCGTGTCAAAGCGAGAACTTGATCACGCGGAATACTCCGCATCCATTGGCGGAATTTCAGCAGCCCGGCCGCGCGGAACACCAAGGCGACAGCGCGTGTGCAGATCTTCATCCGCGATTTCCGAGGTATCCGTGCGGCATGGAATCTGCCAATCGGAGGGTGAGGTTACCGCTATGAATCCTGAAGAACGACGTCTCATCCTGGATTGCGGTTTCGATCGCGCGGTTGAAATCGTGCTCGACGCGTGCCTCGAGGAGGGCTTCACGATCACCACAGCGGGTGCCGGCAATCTTCAGCGCTGCGCAAGTCCGGGACGCTCATTTCGGTATGCACTTCTCGACGCGACGCTACCGGAGTCGAGCTTGCACGCCGGCACAATGACGACACCGACAAATTCCGGCTGCCGCGTCTCGTTGTTCGAAATTGCTGGCTCCTGGACCCTTGTCACAGTCGAGATTCCGTACGTTTGCCATCCGGCAACCGCCTCGGCTGTCCCACGTGTCGCCGACCAAGTCGCGCAGGTCATGAGGCGGCTCGTGGACGCGGGAGTCCTGAACGCCGCGTAGCGCGTTCGCGTTCCGATGCAGCTCGAGCACCATGCCGGCGAGGGTGCAAGATGAGAGTGTCGTCACGCGCCTCTACACATCGGGAACCGGTAGGCGCCAGAGACATCGCCCGACATTACATGCGAGACCTGGTGTACGGCGCCAATGACGGCATCGTCACGACGTTTGCGGTTGTTGCTGGGGTTGCCGGCGGCGCGCTGAGCGCGAGCGCCGTTCTGATTGTCGGTGCCGCAAACCTGATCGCCGATGGCTTGTCGATGGGCGTCGGGAATTATCTCGGAATCCGCTCCCAGGAAAGCGCCCGAGCCGCTCAAGGACTTGATGAAGAAGAGGCCAGCCCTGCGCGCCACGGCGTCGCGACGTTTCTCGCGTTCGTAGTGGCGGGCTCAGTTCCCCTCGTGCCGTATCTGGTCGCGCACTGGGAGAGCGCTCGTCTCTCGGCCCTGCTGACGTTTGTCGCGCTCTTCGCGGTCGGGTCGCTCCGGTCCCTCGTGACGATTGATCGCTGGTGGTCCGCCGGGCTGGAGATGCTCGGTCTCGGCGCGTTAGTGGCGGCCGCTGCCTATGTCAGCGGCGCTGTCGTCGGTCGAATGCTGCAGTGAGTCCCGTAGGTCCCGCCGAGCGAACCTGAACAACGTCCGGCGCTTCGATGAACTGGATGAGCGCAGCCGTCCGTCTGAGAGTACCGCTCAGTTCAGCCGATGCATCGCTGAGCCCGCACGACGTCCGGATCAGCTCGGGTGGGACTCGCGAGAGTCTGGACCAGTGGAATGTACGCTACACTACATTTGCCCGCCAGACTGGTGCCACGCCATCGAGTGACGTCGCTTCAGCCGCCGAGCCTCCGGCAGCCTACCTGCCATAGCAGAGGAGCGTGCGATGTCGCTTGCAATCCCCTCCGAGCCGCTTGCCCACATCCGCGATGCCGCACGCATGCTCGTCGAACGAGCGGGCGATGATGAGAACCACCTCGAGACCTTCGTCGCGGCCGCCGACATGGATACGCGGCGCTCCGAGGCCGAGTTATCTCACGCGCTCGATCTGACGTCATCATCGGTCGACCAGCTTCGTCGCGTAGTCCGCTCGCAGCTCCAGCGGAGCGTAGACGGCGCTCAGGTCGCCAGGCAGCTCCTTGCCCGTGCCCACGAGCAGCATGTCGCGGCCGCCCGGTTGCTGTCCGATGTCGATGGTGTTCGAAGCCGCCAGGAGCAGCGAACCGATGGCCCTCCGAGTCGCAACACCGTCCTCGTCGTAGACGACTACCAGGACGTCTGTGAACTCGTCGCCGGAGTGCTGCGGAACGCCGGGTTCGTCGTCCGAACCGCAGCCAACGGTCTCGAGGCCCTGATCGCTGCCTACGAAATGCGGCCGGCCGTGATTGTGATGGATGTCACGATGCCGATCCTCGATGGGCTCGAGGCCACTCGACTGATCAAAGCTGCCGATGCCACTCGGCACGCGCGAGTGATCGCATACACGGGGGATACGACACTCAGTCCGAGTCTGGTCGACAGCCTTTTCGTAGCCGTGCTACAAAAGCCGGCGACTCCGGATGTCGTCGTCAAAACCGTGCAGCAGGTTGCGCGTGCGCCGCTCTGACCGTCTACCTTGCAGACCGGCGGTGAGGCCCGCTTCAGTCTCTTCTCGTCTCTCGGGGAAGGTTGAGCTCTCCGTCGCGGAGTCCGTGCCCTGAGTCACTTCGCGGAAATGAAACGGGCCGCCCGCCGCTATCAGCTGCCTCGTCCGCTCCACCATCCACGTCGGGTTGAGGTTGGCCACCGCACACCAGTGGTAGAACATGGGCGATCCCGCCAGGAACACGCGGGCGCTCTCCTGATCCGCGCGTGACCCGCCGACGCCGATGAGATCCCGGAATGCCCGATCGATGACGCCCACCGCGAGGTCGCCGCACGCGGTTCGCTCGCAGCCGGTGAGATTCCTCGACAGCGCCTTCATCGTCGTTACTCCCGCGTCGCTCAGTGCACAAGCTTCGAAGGCCGCCGCTCGAGGGCGACCTCCAGCTCCGCCAAGATAATTCTGAGTTTTGAGATCTTTCTCAGTAGAGTTGTCCTGCTGATCTCCTCCTCACGGGCCGCTATCGTTTCAGGAAGCCTGGCGCACACCTCGAGTGCATGCGACAGTTCTTTCTGAACGGCATCGAACATCTCGAGCAGCAGTGAATCCGGTTGACTCAACATGCATTCACCGTTTCGCTGCCGTCGGCTGACTGTTCTTCCGCGCAAAGGAGGTCATGGTGCACCCTTCGGCGTCACGCCGGTCGCTTCGAGGACGAGGCTGGAGCGGAGCGGGTGCGCTCCGGGGCAGTCACTTTAATGAGGTTGACGGCTGATCGCGGCCGGAAACTCAGGAAAGGATCTGGAGCATACCACGTCACGGAGGAGAATGCGCGCCGACCGATCCGCTCCAGGAGCTCGTCGAACCGGTCTCACCGCCTTGTTGCGCAGTAGATGTCCTTGTCCCCGAAACTGTCGCCGCGATCGCCCATCCAGCAAATCTCCTTTCCACTCGCGCGAATGGTGGGGAGTCCTCCAAAACACGTGGGGCAGTTGAGTGTGTCCAGGTAGATGCGCGGGCCCCACGGTGCGCCGTCGTTGTGGCGTTCAGACACATACAGGTGGTTGATCGCGTCCGGCGCAAACGGACTGTCGGTTCCCGACGAGAAGAACATCGTGTGACCGTCGGGTGTCAGCGCAGGTCCGTAGTCGTGTCCGGTGGAGTTGATCGGTTGCGGCAGTCTGATTCTCTGGCCGAATGGCTCGTCGGTTGAGCCCCGCGTTGACATGAAGATGTCGAACACGAACGAGGACGTCACGCCGGCGAAGAACGCTGTGCGTTGGTCGGGGCTGACGCTGATCGATCCCTCGAAGAGGGACGTATTGACGCCAGGCCCAAGATTCACCGGCTCGCCCCAGGGGTCGTTGACCGACGCCCGATGCGAGACCCAGAGATCCGGCCACGGGGGACTGAAAGGCCCGGGCCGATTCGATCCAAAATACAACTCGAGCCCGTCGAGCGAGATTCTCGGAGTGATATCGAAAAACGTGCTGGAAACTGGTGGTGGAACCCGCTCGGGGGCACCCCAGTTTTCGTTCACCGACGTCCGTCTGGTGACGTAGATGTCCTGATCGCCTGGGCCGCCAAGGGCCCCGGGTCGGTCGGAGACAAAGTACAGTTCCAGACCGTCGGCCGACAGCGAGGGACCACCCTCAAAGCCGGGTGTGTTGATCGTGGGGTCAAGATGCACCGGCGTGCCGTAACAGTAGGGCTTGCCCGCCGAGCATTCCCCTTGTACGTTTTCCAGGCTCCGTAAATTCGTAGCGAAGACCACCGCAACGAGTAGGACCACCGCAAGGCCAATGGGTTCCTTCAACCGCGTCAGATGCATGGCGCGTCTCCTTTTCAGAGAGACTCGGACGAACGTGCCACGGGAGCAATGCGCAAAGGCTGTCATGCCGGTGATGGCTGACTCTGGCTGAGAATGACAGGCCATCGCCTCTTGCCGCTCTGGTTGACTTGAGCTCACATGAGCAGTGATCGGTTGGATTCCTGGAAGGAGATCGCCGCATATCTCAGGCGTAGTGTGCGAACGGTGACCCGCTGGGAACGAGAAGAAGGCCTTCCCGTACATCGTCACCTCCACACGCGGTCCGGCACCGTGTACGCCTTCAAGCCCGAGCTCGATGCCTGGTGGGCGGCGCGCGGCACACACCTCGACATACAGCCCTGGGAAACGGAGTCCGCCCACGGATTCGGCGGCGCCCGAGCATGGAAAGTTGCTGGTGGCCTTTCAGCCCTTCTGGCGCTAGCCGCGATCGCGTGGCTGGCCCTCGCCCAGCGCGAGTCTTCTCCGCCTTCCAGAGTGATCCCCTTGACGACGTATCCGGGTGTCGAGGGGCCGCCAAGCTTGTCCCCCGACGGCAATCAGGTGACGTTCGAGCGCAACGGAGATGTCTTCGTCAAACAGGTCGATGGCGAGGCGGCCGTCCGGCTCACGAGCACGGCGGAGCCGGAGTACGCACCAGCGTGGTCGCCTGACGGACGTCAGATTGCGTTCACGCGCAGCAGCGAGGGCATCTTTGTCATCTCGCCACTGGGTGGCGGCGAACGAAAAGTAGCGGACACGCGAGCTCCGCTCCTCCTCAGGACAATGGCCTGGACGCCGGACGGGGCTTCGCTCGTCGTCAGCGAATTGACCTCGCCGATTTGTGCGAGCCTGTTTGTGATCTCGATCGCGACCGGGCAGAAGACACGATTGACCTCGCCGCCCGAGCCGAGTATCGGCGATGGCTGGCCCGCGGTGTCGCCGGACGGCAGGACCGTCGCGTTCGCGCGCTATTCGCAGGACACGGCCGCAAACATCCACGTCGTGCCGTTGAGTGGTGGCGAGCCGCGCCAGCTCACCGCCGACAAGGGGTCAATATTCGGCCTGGTGTGGACGAGCAACACGGAGCTCATCTTCTCTTCGGATCGTGGTGGAACGTCGCGTTTATGGCGCGTCTCGGCGACGCGCATCTCCCAGCCAGCCGTGACGGCACTCGACGTCGCCGGCGAGGATGCACGATTTCCGTCAATTGCCCGTCGGGGATCAGCTGGAGTACCGCCGCGGCTGGCGTACCAACGTCTGGTCGAGAACCTGGACATCCGGCGCTCCGAGATCGTAGGCGCCGGGACGCCGGAGCATGCGTTGAAGCCATCGCGGCCGTTCATCGCGTCCACGCAATCCGAGGATCACCCGCGCTACTCGCCGGATGGAGCGAAGATCGCGTTCGTATCGCGCAGATCGGGTGCGCCCGAGATCTGGATCTGTGCGAGCGATGCATCGAATCCAGTACGACTGACGTCGATAGGAGGGCCGATCGTCATTGGGCCGCAGTGGTCGCCTGATGGACGGAGGATCGCGTTTTTTGCTTCGACCGGTCTGGCTGGGAGGTATGTCACGTACGTGATCGGCGCGGAAGGTGGGCAGCCGTCACGCCTCACGCGCGCCGAAGGTGAGCTACAGGCGCTGCCTGTCTGGTCGGCCGATGGTCGCTGGATATATCTGACTTCCGGACGCTCGGGATCGTTGCAGATCTGGAAGGTGCCGGGACAGGGAGGAGAACCCATCCAGATCACCAGGAGCGGCGGCGCGGAAGCCGCGGTTTCTCCGGATGACCGCATCATCTATTACACGAAAGTCCCCGAGGCCGGGCCGGGGCTCTGGCGTGTGCCGGCAGATGGCGGCGACGAGGTGCTGATACTGGAATCGGTCAGGTTTGGTTATTGGTCGCTCGTTCCTCGCGGGATTTACTTCGTCGACTTCGACGTTCCGAGAGGCGCTCCGCGACCCGTACGATACTTCGACTTTCAGTCGCATCGGGTTACACAAATCGGATCGCTCGAGACCACAGTCGCATGGACGAGCACGCCAGGGTTTGCCGTGAGTCCCGATAACCGCTGGCTTCTGTACACGAGTCTCGAGAGCACGGATGCCGACCTGATGCTGGTGGACAACTTCCGTTAGCTCATAATTGAATCGCTGTCCGCTGGCCGCTGGCACCGTGAGAGAATGGAAACCGCTTCTGGTGAGTACGCAACAAACATCGAGCATCGGCCACCGTCGACCATCGCTTGCTCCGTTTCTCGCCTACGTCGTCGTCTTTCATCTCGCATGGGCCGCCTGGCCGTACGTCGGCTACCCGAGACTCATCGCGATTGGCAACAGGACCTTGACCTACGCTCTCCTCAATCTCGCCATCCGGCTCCTGGTGTGGGTGGCCCCGGTTTTTCTCTACCTGCACTACGTCGATCGCGTCGATCCGCTCACGTATCTCAAGTTGAGGCAGCGCGTGCGACGCGGCATCGTCGTCGCCGGCGCGCTCACCGCGCTGAATTTCTTCGGCATGCTGCTCCGCTTCGGCGCGCCGCACCCGGCCCTGCAGTCGGTGACGTGGAACAGCGTATTGGGCACGTCGTTTCTGGTTGGCTTCATCGAAGAGATTCCCTATCGTGGCTTCATGCTGCAGAAGTGTGCGGAGCAGACGGGCTTCTGGACGGCCAGCGTGATCACGTCCGTGCTGTTCCTGGCCGTTCACCTGCCTGGCTGGATGGCTCTTCGCATGCTGCGAGCCGACCTGGCCGTATCGATTCTTATCTTTGGTTTTGTGATGGCGATGGCGTTCAAGTATGCAGGGTCGCTGTGGGCCCCTATCGTCACGCACAGTGCGAACGACTTCCTGTCGTTCGTGATCTTCCACGTGTGAAGTCGAGTTCGGCGGAAGCGTGCGGGTCTTAGCCGCTTTCCGTCTTCGACGTTCCTGGGGCAGCGAGTCTGCCCACGCTCACGAAGTCCACCCGGTCCGTGTAAGCGATGTCCTTATTCGCCCGGACGGATGACAATCGGGCAAAAACGCACACAGCGGCACAGCATGACACGGCGCGGCGTTTGCTAAACCGCCTGACCGGAAACGCGTCGGATCGAACCACGGGGCCAGGGGTTTCGAGAAAGGATTCACCCATGCGCCGACCGGCTTGGACCGTCGTTTTCGCCGTCTGCTGGTGTGTGTTGTTAGCGTCGCGATCCAGCGCGGCCACGCTCACCTACACCTTCGAGACGCCCAACTTCACAAGCGGGCAGACCACGCCACTCCTCAACGTGGCACCGAACATCGGCGCGGGCACGTTTCTGACGTCCTTCACCGATGCGAGCGATCCGACTGGCTACGAGATCGCACCCTTTCAGCCGAATCCTCTGGTGACCGGACTTTCCCTGGTTGCACCGACCACAACGACTCCGTTGTCGCTGACCTTCAATACTGGGGTCACGCAGCTCTCGGTGAACTTCGGCATGAACGGCCCGCAGGGTCCCTTTGGCTTCCTGCGACTGATCACGCCGTCGGGTTCCGTCGATCAGGCCGGTTCCAATGTGGGCGGCGCGTTCCCCGGCGGGACGCTCACCTTCTCGTCGGCCTCGCCATTCACGACGGCCACGCTGCAGGCGTTCCTCTCCGGAGGCGCACTGGCGACGCAGCTCGACATCGACAATCTGATCCTGACCACTCCCACCGCCGTTCCCGAGCCGGCCACGCTGACCCTTGTGGGTCTTGGGGTGTCGGCCCTCGCGGTGAGGCGCAAGCGGAGGGCCTAGCGATCAATCCTCCGGCGGCTCGCCGCTCGGCGCCATCTTCACGAGCCGCGGCTCGAACCGCGCCAACGGCTCGACGAGATCGCTCTGCGCAGACATCACCTCGTCGATGTCCTTGTACGCCATCGGCACTTCGTCGAGGCCGGCCGACAGCAGCGTGACACCACGCTCGCGGAGGAACTGCTGCGCCGCGTCCCACGTGAACAGGGCTTTCGCTCTGGTTCGGCTCATGCGCCGGCCGGCTCCGTGCGACGCGGAGTTCAGCGACGCGGCGACACCCTTTCCACGAACCACGTATCCGGGCGTTCCCATCGAGCCCGGGATGATCCCCAGTACTCCCGCACCAGCCGGCGTGGCGCCTTTCCGATGGACGATGAGCTCCGCTTCCGACCCATCAGGAAGGCGGTGACGCTCACGCCAGGCGAAGTTGTGATGATTCTCGATGTCGAGCAGCACCGGCACGCCGAGCGCGCGCGCGACGGACGCATGAATCAATTCGTGATTCGCCGCCGCATATCGTCCCATGAGCTCCATCGCCGCCCAGTACTCCTGACCGGCTTCACTCGCCAGGTCCAGCCACGCGAGATGCGAGAGCTCACGCGGCAGCTCCGGATGGCTCTCCTGCGCGAGGCGGCTGTAGTGTTGTGCGACCTGCGCGCCCGAGCCGCGACTTCCAGAGTGGCTGAGAAGCGCGAGGTATGTCCCCCGTGGAAGACCGACCGTGTCGTCGAGAACGGTCAGCTCCCCGAACTCCACGAAGTGGTTGCCGCTTCCGCTCGTTCCGAGCTGACTCCACGCCCGGTCCTTCAGCCTGGCCGTGACCGGCGTGATCTTCCAGTCGCGGTCCATGACGTCGTGCTGGTGTCTGGACTTGAACGTGGCGCCCATCCCGAACCGCGTTTCGCGTTCGAGCACACGCGAGAGGCGGGGCTTCTCGTCAGCGACGGCGTGAACCGGCAGCTCCAGCACCGTCATCTTCATGCGGCACGCAATGTCGACGCCCACGGCATACGGGATCACCGCGTCGTGCGTTGCGAGCACCCCTCCAATCGGCAGCCCGTAGCCGACGTGGGCATCGGGCATGAGCGCCCCCGACACTGCGACCGGGAGCTTGCACGCGTTTTTGAGCTGCTGCACCGCATCCGCTTCGAGATTCGTTCCCCAGATCTGATACGGTGCATCCTTCTCTCGCGCCCGGAACGTTTTTCCGGCCGCAGCGTGAGCAACGAGCTCCTGCGCCAGCTCTCCGTAGTCTTCATCGTCGACGAACGCCGCCGGTGACGCGGCGACGCGTGCCATGTCCTCCCGGACGGTCGCCATGCTCCGCTTCGCCGTGTGCGACCGTTGCAGAACCTGTTTGGCCCGTTCCGCACAAGGGCCCGCGGGAATGCCGAGGGCAACCAGATCGCGTGTCTTCATGATGTGTTCCTTTGCCTACGTCGAGCCAACTGTGACCCGGTAGACGCCGCCCGATTCATGGGCGACGGCGATCGGGACGTCGAGAAACCGCCGGATGACGCCGGCGTTCGTCAGCGTGTGAGACGACGGCGCCAGGGTGCGATACGAACCGGCGCCTGCGAGCGCCATCGGAATCAGCAACTGGTCGGCCAGGTAGACGCCCACTGGCGCATCCGTCGCCAGGTACGCTTCCGCTTCGTAACACGCCGCGGACGCGACCTTCTCCGACGTCACCCCTTTGACTCCGAAGCCCGTGATCACGTCGATCACCGCCTCGCTTTCGATGACGATCATGACGACGTTGCCGGGTCCGACAGAGGAGTGGACGCACTCGATTCGACAGACCTCGCGATCCAGTCCGAGGCGTTCCCTCACCACGGCCAGCTCGCGCTTGGCGATGTTCTCCGGGAGCGACGCGACCAGCGCACGAGCATGGACGCGCGTCGATCCGCGATCCAGCAACGACAACGTACGAAGCGTCGAGCACGGCTCGATGTCGACCTTAAAACGCCCACCTCCCGCCGGGTAGAAGCCGTAGGTTTCGAGCGTCGTGTCCACCGAAGCCCCCATGCGTCGAAGCACCGGCAGGAAGGTCGTCGCCAGGAAATCGAACGGCGGCGCGAACGGGTTGTGCGTGCCCCCCTCGAGCGTGAGCCGCGAGCGCTCGCGTGCGAGCAGCAACGCCGGCAGAATTGTCTGGAAGACGAGCGTCGCGCTGCCCGCTGTCCCGACGGCGAAACGGTACTCGCCGCCCCGCACGGGCGACGGCTCGAAGCTCAATGATCGCGAACCGAGCTCGGCCCCCGACACGCGTGCACCGCTCACGTCCGCTGCCGCGCGCACGGCCGTGAGGTGCTGCCGCAGGAGCCCCGGCTTCTGCCTGCCAGCCCGAATGGCTTCGATGCGAAACGGCCGCCCCGTGACGAGCGAGAGCGCAAGCGCGGTTCGGAGGATCTGCCCGCCGCCTTCGCCTTCGGAGCCGTCGATGGTGATCGAGTCGGGCATTGCTGTCCTCGCGGGCGGTCTTTGCCCGCGTTGTGCCACGTTTCCGGAGGGCATCGTCTATCCTCGCGGGCGGCCTATTCCTGCGTTGTGCCACGTTTCCCGCGAGCGTCGTTTGTCCTCGATGGCGGCCCGTTCCTGCGCGTTCCTCACGATTACAAGCGCCGGCCAACGTCGGCAAGACATCTCTTGCTGCTCTATCCACTGAGCTACCGCCGCTCGAGCGGCGGGTCGGATTCGAACCGACGACCATCAAGGTAGATGTAGTCCTGCCTGCATCCGGCGCCGATCTCATCCAGCCACGAATCATCCCCCTGAGCGCGATGACAAGAGGATGCGAGAGCTCACCGGACGCTTTTTGACATCCTGTGCCGGGATTCGAACCCGGTTGGACATGTACTCCCGCACGCATTCACCGCATATTCCGTTCCGACTGTGCAACTCGCAGCCCCGGTGCGCTTCACTGCTATCCGTGGCAAAAAGGTTCACCGCCGCTGGCACTCTCGGTTCGCCCACCGGCGAAACCGGAAATGGGCCGGACAAAATTGTGCGAGACGTTGATCGTTGAGGATGTAGTCTCGCACGCATTCCGGCCCCTCCCAGACCCGTTGGTCGCGTCACAGCGCCACCGACTCGATCCGTCCAACCCAGTGATCGTTGTGCAGACGACCCGCCGCGAAATCCGCCACGACCTCGAACACCTGATCCGAGAAGCCCCCGATGTTGAGGATGTCTTCCCGCTCCACCGCCTGCGTCGTCGTGTACGGCTGGAGATCAATGAGCACCAGCCGCGCACGGGGGTTGCGCGCCCGGAACGCGCTCCACTCGCGGAGGGTCGCAGTGCCATGTGCACCGGCGTCGACCCATGACTCGTTGTCCGAGACGATCACGACCAGATCGCCCGTGGCACGACGAGCGTTCAGCTTCGCCAGCGGCGCGCTGACCGCGGTTCCACCACCGCCGACCGACGCCAGACGCTCGGCGTTGGTCATCACGCTGTCCCGTGCCGAGAGCCGCAGCGACACCACCGACTGCTCGAATGGCAGCACTTCCGCCGTCGGGTTCCGTCGAACGATGGCGGCAGTGATGAGCGCCGCGGCGTCCACGCACCGGACGCTCGTCGTTGCGCCGGTCCGATGACCCGTAATCGGCGACCGCATGGATCCCGAGACGTCAGGGCACACGTACACCTGACCGTCGATCGCGGGGACGTTGGCAATCGCCAGTTCCATGGCATCCTCGAGCGCCGAGCGTACGGCGTTGGGCACTTTCGGATCCGTCGCTCGAAAGGCCGCCAGGAGCTGATACGGGAACACCCGCGCTTTCGCGATCGCCTCGGCATCGCGCAAGCGCGCAGCAATCTGCCCGGTCATCTCCGGCTCGTCGAACACGCCATGACGCGCGAACGTGTTCAGATTCATCCGCACCATCTGCCACGAGCCGCGGCGGGCCACATCGGCCCATTCACGCCGGCTCAGATCGAGCGCGGTCAGCATCTGGAACGGCACGTCCGGCACTTCGCGACGATCGCCGGCCTTGAAGGCCTCGAACTGCCGCACGACGGCCGGCAGGCTGTCGTGTTCGCGAGTGCGGCCCATGAGATACCGGTACAGCGCCTCACGCTGGGGCGTCTTCGGCTTCGGATGCACCATCCTGATCACATCGACCAGGGACGGCGCCCGTCCAACCGACGCGGCGAAGATCGCCGCGTCGGTCCGCTGGTCCAGCCAGCGCCGCACGCAACGCTTGGGCGCCGATCCCAGGGACTTCCGGCCGGTTGCGCCCGAGCGCACGATCTGCACGAACGTTCGAAGCGTCCGCGGCGAATCGACGACGCGATCGAACACGCGGTCCATCAGCTTCGGATCGCGCCTCGACACTGCCGCCAGCAGGAGCGCCGGCATGTCCTTCATGTAGCCGCGCTCGCGGCAATAGACCGCCGTCCTGGCGACGAATTCCGGCGACACTCGCATCGACAGGTCCAGCACCCGATCGAGCTGCTCTTCGGCCGTGGCGTAGAACGTCGTGTTCAGACATCCCGTCGCGGCCAGCTGCGCCAGCGCGTGCTGCGGCGGCAGCTGGTAGGCAGGGGCCTTCGCCTCATTGCGCGCATCGGCGCGCGGGACGAGCGCTCCAATCCACGATCGAAACAGCGTCATATTCGCCATCGGTGTCCTCTCTGAATCTCTCGCATTCAGGAACTGCAGAGCGAGTGCCAGTAGGACGGCCCTTTGCTGAGTGCTGAATAAGTTGCTGACGCGATTAAAGATGCGCCCGAAGTCCGGCTGGCCGCCGCCTTCGTCTTCCAACTACATTCATATCTCAATAGATAGTGTTTATACTGTGAGATATGCGCAAGCGCTGCGTCGTGCTAGGCCTGCTCGGCACCACGATCGATCGCGGTAGCACGGCCAGACGATGGGAGGGCTGGCGCCCGAGCATTGCCGCGTGTCAGCACGACGATCTGTTGATCGATCGATTCGAGCTGCTTTACCCCCAGCGATTCACGTCGCTCGCGAACACGGTCCGCGACGACATCCGTCATGTCTCGCCTGAGACCGAAGTGCGTCTGGTGCTCGATCCGACCGCTGATGCGTGGGACTTCGAGGATGTCTATGGAAGCCTGCATGACTTCGCTCGCGCCTACCGGTTCGATACCGAGGTGGAGGACTACCTCGTTCACATCACGACCGGATCTCATGTGGCGCAAATCTGTCTGTTCCTGTTGACCGAGTCCCGCCACATTCCCGCGCGGCTGCTCCAGACGAGTCCGCCGTCGGGCGAGCGTCGCAACGATCCCGGGACCTTCCGGATCATCGATCTCGATCTGTCCAAGTACGACCGCATCGCCACGCGCTTCGCCCGCGACGAACTGGACGAGCGATCGCTTCTGAAGTCGGGTATTCCGACACGAAGCCCGTCGTTCAACGAGGTCGTCGAGCGTCTCGATCGCGTGACGGTCCGGTCGTCGGCGCCGATGCTGCTGCTCGGCCCGACCGGTGCGGGGAAGTCGCTCCTCGCGCGGCGCATCTACGAGTTGAAGAAGACGCGGCGCCTCGTCAAAGGGCCGTTCGTAGAGATCAACTGCGCGACCATCCGCGGGGATGCGGCGATGTCGGCGCTCTTCGGCCACGTCAAAGGCGCATTTACCGGCGCCGTTCGCGATCGTCCCGGCCTGTTGGCAAGCGCGAACGACGGCCTCCTGTTCCTCGACGAGGTCGGCGAGCTTGGCCTCGACGAACAGGCCATGTTGCTGCGTGCGCTCGAAGAGAAGCGGTTTCTGCCGCTCGGCAGCGACCGGGAGGTGTCGAGCGACTTTCAGCTGATTGCCGGTACCAACCGCGAGTTGTCCGAGGCCGTGACGGAGGGGCGGTTCCGCGATGATCTGCTCGCCCGCATCAATCTGTGGACGTTCCGTCTCCCGGCGCTCACGGATCGGCGGGAGGACATCGAACCGAACGTCGACTACGAGCTCGAGCAGTTTCGCCGGCGGACGGGCATTGCCGTCACCTTCAGCCGGGAAGCGCGCGAGCAGTTCCTGGCGTTCGCCACCAGCGATCGCGCGCCCTGGCCGGGGAACTTCCGCGATTTGAACGCGGTGATCACCAGGCTGTCGACGCTGGCGCCCGCCGGCCGCATTACCGTCGACCAGGTCAGGGCCGAAGTGGCGCACCTGCGTGATTCGTGGGCGTCCGGGCCGCGGACGAGTACTGTCAGCCTCGTCGATCGAATCCTGCCACCGGGCACGGCGACCCACCTCGATCGCTTCGACCGCGTCCAGCTGGAGGATGTGCTGATCGTGTGCCGGCGTTCGAGCAGCCTCTCCGCGGCAGGGCGTGTCCTCTTCGATCGTTCGCGCGAGCGCAAGAAGATCGCCAATGACGCGGACCGGTTGCGGAAGTACCTCGCGCGGTTCGATCTCGACTGGAGCGATCTGAAAGAACGTCTCCGCTAGTCCTAAAGTTCGTGTAGCAGTGTCGGCTGCGCCAGATACTCGCGCTCGCGATACTCGAAGTAGTCGAAGTCGGCGTGACGCCCAGTGCCGCCCATGTCCTGACACGCCATGCCGACGAAGGCGCCGGTGAAGTTCGGTTGTCCAGGCGCGCTCGCCTCGTCCGACAGGATGCTCGCGTCGAACTGCTGCGGCAGCCACTGCCACACGGCGCCGGCGGAACGATAGGCGAAGAGCAGCCGTTCTTCGTCGACCTCGACCCGCAGTTCGACGGGCGATCCGCTTGCGATCGGAATCGGTGGAGTGAACGAGTCGCCCTGTACCTGATCGGGCAGCATGGACATCACGCGGAGGTGCTTGCCGATCTGGTCGTCGTGCGAGATGTAGAAGTAGTGGAACTTGGCAGCGTTGTAGTAGCAGATGAGACCGGCCATCTGCTGAAAGTGATCCGGTTCGAACGCGATCGACGTCGACGCGCTGTACCAGTGCGATTGCTGCCGACGGGCGACGAGCGACTGCCGAAAGAGGCTGCCCACCGTCTCCCGTCCGAAGAGCCGGAGGTGACCACTGCGCGCCGTCAGACTCCACAATTCCTCTGGCCATGGCGAGCGCAGCCACTGAAACTCGATCGGCAGACCGGGCGAGTCGAAATCGGCGCGAGAACGGGCCGGCGGAAACGGGTGCGCCGGCAGCTCCGGCGCGACGACCTCGAGATGTGGAATGCCATCACCGTCGACGGTGCGCAACCAGCCGTCGGCTGACCACGTCATCGGCTGAATCGCGGTCTCGCGTCCTAATGTGCATCGCCCGCGGTTCCGAAGCGGCCGGCCGCAGAGATACACCATGTAGGTCTCGCCGCGTGGGGTCTCGACCAGATCGGCGTGTCCTGCGCGCTGCAGCTCTGCGTCAGGACGATGACGGGCGCTCAGGATGTAGACGTCGGGATGCAGCTCGTACGGTCCTTCGATCGATCGCGACCGGGCCATCGTGACCGCGTGTCCCCAACCCGTGCCCCCTTCGGCGGTAATCAGGTAGTAGAGGCCGTTTCGCTTGTACAGGTGCGGCGCCTCGGTGAACCCGAGTGACGTGCCTTTGAAGATCACTTGACGCAGTCCAACCAGCCTCTTTTCCGGGACGGAGTACTCCTGCAGCACGATCCCGGCAAATCGGTTCTGTCCGGGACGGTGATCCCACACCATGTTGACCAGGTACTTCCGGCCGTCATCGTCGTGGAAGAGCGACGGATCGAAGCCGCTGCTGTTCAGATACACAGGATCGGACCACGCGCCGTCGATGCTCGGACTGGTGACCAGGTAATTGTGAAAGTCCCGAAACGTCGCGCCGCCCGCTCCAGGCTGCGCCATGCGTCCGTACCGCTTCACGTCGGTGTAGACCAGGTGAAACAGACCGTTGGCCCAGGTGAGGCACGGCGCCCAGATCCCGCAGGAGTCCGGATCGCCGAGCATGTTCAGCTGACTCGCGCGCGTGAGCGGGCGTGCGAGCAGCCGCCAATGCACGAGATCGCGGGAGTGATGGATCTGCACGCCGGGGTACCACTCGAACGTCGAGGTGGCGATGTAGTAGTCGTCGCCAACGCGAACAATCGACGGATCCGGATTGAAGCCGCGCAGAATGGGATTGCGGATCACACGGTCAGGCATGATGGGATCGGGTCAGCGAGAGGCAACGGCTTCACACGTCTGCGAAACCTGAGGTCACTGGTTCGGGGTCGGTTCGCGCATCGCCCAATAGCCAGCCCGTGTCCGCACGGACATGTGCCCGCCCGGCCCCGTCACCCGGACCTGAATCGCCCGGTACCGTCCGTCGAGCGCCTGATCGAGCGGCGTGTACGCGATGGTGTATTGGTTCCGGATCAGGTGAGCGATCTCCAGCGCGAGCGAACCGATTTGATCGCTGGACGTCGGAGCGTAGGTCACGCCGCCGGTGCGATCGGTGAGCTGCTCCAGCTCGCGCCGTCCACGTTTCGCGGCAGTGGCGTCACGAAACAGCGCGACGGCAAAGATGGCGGTCTCATTGTGTTCGCTCATTCGCCGAAGTTGATCCATCGACGCGGTGCTGGCGGTGTCGTTGCCGTCGGTGATGAGGAGCAGCACTCTCCGATCGTGCGATGCGTGCACCTGGAGATAGTTCTCGGCCAGAATCACCGCGTCGCGGATCGCGGTACCGCCGATCGCTTCAGCGGCAGCGATGCCTGCCTCCAGAATGCGCACATCGTTCGTCATCGGCACGTCGACCCGCGCCCTGGCCGCAAAATTCACGACGAAGACTTCGTCGAGGGGATGTGACGCCCGCACGAATGCCAGCGCGGCGGCCTCGATCTGCGCGCGAAGCGTTCGCATGCTCCCGCTGTTGTCGACGAGCAGCCCGACCGATACCGGAACATCATCGCGATGAAAGAGCGTAATCGGCTGCCGCTTGCCGTTCTCGTAGACACTGAAGGCGTTTTGGTCGAGGTTGGTGATCAACTCGCCGCGGCTGTTTCTCACCGTGGCGTGCAGAACGACCAGTCGCGTCTCGGCATGGAACGTCGTCTTCTGCGATCCCGTGACGGTGCTGCTGAGCAGCGACGAGATCGTGAGTGCGGCCGCGAGCCGTTGCCGTTCACTTGCCAACCTTGATGACCTTTCCCTCAGGCGTGACCTCAACTTCACCGCTCGAGAACTCCGCCTCGTACACATACTTCGGCGTACTCAGTTTCGAGATCCTGGCCTTGCCTCCTTCTTTCACAATCTCGGCACGCACTTCGGATCGTTCGAGCTGTTTGATGGGTTTGCCCTTGGCGGCCGTGCGGATCGCCGCCGCGACCGGCTCGGGCAGGTCCTTCATGTCGATGACTGTCGCGATGTCGAGCACCGTGCCGTCCTCGGCGATGTCCATTTCGCCCTGACCCGCTTTGAACTCGACGTCGTAAAAGGCAATGCCGCTATCCTTTTCCACGTCGAGCTTATCGATCTCGGCCCCCGGCCGGTTCTCCTGGATGGCCTTGCTGACCGCCGCGGGAAGGTTCTTCTTGTCTTTGCTTCGGGCCTTGTCCTGTGCCCCAGCTTCAGCCGCCGACGCCGCGAACGCGACCGTGGTGACAGTACAGAAAAGCAGCCTGGCAAAACCCTCCATGCTTCACCCCTAATTCTGATGATGTGCAAACGCTAGACACTTGAGTCGCAGCTGTCAACGCTTCTCAGGCTTGCGGTCCGGTGCCAACTGGACCTGGATGAGCGTATCAGTCTGAAACGAGATCTCTCGACCCTTCGCAAACACACTCGAGTAGAACGTCCGCGCCAGGCCGACTGCAGCCGTTACCGTCGTTACCGGCCGGCCGAACTGGTTCACGCAGATGCCGAACACACCGAATCCCAGGAATCCTCCCCCCACCACGACCGCGCCGTCCCGTGCCGCAAATTACCCGGCAATCGGCACGTTGGTGGCCCCGCGAAACACGACTGCCACACGCGTACGGTCCGATACGCGATACGCCGCGGCAGCGTTGAACGCGTGACGTCGATCGAAGTCGCCCCAGAACGTTTCGCCGGTGACCGTGTCTGTCTGGACGGTCTTTCCATACGAATATGACGTTATCCCGACAGGCGAGCCCGTCATTCGCTTCTGATGATGTGGCCGGGCCAACGCGCGCGCGAGCGCGCAGCTCGCCACGCTCACGCGATCTTGACCTGCGCCTGGTTCGTGACCGGCTCCCGGACCACGGTCCAGAGCACGATGGCGCCGATCAGGTCGAGTACCGCGAGGCCGACGAAGAACGGCGCGTACCCGATCGTCGTCACGAGCGCGCCGATGAGCAGATTGAAGATCAGCAGACCCAGGTTGCCGAGTGTGCCGGCCATTCCTGCGACGGTGGCGACTTCGTTCCGTTTGAACAAGTCCGACGACATCGTGATCACTGTGACCGAGAGCGTCTGGTGCGCGAAGCCCGCGACGCTGAGGAGGCCGATCGCCACATAGGGGCTCTCCACGAAGCCGGCGAAGGCGACGGTCATCATCATGCAGGCGCCGATCGTGAACGCCCCGCGCCGCGCGTTGATCAGACTGACCCCCGCGTACTTCTGCAGCGCGAGGCTGATCGTGCCGCCGAACATGCATCCGAGATCGGCGGCCAGGAACGGCAGCCAGCCGAAGAGCGCGATCTGTTTCAGATCGAAGTGCCGGACGGTCATGAGGTACAGCGGCAGCCAGTTGGTGAGGGTTCCCCACGTCGGGTCGGCGAGAAACCGTGGCAACGCGATGCCCCAGAAGTTCCGCTGGCCGATGATTCTGCCGATGGACGGCCGCCGCCCGTCGTCCTGGAGATGCGTTTCCTGCCCGGAGATGATGTAGTCGCGTTCCGCGGCCGACAGCGCCGGATGCCTGGCTGGAGACTGATAGAACAGCAGCCACAGCGCGACCCACCCGAAGCCCAGCGCGCCGGTGATCACGAACGCGGTCTGCCAGTTGTAGGTGAGGATCGCCCACGCGACCAGCGGCGGCGCCAGCATCGATCCGACCGACGCGCCGATGTTGAACACACCGCCGGCCAACCCGCGCTCGCGCGCGGGGAACCATTCGGACGTGGCTTTCATGCCGGCCGGATTCGCTGATCCCTCGGCGAGCCCCAGCAGTCCGCGCAAGCCCGCAAACGCCTGCCAGCTGTTGGCCAGCCCGTGCGCCATGCTGATGACCGACCAGGCGATCGCGAAGATGGCGAATCCGACCTTCAGCCCAACGACGTCGAGCACGTAGCCGGCGAAGGGCTGCAGCATGATCGCCACTTGGAAGGTGCCGACGATCCATGAGTACTGCTCGGTCGTGATGTGCAGGTCGCGAATCAGCGTGGGCGCGGCGACGCCGAGCGTGCTCCGGGTCAGATAATTGATGACCGACCCGAGCATGATCAGGCCGATCATCCACCAGCGCAGGGCTTTGATTGTCGTCGGCATCAGGCGGGTTGGTCAGAGTCTCGGCATCGGCGCAGAGCCGGCGCCTGATGATGGGCCGCAAAGCGAATACTACACGACAACCGGCGCGACGAATGCGCGACCGCAAACCGCCGCGATGGGATGGCCCCGTGAATCAGTGAACGGTGAGCTGTTTGAGCGTTTCAATCCAATGGGTGATCACCGTCAGGCGATCGGCGTGTGGATCTCCTACCGGATCGATCATGAGGAAGCGCTGACCGTCGCTCGAGACGCTGTAGGTCGGGTAAGGCCCGCTCGTCAGCGCCCCTCCGTGAAACAGCTCGATCGGCGACGAAGCTTGAAGTGTCGGCCCGCGTGAAAGCGTCGCCGCCATCATCGTGCCATCAGGCGAGAGGTAGAAGAGCTCTCGTCCGTCCTTTCGCCAGCGCGGCTCGCGGCCTCCGTCCCGCGATATCTGGATTCGCGGGGCTCCCTCCGGGAACGGCACGACGTACACCTCCGGGCGGCCGGAGACGTCGAGCGTGTACGCGATCAATCGAGAGTCGTCGCTGAAGCGCCCACAGCTGCTGGAAGAGGTCGGGATTGCGGGCATGAGCGATCGGCCCGTGGCGAGCCGATCTCCAAGGTCGGGAATGTGCCTGGTCGAGGCGGGTTGGGGGCCCGGTTCGATGACGGTGCAGGCGCGCTCTACCTCGATCAAGACGCACCCGTTTCTGGACACGTCAGCCAGCCTGCCTTCGGTCTTCCAAACCAGCTCCGCCGATCCCGTGCCGTCCGATCGTTTTCGATAGATGCCCGGCGTCTGCCCTGGGCGGCTGCTGTCGAAGAAGACGGACTTTCCGTCGGCCGCCCATCGCGCGTTCAGGGATCCGGCGTCGACCGTCACTCGCGAACTGATGGCCCGAGACAGGTCTATCGTCCAGATATCACCTCTGAGCGTCGACTCTTTCGGCCTGATCCGGACGAGGACCTTCGTCCAGTCCGGCGACAACTCCACCTCGCGGAACACGGCGTGCAGGGCCAACGTCGATGTCACGGCTCCGTGGCGGTCCAACCATTTCAGTGCGGCCGGAATCTGTCCTGCATGGTAGACGAGCGACCCGTCGCGCCCGACTGAGAATCCGGCGCCGCCATTATCGACGTTGGCGTTGACGTCCGGCGCGATCGGCATGGGCTCACCCTCAACCCCCAGCCGCGACAGGTCGAATCGCTGCGCCATCAGGACCGACTCGCGCACGAACAGCAGCAGCCCCGGCGGGCTGTACTCGGCATGTGTCGTCGTCTGAATCAGGAATTTGCGATCATCCACGTCGAGTGAACGCACGTAGATCCCCGTGTGATCAGGGGTGCGGCTCTGAGCGAGGTACAGGAATTTCCTGCCTCCTGGCAGGAAACGCGGGTGCAGGTGCAGGATTTCCTCGCGCGAAGCGTCCAGCGTGGTAACGGGCATCGGAGAACCGCCGCCGGCGGTCGTGCGGTAGATGCCGGGCTTGTCGCGACCCGCAAACAGCAGGACGCCTTCTTCGCTCCACGTGCCGCTCGAATCCATGGACGCCGGCGCCAGATTCTGAATCGGACCGCCGGCAGCAGGAAGCCTTACGAGGCCGCGACTCGTGAAGAAGCCGACGTGCCGGCTGTCCGGAGACCAGAACGGGAACGTCGCGTCGTCGGCCTCAGCGAGTATGCGTGATTCTCCTCCGCTGAGTGAGTAGATCCACACCTGGCGCTGCTGACCGGCAAGACCGATATAGGCGACGTTCATGCCGTCGGGCGACAAGGCCAGCTGCACCGACGAGAGCTGCGTGTTTTCCGACGGGCTGATGGAGACTCGAATCGGGACCTGACGGATCATCTGATCGCCGACCTGGGGTGGGGACTTCATGGCGAGATATGTCGCGAGCACGATCGACGAAACAGCAACCAGCCCTCCCGCAACTGCTACACGCCTCCAGAACGCCACTTTCGACGCGACACCGGTTGCAGTCGCCGACTGGAGCGATTCCGTCGCGCCGTGCGCGGCCCATTTGAGCTCGTGCATCAGATCGCCCGCTGTCTGCCACCGGTCATCACGGCTCTTCGCGAGGCAGCGCGTGACGATGTGCTCGACGAGCGCTGGAACCTGGGCCTGCAGCGACGAGATTGGTCGCGGCTCGGATTGGATGATCGCAGCGATGAGACTCGCGGGGCTCGCGCCTTCGAATGCTTTTCGTCCTGTGAGCATCTCGTAGAGCACCGCGCCGAACGAAAAAATGTCGGCGCGGGCATCGGCCTCGCGGCCCTCGAGCTGCTCGGGTGCCATGTATGGGAGTGTGCCGAGGATCGTTCCGCGAGCCGTCAGATCATCAGTCGTTCGCGTCAGTATCGACGGTTCATCTGGGACGATGTTGGGGCGAGGCTTGGCGAGACCGAAATCGAGCAGCATTGCGCCAGTCTTCGTGAGGAAGATGTTGCTCGGTTTCAGATCGCGGTGGACGATCCCGAGGCGATGCGCCTGGTCGAGTGCGTCCGCGATCTCGATCCCGTATTCGAGTGCACGATTGAGCGGGAGCGGACCGGCCTTCAATCGATTGGCGAGCGTCTCGCCTTCCAGGCACTGCATGACGAGAAAGGCTGTCTCGCCATCGATGCCAACATCGTAGAGCGGACAGATATGCGGGTGATCGAGCTTCGCGATCGTGCGAGCTTCCCGATCGAACCGTTCGCGCAATCCTGAATCGCGGGCCAGTGTCTCAGGCAGGATTTTGATGGCGACCGTCCGGCCAAGCCGCGTATCGCGCGCCCGGTACACTTCTCCCATCCCGCCGGCACCCAGCGGGGAGACGACTTCGTAGGGGCCGAATCGGGATCCAGGAGCGATCGGCATCGAGGCGCCCGGCGCCGACGATTGTACGCGTATTGGCTCTGACGAGTCGTCCCGCCGTGTCGATAATCGTGACGCGAATCGGGGATAGTACCGGGCGCCTTCTGGCGACGTTGTCGGCAGCCCAACGGCCCGATGCGCGTTTGCTCTGCCTCGAATGGATCCGTACTTCGTGAACGACACTGTACCGCCTCTGAGGTCACACCATGCACCTCACTGAACCTGTCACGACGCTTACGGATTACGGTCTGGCTGCGGTCAGTCTGGCGTTTGCCATCTGGATGGGCCGTTCCATCAATTCCGCAAATCGGGTAACGGCCTGGTTCTGGTGCGTCGCCTTCATGGCGTCGGGTGTTGCGGCGTTGTCGGGCGGAACCTGGCACGGCCTTGCCGCACATCCGGACGCAGGCATGCGGCAGGTTCTCTGGAATCTGGTGATGTTCTCGATGGGCGCTTCCGGCGCCTTCATGGTTGCCGGCATTCATGCGGCGAACGTCCGCCGCAAGGACGGAACCGTCAAGTGGCTCGTGCTGGGCATCGTCGCGACGCTTCTGGCGGTTGGCATTCGGCACGCGGGATTGCCGATGAGCGCGGACGTCAAGCACAACGACGCGTATCACCTGATCCAACTCGTCGGGCTCTATTTCTTCTACCGCTGCGCGCGAACGGTGCGTGATCGACCGGGAGTTCCTTCCTCACAATGGCAATGATCGAAGTACGATGTCCCAGCCGCAAATGAACTATCGAGCCGTCGTTTCTGGCTGAAGCAGCCACACATTGCCCGTGGTCTCGGCCATATTGAAGATCAACCGGTCTCCGCCAATGGCGATTTCCTGAAGGTTTGTGAGGACTCGCGCCAGCGATCGCCGGGCGCTGTGAAAATGATGGACGGCCTTCGGCTCGCCGATCGGCCGCAGGGTGATCGGATCGAGCTCCTGGACCCAGATGCAGCGATACCCGTCCGATTCCGACGTGAAAAAGAGACGACCATGATCCGCGGTCAAGCGCGGTTTATCGTCGCCGGCAGTCCCCTTCGTCAGCGGAATCCACTCTGACGACGGGATAGGTTGCGTACCGCGAAACCGCGCGGCGTAGATGCGCGAGTCCGTTTCGTCTGCCTTCACCAGAAACGTGATCCACTGGCCATCGCCGCTGATCCGAGGTTGATAGATCGATCGCGGTTCCGCACGCAGGATGACGGCCTGCGTCCCGGCCTTCAGATCCTGCACGCCAATCACGGGCTCCGCGCCGCCGTGCCATGTGACATACCGCCCGTCGTTCGACACTTGATCAAAGCGGCCGTCCGCAGGCTCGGTCACCAGCTCCGGTAACCCGCCGGCGACGGGGTAGGTGAAGACCCTGAAAGGCTTGTTAGGGCCCTGATACTGCGCGTACGCGATGTGAGATCCATGCGATGTGAACAGGGGATGACTTTCGCGCATGGGTGACGTCGTGATCGCCGCTTCTCGGCCGGTGGTCAGATCCCGCAGATACGCATCCAGATTTCCGCTCCGCGTCGTCACGAAAGTGAGATACCGGCCGTCGGGCGAGAGATCCGGTAGCGACTTCGGGGCGCCATCGAAGGTCAGTTGCGTGGGCACGCCGTCTCCGGAAAGCGGCAGCGACCACACATTGACCGTCACATCCGTTCGTGCCACGGCGATCGTTCCCGTATTCGCCAACGCGATCCGGACGCCATCGCCCATCCCAAGTTCCACCCGGAGCGGCGCGTGTGTCGTGGTCGCCGTCCGCGGGTCGAACGGCGCGGACCACACGCCGCCGACGTCGCCGTCGGCGCCGGAGACGAACACGATCTGCTTGGACGTAGGATTCGACGCAGAGCCACGGGCCGAGAGCGGCAGTATCGTGGACACCACCGGATGAAGATTCTCGACATCGGTGGCCCACCATTTCATCGTGTCATTGCCGCTCGCAAGGCCAAGGAATAGCAGCGTTCGATTGGCGATCCAGACGGGCCACGTGGCGCCCCGGAAGCCGGAAGTTACAAGGTGCGGCTGGCCGCCTTCGGCTGGGATCACGTAACATCGCCCCGTTACGACCACGGTATCGGTGCCGGATTTCGCCGTGGTGTAGGCGATGTAGCGACCGTCGGGCGAAAAGCGCGGATCGTGTCCAGCGTGCGCCACGAGGCGCGGATCACCGCCCAGGCTCGGAATCGCGTACAGTCCTCCGCCGTCCCGCTCTGATCGAAACACGATGGTCGAGCTGTCGGGCGAAAACGTAGGTTCGTGATCGTCGCCATCGGTGTGCGTCAGCCGGACCGCTGGGCCGCCCGTTGTCTGCTGGACGTAGATGTCGAGATGATCGTCGCCCGAGCGATCGGATGCAAATGCCACCAGCTTGCCGTCCGGTGAAATCGCCGGATCCGTCGTCAGGCCGTCGTCGTAGGTGAGTCGAGTCGCGGTGTACTGGGCTTGGGACGGCGACGTGTTGCGCAGCAACACAAAGATCAGGCCCGACACGAGCACCACGCACGCGGCAGCCAGCAGCGCGGTGAAGGTGATTCGCGCCCCAGCCCGTTGATGCGGTTCGACACTCCACTCGAGACTGCGCTTGAGGTCGAGCGCGTTTTGAAATCGCTGCTCGCGATCCTTCGCCAGGCAGGTGCGAACCACTCTCGCGATCGCTGGCGGCACGTCGAGTTGTGTGGGCTCCCGCTCGAGGATCGCGCCGATGACGCTTGTCGCCGTCGGTCCGGCAAACGCCCTTCGCCCCGACAGCAACTCGTACAGCACGCAGCCGAACGAGAACAAATCGCTGCGGCCGTCGATTTGTTGGCCCTGGATCTGTTCCGGTGACATGTATTCCAGCGTGCCCGCGACGTCGGGAGCCAGAGCCGTTCGCGTTTTGACCTCGTGCTGGAGCCCCGCTGGAAATTGTTGTGCGATGCCGAAGTCAAGGAGCTTGACGCCGGTCTTGCTCACGAGAATGTTTGCCGGCTTGAGATCGCGGTGAACGATGCCCTGGCTGTGTGCGGCGTTCAACGCGTCGAGAATCTGGCCGGCGTATTGGAGCGCCTTGTCCAACGGTAATGGACCGTTCAGCGGTTTGCCGTCGACGAATTCCATCACCAGATAGTTCGGACCTACGTCGTACAGCTGACAGATATGCGGATGATTGAGAGCGGAGATGGCGCGGGCTTCGGATTCGAAGAGCTGGCTGAACGCCGTCGTCGAGAACTTGAGCGCGACCACCCGATCGAGACGCGTGTCGCGTGCCTTCCAGACCTCGCCCATGCCGCCCGTACCGACGACGGCGAGGAGCTCGTACGGCCCTTGTCGCGTGCCGGGAGCGAGGGCGATCACGGAGCTGGACTGGCCGCCTCAGACGGGAAACGGCCACGGAACAGCGCGACCCGAGAAAGGCCTGACTGCACCGGCGCATCATATCGCATCTAAAACGTACTCATGAGTCGGCTCCTACGCGGTTCTCGAAAATCCCCGCCTCCTTTTTCATCTCGGTCCACACGCCGGCGCGGCCGGCGGCGTCCACGCGGGCAACGCGCCGAGGCTTGCGCGCGTGAGCAGAGCGTTCAGCTCCGCGACGTTCGTGGACTGCAGCCGCCGGAGCGTGTCGAGCGCGGTGTCGATCGCACGGCACGGCCCGTCGACGCCGGCAACCACGCTGGCGGTGGGTTCCGCATCGGCGACGAGCTGATCATTCAGCCGTCGTCCGAGGTCGCGGTGCGCGATGCCGAAGCCGGCCGGTCCGCTGATGAGCGGTGCTAGCGCCGCGTCGAGTGTTTGCCCCGCGGTCGCAATCTGCGAGGCCGCGGCGTTGCCCGATGAGTCCTTGGTGCGGGCCGAGAGTGCGGCTCGCAGCTCCTGGACGTAGTTGTATGCGTGGTACGTCGCCGCGATGCCGGCGACCATTCGCTGCTCCAGTTGAAACTGCGCGCTGAGCGCCGCCGCTGAAACCGGCACCCGCGGATCCTGCACGACCGTGATCGGCTGCGAGTAGCTCCTGCCATTCACGGTCAGCTTCGCCGTGTATGTGCCGGGAAGGACCATCGGTCCAACCAGCGTGGACCGCGGCGTCAGCCCGGGGAGCGCGTGCCAGCTCAATGTGTACTCGCGATAGTCGAGCATGTTGCCGTTGTAGCCGAAGTTTAGCGCCGGCGGATCGGGATAGCGGAGATCCCATGCGACGCGGTGCATGCCGGCCGTCGTCGGCATGACCAGCGGCGGCGCGAGCCAGTACTCGGGGACGTTGGCCATCGTCGTATCCGGCGGCGGCGCGACATTCGAGTACTCGCGGATCGGACGCCCCGCTGAATCTGTGATCGTCAGCGTCACGGTTCCGGACGCGGGCGCGGCGAGGTAGTAGTCGAGGGTCGCGCCCTCCGGCGGATTGTCACCAGCCTTCATTTCCGGCGGCAGCGGTGTGTCCTGTGTGTTGTCCCAGCGCGCACGCGACGCCGGAGCCGGCTTGAACAGGAAGGCCGGCGCGTTCGATGCCATCGCCGCGCGGATCTGCCGGAGCGGCGACACGTCATCCAGAATCCAGAAGCCCCTTCCGTACGTCGATGCGACCAGATCGTTTTCGTGCACCGTCAGATCGCTCACGACCGTCGCCGGCAGGTTGAGCTGAAGCGACTGCCAGTGATCTCCGCGATCGAACGAGACCCACACGCTCGTGACCGTGCCCGCGTACAGCAGATTGGGATCCGCCGGATCCTCGCGCACGACGCGGGCGATCTCGCCGTCGGTCAGCCCGTTCGAGATCTCCTGCCAGCTCGTGCCGTAGTCGCTGGTGCGATAGATGTGCGGATGCGAGTCGCGCGACAGGAGCGCAGCATACGCCGTCCCGGCGCTGGCGTGCGACGCGTCGATGACGTTGATGCTGGTCGGCGGCAGATTCGGCGGCGTCACGTTCGTCCACGTCTTGCCGTTGTCGCGCGTAACGTGGATCAAACCCGTACTTGCGCCGACCCACATCACGCCGGCGGTCACCGGCGAAAGAGCGAGGGTCGTGATCGATCCGCCCGGCGCCGGGGCGCCGACGCCACCTGCGGGAGCGCCCGCGTCCGGCGGTGGACCGCCTGGAGGCGCCGCGAGGTCGGGACTGATCGTGCGCCAGGTCAGTCCACGGTCGGTCGACGCGAGCACGTGTTGCGCGGCCATGTACATCGTCTGCGGATCTCTTGGCGAGAACGCGAGCGGCGGCGCGCCGCCGAAGCGCTCGTCGGCCGTCGGTTGATACAACACGATGACCTGGTTCGTCGTCCGATCGAACCGGCGGAGGACGTGATACCACCCCTGCGTGTACATGTATCGCTTGTCGAGGGGATCGGCGATCAGGAACCCATTCTCGAATCCGGCTGCCGAATACCAGTCGTTCGGCCGGATCACGCCGAAGTCACTGCGGCTCACGACGCACGCCGTGCCCGAGTCCTGCTGCGGGCCGCAGACGTGGTACGGGAAATCGTAGTCGGTCGACACGCGGTAGAACTGGCCGTTCGGCAATCCGTAGTACGGCGTCCACGACTCGCCGCCATCGACCGAGATGGCCGC
>DATAEK010000193.1:0-3088 GCA_036258055.1 Vicinamibacterales bacterium
GTCGATGGCGCTGCTGCCGGCCGCGAGGTGGTAGTCGTTGGCCGCGGCATTCACGAACGCGCCCGCATCGACCGAGAGATTGGAGCCGCCTGACGCCTCGGGCGGGAGCGGGCCCAGCACCAGCAGGTTCCGGATGTCGAGGCCGCTCGGCGACGCGGACGCCGCCTCGAACACCGTGGGCACGTTCACTCCGATCGTGTTGTTCCAGAAGCGGAGGTTCGTGATGTCGTTCTCGTAGCGCACCGCCTTGAGCGTGTTGAACACAACCGCGTTCTTGACGAGGACGAGTGCGGGTGCACGGAGCCGAAAGGCAATCTCGGAGTCGTAGACGGTGACGCCGTCGACGATGGCGTCGATGTTCTCTTTCAGATTGAATGCAGCCTGATTCGGCGGCACCGACGACGGCAGATCCTTGAATCCGGACGCGACGATGTCGCGTAACACGATCGTTGCCCGAGGAAACCCGCTGCCGGCCTTCGTATCGATCGCGTTCTCACCCGGGACGACGCCCGCCGGGAACCCGTTTTCCGCGGCCGGCAGCGGCTGCAGCCAGATGCGCGAGTGTTCGACGAGGACGTTCGTCCATCCAGGCGCGCTCCGGCCTGGATCCACTTGCAGGCCGTCACCGGAGAAGGTGTGAATCTCGGTATTGCGGATCGTCAGGTCGTGCACGGGGCCGGCCGAGATCCCATGCGCGTCGAGCCGCCCTTCGATTGGATCGAACTGGAGGGCGTGGTGGATGAGGCAGTTCTCGATTAACACGCCCGTAGGCCCGAAGATTTCGAGCACGTTTCTGCTTGCGCGGCGTACCTCGGTGTTGCGCAGGACGAGAAAGTTCGCGGTGCTCGTCACCCGAATCGTACGGTCGGGGCCGTACTGCCCGTCGAAGATGAACCCATCGACGATGGTGTACGGGTGGTTGATCGTCGCGACCCGCCCGAGCGCAGTCACGAGCACCGTGCCCGGGCCCTGCTCCGCCCGAATCACGATGGGAGCGCCGGCGGCACCCGCGCGAATGGTCGTCAGCGTTTCGTTGTAGGTGCCCGGGCGTACGATGATGGTGTCTCCCGCCTGCGCGACGTTGAGCGCGTCCTGCACACGGCCGAACGGCGCGCCGCTCGTGCCCGATCCCGCGCCGCCGGGCGCGACGTACCAATCAGAAGCTCTAGCGGGCAGAGCTCCATTGAGGACGCCCAGCAGGGCGCCTACGAGTACAAAGATTTTGGATTTCAAGAGCGAAAATCTCCGGCGTCACGGCCAATCTCGCCGTGATCGATTGCGCAGGGTGCCGTCAAACCGACGAAGGATGCGCCGTGTCCGCGCGCAGTGTCAAGCGCAAAAACGGCTAGATCTGATGCCCAAAAGGGGCGTCAGCTGACTCTCTCTTGACCGAGCACGCGCATGATAGCGGCGGCGATGCGCCGCCACTCCCCTTCTTCCTTCACCAGCTCGCGCCGGCCTTTGCGGGTCAGGGTGTAGAAGCGCGCCTTGCGATTGTTGTCGGAGGTGCCCCACTCGGCCGTGATGAACCCCCGATCCTCGAGACGCTGGAGGGCGGGATACAGCGAGCCGTGATCGACAATCAGCACGTTGTCGGACTCGCGCTGGATGAGCCGGGCGATGCCCTGGCCGTGCTGCGGACCGAGAATGAGGGTCCGCAGGATGAGGAGATCGAGCGTTCCCTGCAGATGAGCCGCGTACTCACGGTCGGTCCGCTTTCGGATAGACATTCGACCCGAGTATGCGTATGCTTCGGGTTGAATGTCAACCCGAAAGCGCTCGCCCGAGGACTTCGACCGCGAGATCCGCGCGCACCTGGAGATCGAGACGTCGCGTCTGATCGAGGAGGGGCTGACGCCCGAGGCCGCGCGCACCGAGGCGCGCCGGCGGTTCGGGAGTGTCGCGCGCGCGCACGAGCGCCGCTACGAGGCGGGACGTGCGCTCTGGCTCGATCACACGCTCCACGACCTGCGTGGCGCGTTCCGCAACCTTCGCCGCTATCCGCTCGCGGCAATGGTCGGCATCGCCTCGCTGGCCGCGGGCATCGGCGCGACCACGGTCACGCTGATGGTCCGCGACGCCGTTTTCCGCAAGCCGCCACCGCTCTACCAGCGGCCCGAACAGATTTCACGCGTGCAGGTCGGCCGGTCCGGCGCGCTGATCATGCCGATCGGCAGCTACGTCCCTGGCGGCCTCTATACGATCTGGAAGGACACCCTCGGCGACGCTATCGCCGCTGCGGCGACGACGGGCGGCGTGCGTGACGTGCGCAGCGACAATCGCACCGACACCGTCGCGATAAAAGCCGTGACCCCCGAGCTCTTCGCGCTGCTCGGCGTCAGCCCGGAACTGGGCCACGACCTCACAGGTGCGGCGCCGTCAGGACCGGCTCCAGCCGTCCTCAGCTACCGGCTGTGGCAGCAACTGTTCGAGGGCCGCAGCGACGTGCTCGGGCGGATCGTCTGGATCGACAACGAGCCGCGCACGATCGTCGGCGTGATGCCGAAGCGCTTCTGGTACTCCGAGACGAACTCGCCGATCTGGATTGCGCTCGATCGTCAGAACATCGGATCCGATCAACCTCTCGAAGTGGTCGTGAGAAGACCCGACGGGGTCACCACGTCGATGCTCGAGGCCCGGTTGCAGAGCGGCATGGCGGAGTTCGCAGGCCATCTACCGGCGAACCAACGGCAGCTCCGGCTCAAGGTGTCCGGAATCGAGGGAACGCCGCTGGGGAATCAGATGGCGTTCATTCTGCCGTACGTGCTCGGCACGTCGGTGCTGCTCACGCTGCTCATCGCCTGCGCGAACGTGGCGATCCTGATGATCGCGCAATGGACCGCCCGCGAGCACGAGATTGCCATCCGCGCGTCAATCGGCGCGAGCCGCGGCCGGATCGTGCGCGCGCTCGTCACCGAATCGGTGTTGATCGCCGCCTTGGCCGGCGCACTCGGCGTGTGCGCGACCTACGCACTGCGCGGGTGGGTGCTCCACGGCGGAGGGGCAGATCTGTCATTCTTCGACGTGGGGATCGATTTCGGCAGTCTCGCGAAGACGGCAGCGATCGCGCTGTTGGCTGGCCTCGCGG
>DATAEK010000196.1:0-62673 GCA_036258055.1 Vicinamibacterales bacterium
CACTGCACTCTCGAAAGTCGCCGAGCGCGTCACTACTCGAGGACGATCGCAAGAGCATCGATCTGCATGTCGTGAAAGTGCCCGACCGCTAGACGGCGCGCATCCCCGTTCAGCACCCTGGCACGTTCGCACCCTAGCACCCTCGCACCTTAGGCACCTTTGCACCCTTGGCACCCAGGCACCTTTGGCACCCAGGCACCTTTTACCCCATCTTCTGCATCGACGACAGGAAGTCGCCGTTCGACTTGGTCTTTCCCATCTTGTCGAGCAGCAGCTCCATCGCTTCGACCGCGGAGAGCGGGGCGAGGACCTTGCGGAGTACCCACACGCGGTTGAGGTCCTCACGCAGGAGCAGAAGCTCTTCCTTCCGCGTTCCGCTCTTCTGCATGTCGATCGACGGGAACACCCGCTTGTCGGTGAGCTTCCGATCGAGATGAATCTCCATGTTGCCGGTGCCCTTGAACTCCTCGAAGATCACGTCGTCCATGCGGGAGCCGGTGTCGATGAGCGCGGTCGCGATGATCGTCAGCGATCCACCCTCTTCGATGTTGCGGGCGGCGCCGAAGAAGCGTTTCGGCTTCTGGAGTGCGTTCGAATCGAGACCGCCGGAGAGGACCTTGCCCGACGGCGGGATCACCGAGTTGTAGGCGCGCGCGAGGCGTGTGATCGAGTCGAGCAGGATCAGCACGTCCTTCTTGTGCTCGACCAGGCGCTTAGCCTTTTCAATCACCATCTCGGCCACCTGTACGTGGCGCTGCGCCGGCTCGTCGAACGTGGACGAAATCACTTCGCCCTGCACCGAGCGCTGCATGTCCGTGACTTCCTCGGGCCGCTCGTCGATGAGCAGCACGATCAGGAAGACTTCCGGATGGTTCTTCGCCACCGACTGCGCGATGCTCTGGAGCAGCATCGTTTTACCGGTGCGCGGCGGGGCGACGATCAGGCCGCGCTGGCCGCGGCCGATTGGCGTCATGAGGTCCATCACGCGCCCGGACAAATTGTCCGGCATCGTCTCGAGCGTGAAGCGCTGCTGCGGATAGAGCGGCGTGAGGTTCTCGAAGAACAGCTTGTCGCGGGCCTGCTCGGGCGCTTCGAAGTTGACCGCCTCGACCTTGATCAGCGCGAAGTAGCGCTCCCCTTCCTTCGGCGGCCGGATCTGGCCGGACACCGTGTCGCCGGTCTGCAGATCGAACTTCCGGATCTGCGAGGGGGAGACGTAGATGTCGTCCGGGCCGGGCAGGTAGTTGTAGTCGGGGGCGCGAAGGAAACCGAAGCCGTCAGGCAGGACCTCGAGGACGCCTTCCGAGAAGATGAAGCCGCTCTGCTCGGTCTGCGCTTTCAGGATCTGGAAGATCAGCTCCTGCTTGCGCATGCCCGTCGCGCCGGCGACGTTCAGGTCCTTGGCGATCTGGGTGAGCTTCTGGATCGACATGTCCTTCAGCTCGGTGATGTTCAGGCCCTGACCGCGTCGGCCGTCCTGCCGCTGCTGTCCTTCCTGGCGCTCGGGACGCTGCCCCCCGCCGCCCGGTGACGCGGCGGGTGGAGCGGCCGGCGCTGGAGGCGCCGCCTGCTGCGGGGGGTCGGCCTGAGGCGCCGTGGCCTCACGCTCGGGAGTTTGAACGGCGGTTTCGGCGGACGAGGCCGCCTGCGCGCCCGCCTGATCGGCGGATCCGCGCCCTGAAGTGCGCTTGGTTGTCTGTGCCATGAGACTACTGACGTTAGCGGTCTGGTTGAGGGTTGTGAACTTCCGCGTTATGGGTTGACGCTGCTGTCTGCTTGATTGCTGAATGCGGACTCGGCGACTGGAGCGCCGGGGTAATGGCTAGAGGAGCGTTCTCGTGCGGCGTTGTTCGTGCTCTCAAAGTATAGGCACGGCTGGTCCGGGTGTCAACAAGTCCTCGGCAGGGCAACGGCGGTGCCTTCAGTTTCGGCGTCCGGCCTCCGTCAGTAGTTCCCCGGGCGTTCGCCGATGCCGACGATGCTGCAGGCCTGGATCGCGTTGAGCCCGAGCGCCCTCGCTCGGGCAACGACCGCCCCGTCGTCAGCGCCCGGATTCAACCAGACCTCCTGGATACCCTTTCGCGCGAGCTCGTCCATCACGCCCACCCCGATCTCGGGCTGGACGTACACCGTTGCTACATCGATCGGGCCAGCTACCTCGAGCACCGATCGATAGGCGCGATGGCCCTCGATGACCGGCTCGTGGGGATTGATCGGGATGACGATGTAGCCTTGGTGCTCGAACGCGCGCAGTGCCTTGTTGCCGAACTTGCCGCGATCGTTCGACGCGCCGATCACGGCAACCGTCCTGCTCATGCGGGGATTCTATCCCGTGTTGCCGAGCCTGCAACCGCGCCGGCACCTGCTTTCGAGCTCACTCGCGGCGTTACAATCAAGCGATGGCTACCCTCGCCGACGCACTCGAAGCGCGAACGGTCGAGGCCGCGGCCGAGCTCGTCGAGCCCATCTCGAAGGATCGGCTGCGTTGTTTTGCGTGCGGACATGAGTGCCCGCTCCCGGATGGTGCGCTTGGCGTCTGCAAGGTGCGCTTCAACCGCGGCGGGATCCTGCACGTTCCCTGGGGGTACGTCGGCGGCGTCCAGTGCGATCCCATCGAGAAGAAGCCGTTCTTCCACGCGCGATCCGGTGCCCTGGCGTTCAGCTTTGGCATGCTCGGGTGTGACCTTCACTGCTCTTACTGTCAGAACTGGGTCACGTCGCAGGCGCTGCGCGATCCCGAGGCCGTTTCACCTCCGCTCGACGTGAGTCCGTCCCGTCTCGTCGACGAGGCGGTGCAGCTTGGCAGCCAGGTCGTCGTCAGTACCTACAACGAGCCACTCATCACCAGTGAATGGGCTGTCGCGATCTTCAAGGAGGCTCGGAGGAACGGTCTCCTGACCGCGTACGTCTCGAACGGCAACGGCACGCCGCGCGTGCTGAACTACATCCGTCCGTGGGTGGATCTCTACAAGGTCGATCTCAAGAGCTTCGACGATCGGCACTACCGTCAGCTCGGCGGCCGCATCGAGCCAATCCTCTACACGATCCGCGCCCTGCACGAGATGGGGATCTGGCTCGAGATCGTCACGCTCGTGATCCCGGGTTTCAACGATTCCGAGGACGAGCTCCAGCGGCTGACGGCGTTCCTCGCCGGCGTTTCACCCGATATCCCGTGGCACGTGACGGCATTCCACAAGGACTATCGGATGAACGATCCGGAGAACACGACACCCGAGATGCTGATGCGGGCGGCCGAGATCGGCCAGGCCAACGGCTTGCGCTATGTGTACGCGGGGAATCTGCCCGGTCAGGTCGGGGAGTTAGAGAACACGTGGTGTCACCACTGCCGCGCGCTGCTCGTCGAGCGGTACGGCTACTACATTCAGCAGTACCGTCTGACCTCGAGCGGTGCGTGCCCCGATTGCGGCACGTCGATTCCGGGACGTTGGGGGGCGAAGTTCGGCGGACAGATCACCGCGTCGCCGTTCCTGCCCGGGTCGAGGCGTCTCCGGATCTTCTGATCGCGTTCGACTACAGGAGGCAAGGAGGCCAGGAGATGGACCTCCGGTTCTATTGGGTACGTGCCGCGACGTCGTCGATGATGCTCTTGAACTGCGCGAACGGCATCGCCCCACGCAACACCTTGATCACCTTGAAGGGCTGATTGCCCGCGGGCGTGAGCCCGATCAGGAACGTCGGTGTGCTGTCGACGCCGAGCTCCTGCATGCGCGCGACGCTCTCGCGCACGGGCTTCGCGTATTTGCCGCCTTCAAGACAGGCTTTGAACTTCCCCGCATCCAATCCGAGCCCACTCGCCTGCTTCTCGAGCTCGGCCACCTCGCGCGTCGGCGAGGCAAACAGCTGGTTGTGCATCTCCCAGTACTTGCCCTGGTCGCCCGCGCAGTTCGCGGCCTCGTGCGCCTTGTAGGCCTCCGGATGCAGCTGTTCGATCGGGTAGTCCACGAAGACGTACTGGAGCTTGCCGGTCGAGATGTACTCGGCATCGAGCTGCGGCTGGGTCTGCTGCATATGCCGCCGGCAGTAGGGACAGTGATAGTCCGAGATTTCCACCATCGTCACCTTCGCCGCCTTGGAGCCCTTGGACGGCTCGCCGGCGATTGCGAGCGACGCGTTGACAATGGAGGCGCCCAGCGGGCGGCCGGTCAGCGCTTCGAGAAGCGACTTGATCGCTTCGACGTCCGCCTTCAGCGCGTCCTGCTGTGCTCGCATTTTCTCGAGCTCACGCTTGAGCGCCGCGATCTCGTCGGACTGGGACTGCGGCCCCGAGAACGAAAAGAGAGCCACGAGGGCGACGGTCGCGATCTTGAACATGCTGGAAATGGTAAATGGCAAAGGGGAAATGGTAAATGGCCAAAAAGATCGCGGCTGACGCTGGGCTGTCTGGCTCACGCCTTCACCCGTGGGCCTCCACCTGAAGTGTCCATGACGACGCGCAAGGGCGGCGCGCCGGCCTGAGCGATCAGGCTTGTGAGGAGCGTCAGCGTGGCAAGGAGATCACTTGCCGTCATCGTTACTCCGGAAAGATCTTGCCCGGATTCAGAATGCCGTCGGGATCGAAGGCCCGCTTGACCCGCTTCATCAGCGCGATCTCCTCCTCGGACAGCTCGATATCCAGAAACCGCGCCTTCGCGAAGCCGATGCCGTGCTCACCACTGATCGATCCTTCGAGCGCGACGACGCCTTCGAAGAGGACACGTTCGGCCGCGTGCGCTCGCGCCCGCTCCGCCTCGTCTGACGGGTTGACCATGATGTTGACGTGGATGTTGCCGTCGCCCGCATGCCCGAAGCAAGGAATTCGAAGGCTGAACTCCCGCTTGAGACGGTCGACGAGGTCGAAGAGCTGAGGAATCCGCCCTTTGGGCACCACCACGTCGTGATTGAACTTGAGCGGCGTGATCGTTTTGAGTGACAACGACAACTCGCGCCTGACCCGCCACAATTCCTGTCTCGCCGCGTCGTCGTGCGCGCGTAATACTTCCGTGGCGCCAGCGTTCCGGCAGGCTTGCTCGACCCGGCTGGCCTCGTCGGCAACGGATGCCGGGCTGCCGTCTACTTCGACGAGCAGAATCGCGCCCGTCCCCGCAGGCGCCAATGAGCGGACCTGCAGATACCGTGCGACTGCCTCGAGCGAATCGCCGTCGACGAGCTCGAGCGCTGCGGGAACGACGCGCTCGCGGATCACGTTCGTGACCGCCGCCACGGCGGCACTGACATCGGGAAACGACGCCCGCAGTGTCGCTTGGGCGGGCGGTTTCGGCACCAGCCGCAGGATGATCTTCGTGATGATCGCCAGCGTGCCTTCGGATCCGACGAGCAGATGCGTCAGGTCGTAGCCGACGACGTTCTTGACGACCTTCCCTCCCGTTTCGACGATCTCGCCGGTCGGAAGAACGGCCTCGAGACCAAGTACGTACTGCTTGGTCGTGCCGTACTTGAACGCGCGCGGCCCACCGGCACACTCCGCGACGTTGCCGCCGATGACCGATTGGCGCAACGACGCAGGATCGGGTGGATAGAACAACCCGACACGTTCGACGGCGTCCTGCAGATCGCCCGTCACGACATTTGGCTCGACGACAGCGATGAGGTTGGCCTCGTCGATCTCGAGGATGCGGTTCATCCGTTCGAGCGAGACGACGACGCCGCCACGGATAGGAACCGAGCCTCCGGTGTAACCACTGCCGCCGCCGCGCGGGACAATCGGTACGCGATGTCGCGCGCACACGCGGACGACTGCCGCGACCTCCAGCGTGCTCTTGGGGAACACCACGACGTCGGCAGGGTGGCCGCGCTTGAGCGCGTCCATGCCGTACTGGACGCGCGCGTCGTCGTCTGCGCGAACGTGTTGCGCGCCGACGATCGCCGCGAGCTCTGGGAGAAGGTCAGCCGCGATGGGCATGGACAGTACACAGTCCGTTGCTGAAGCCGGACGCCACGAGGTCCGGCTGAAGCCGGACGCCGAGGCTGGCTCGGGCCGGACGCCACGAGGTCCGGCTGAAGCCGGACGCTACACGAGCGGCTCCACGTCCTGTAGTGTCCGGCTTCAGCCGGACTTCACGGGTGCGCGGCGGTACTCGTCCGACTCTCGAGCGACCGCACGTAACCGATGATGCGGTCCACGCCCCGCTTGAGCTCTTCGATCGACGTAGCGTACGAGATGCGGATGAACCCCGGGGAATCGAATGCTTCGCCCGGTGTGAGCGCGACCCGGACATCGTCGAGCAGCGCCTGAGCGAGCTCAGCGCTCGTGCGAATGCGGTCGGGCGAAAGGAACTCCGAGACGTCAGGGAACAGATAGAAAGCGCCCGCGGGCTTGACGATTCGGATCCGCGGCTCGTCGGCGAGCCACTCGACGACCCGATCGCGGCGCCGCCGATACTCGTCGAGCATCACCGTGATGCAGTCCTGAGGCCCGTTGAGAGCGGTCGTGACCGCCTTCTGGGTGATCGAGCAGACGTTGGACGTGGAATGACTCTGGAGCGCGTTGCAGGCACTGACCACGGCGGCCGGCGCGACCGCCCAGCCGCACCGCCAGCCGGTCATCGCGTACGCCTTCGATGCCGATCCGCACAGCACCGCCCGTTCGCGATTGGTGCGCATCAGCACGCCAGGCAGATTGTGCGGCGTCGGATCGTAAATCAGCTTCTCGTAGCAGAGGTCCACCAGGATCCAGATGCCCCGCCGCGCGGCCTCCTGGCTCACCGCCTCGAGATCCGCCTCGCCGATGAGCGCGCCGGTCGGGTTGCCTGGCGAGTTGATGATGATCCCGCGCGTCTTCGGCGTGACCGCGCCGAGGATCGTTTCCGCTCTGAGCGCGAAGCCGTCCTCCGCGTGGGTGCGGACGAGCACCGGTGTCGCGTCGGCGAGCTTGATCTGCTCCACCAGGGTCGGCCATCCGGGTGTGTGCGTGATCACTTCGTCGCCGGAGCCGAAGAGAACCATCACCGCGTTGTAGAGGGCCTGCTTGCCGCCGGCGGTCACGATCGTTTCCGCGGTCGTGAACTCGATGCTGTAGTCCTGGCGATAGCGCGCGCCGATGGCGCGTTTGAGCTCGTCGGTTCCGGAATTGGTGGTGTATTTCGTGAAGTTGGCGTCGATCGCGGCATGCGCCGCGGCGGAAATGTGCGGCGGCGTCGGGAAATCCGGCTCCCCCGCTCCGAGATCGACGACATCGACTCCCTGCGCCTTGAGGCGCATCGCCTCGGCCGCCACCTTCATCGTTGGCGATACCGACATCCGGCTAGCACGCGTGGCAAACATGTCAGGCCCTCAAGGTTTCCCGCGCCAGCTTCTTCTCGCGCAACCGACGTTCGACGATGTCGGGCACGAGATCATGGACCGACCCACCGAGCGCGACCACCTCTTTGATGAGGCGGGAGCTGACGTACGTGTACGGCTCGGCAGGCATCATGAACACGGTTTCGACTTCGGGGCAGAGCCGGCGGTTCATGAGCGCCATCTGCATTTCGTATTCGAAGTCCGAGACGGCGCGCAAACCGCGGACGATCACGCTCGCCTTTTTCATTTGAGCGTACTCCACGAGCAGCCCGTCGAACGTATCCACCTCGACATTGGCTCGATCGCGGAAGACTTCCCTGGCGATCTGGACGCGCTCCGGGACGGTGAAGAGGGGCGCCTTCTCCTGGTTGATCAGCACGGCGATGACGACCCGATCGAACAACCGCAGGCCGCGCTCGATGATGTCGATGTGCCCGTTCGTCAGCGGGTCGAAGGAACCCGGGTAGACTGCAACGACCTCACTCATGACGGATCCTCGGCGGGTGCGGAGCCCTGGCCGCGTCGGTAGAACGCAAGCGCGCTGTCGCCGGACGTAAGCGAGCGTGCCAGCAGCAGCGTGCCGGATGTCGGCGCTGCGGCGTCCCTTTTTGCGTGTTCCACGACGAGAAGTGAGTTGCTGGACATCAACGGTTCCGCGGCGGCGAGCGCATCCGCCAGTTCGCCGGCGCCGTACGGCGGATCGAGCACGATGATGTCGTACTCGCGGCCGTCACGTCGACGCGTCGCGGTCGCGCTGAACTTGGCGCGGATAATAGCATAGCGATCTGTGACGCCGCAGCGGCGCAGGTTCTCGGCGATGAGCCGGACTGCCCGCGGATCGTTTTCGACGAACGTCACGTGCGCTGCGCCGCGACTCAGGGCCTCGATGCCGATGGCTCCGGTGCCCGCATACCCGTCCAGGAACCACGCGCCGTCGATCCGCGGCGCCAGCACGTTGAAGAGCGTCTCGCGCAGTTTGTCGGATGTCGGCCTCAGTCCGTCCCACGCCGGTGTTTGCAGCGTCCGGCCTTTGAGCGCTCCGGCGATGACGCGCATCAAGCATTCACCAACGTGCCGCATCCGTGCACGCCGTGAGCTGAAGGTGGGGCCTGCACGTTCCACACTACCCAACGCCAACCAGACCGAACCGCTGCTCCCAACTCGTGCGGACGAACGCGGTAAGTGCCTCGGCTTGCGATGTATCTTCGAGCGCCAGGACCGCTTCGCGACGTGCCTCCTCCATCAGTTGATGATCGCGCAGCAGGTCGCCGACGCGAAGCGTCGGCATGCCCGACTGCCGCGTGCCGAAGAAGTCGCCGGGGCCGCGAAGCTGCAGGTCGCGCTCGGCGATCTCGAAGCCATCGGTCGTCTCGGTCAGCGCCTTCAGCCGATCGCGCCCCTGATCGCTCAATGGCGCCTGATACAAGAGGACGCAATAGGAATGATGCGGGCCGCGGCCGACGCGTCCGCGCAACTGATGCAGCTGCGACAGTCCGAACCGTTCCGCGTGCTCCACCACCATCACCGACGCATTCGGCACGTCCACGCCGACCTCGACGACCGTCGTCGAGACGAGGATGTCGAAATCGCCACGCGCGAACGCGCTCATCACGCGGTCCTTCTCGTCCGGCTTCAAACGGCCGTGCAGGAGGGCGACGCGATAGGCCGGGAAGATGTCGTGGGCGAGGTGGTCCGCCATCTCGGTCGCCGCTCTGAGATCGATTTTTTCTGACTCTTCGATGAGCGGGTAGATGACGTACGCCTGCCGGCCGGCGTCGAGCTGCTGGCGCACGAAATCGTAGATCTCTTCGCGCCGCGATTCCGGTTTCGCGATGGTCTTGATGGGATGCCGGCCCGGCGGCATCTCGCGCATGACCGAGACGTCGAGGTCTCCGTAGGTGGTCAGCGCAAGCGTCCGGGGGATCGGCGTGGCGGTCATGACGAGCACATCGGGGTGAAGCCCCTTCGATCGCAGCGTGGCCCGCTGCATCACGCCGAACCGGTGCTGCTCGTCGATGATGACCAGCCCCAAATCGTGAAACCCGACCGGATCCTGGACGAGCGCGTGCGTGCCCACCACGAGCTGAATCGATCCCGCCGCGAGCTCTGCCTGCATCTCCCGCCGCCGCTTCGCTGCCGTCGCACCGGTGAGGAGCGCCACGCGAAATCGCGAGGACTCGAGGATGCGGTGGATGGTGATGAAGTGCTGCTCCGCGAGGATCTCGGTTGGCGCCATGAACGCCACCTGGAATCCGTTCTCCATCGCGACCAGCGCCGCCATCAGCGCAACGATCGTCTTGCCGCTGCCGACATCGCCCTGCAGCAGGCGGTTCATGGGATGCGGCCGCTGCATGTCACCGACGATCTCGCCCAGCGCTTGCTTCTGATCGCCGGTCAGGCGGAAGGGCAGCACTTTCCTGGCGGCATCGCGCACCTCGTCGGTGATCACGACCGCACGGGGTTTGCGTTCTCCTTCCGCGCGGCGCTTCCGCAAGACGAGTCCGAGCTGGAAAAGAAAGAACTCCTCGAAGATCAAGCGACGTTGCGCCGGCGATCGGAACCGATTCAGCTCGTCGACGTCGGTGCCCGCCGGCGGAAAGTGCACGTCGGCAAGAGCCGTGCGCCAGTCGACCAGGTGCTGGCGCGACCGCAGATCCTCGGGCAATGGGTCTGGAAGCGTCGACGGAAGCTGCGCGAGCGCATGATGCACCAGGACCCGCTGCATCTTCGTCGTGAGGGTCCCGGTCTTCTCGTAGACCGGCACGATCCGACCGGTGTGGAGCGTCTCGTCTTCGGAGACGTCGCCGCTCTGCTCGTCATCCGGTTGCTCGGACCGGAGGATCTCGTACTGCGGATTCTGAAGTTGCAGCCCGTGCGACGTCAGCTCGAGGCGCCCGAAGAGAATCACCCGCTGATGTGGACGGAATACATCATTGAGGAAGGGCTGGTTGAACCAGATTGCGCGCAGCGAGCCGGTGCCGTCCCGCACCACCAGCTCGAAGATCTTGAACCGAGGTCTGCGCGTCGGCCGCACGCCGCAGCCCACCACCTCGCCGATAATCGACGCCTGCACGCCAGGCTTGAGCGACGCGATCGTGCGGAAGTGCCCGCGATCCTCGTAGCGGATCGGAAATCGATACAGCAGATCTTCGACGGTGTGGAGACCGACGCGCTGCAGATCGGCGGCGCGCCGCGGCCCGACTCCCTTTAAGTACTGGAGGGGGGATGCGAGCTGATTCATGCGAAGGGCCGGACGCCGAACGCCGTCGCCAGGCGATCGGCTGCGTCCGGACGGTTCACTGGACGACGGTGGCCTGTCCGCGGCCTACCTGGATCTCCCGGATGCGCGCGGGCAGCTCGAAGGGATCGTCCATGTTGATTCCCGCTGGCCTCTCGGGCGTCCGCGAGTAGTAGCTCAGAAGCTCCTGAAGCACGCTCTTCGGTATCGTGACGCCGGAGATCTCAGCCGATTCGAGCTGGAATCGGCCGACGCCATCCTTGGTAATGAGCAGGCCGCTCGCCGACAGCGGCAAGGATCCAGTGAGGTAGCCGAGCGGATCGAGCCAGCTGCGTTGCTTCTGCTTTCGAACCGCGTCGAGATCAACAGTCGCACGCCCGCTCACACGCCCGTCCCCCACCGCGGTCAGCGTCGGCTCGACGATGCCGCTCGGGATCTGATTGGTCGCGAGGTAGCGAAGGTACGCATTCACTTCCGTGTCGGTGATCGGCGTGGACTGGTGAGCACCCGCGCGCGCGGTATTCCCCGCCGCCATGATGCGCGTCAGCTTGCCTTGGAAGCGATCCGCATCTTCCCTGGAGAGGCGCCCCTGGCCTGCCACGAAGGCGACGCCCGACGCCACGAGAGCCGTGAGGATGAGCGTGAAACCGGTCCGCGGGAGCATAGCTCGATTTTACACGGAGGCGAGCCTAGGGGAAGACGGGTTTCGTCGAGGCCCTGAGCTGACTCGAAGGCTACCGGCGGACGGGACGAGCGGCTCTTTCCCGCGCCCGGACGAGCAGATCGAGCTTTCGCCGTTCGATCATCTCCTCGAAGATGCGAAAGCGCGCCTGCTGGCGAATGTCGAGCACTTCGTCGAGGGTGTCATAGGCTTTTCGCAGGTCCGTCGCCGCGCGATCGTCGTGTTCTCGAAGCGCCTTCAGGCGATCGCGGATCGCGTTTTCGTCAATCGGGCCGGACGCCTGAGGTCCTGCTAGGTTGTTCAGCTCTCGAAGGAGCTGATTGCGGTCGCGCTGGTTGCGCCGCCTCATCTCCTGGAGCCGCTTCAATCGTGTGACGAACTGCATGTACTGGGAATCGTTCAGGGTCAGCGCCTGCTGGGCTTGGACGAGCGCGTACGCATCGAGCATGTTGACGAGCTCGTTGGCTGACAGGGCGTCCGCCGCAGGACGATTCGCGCGGCCGGCCTCCGCGCCCTGGGCCGGCGGTGTCTGTGCCGGGACCGGACGGGTGGCCGCGGACGTGGGCGCATGCTGAAGGAACAGAACCGCTGCCACGACGGAAATCAGCAATGGGTATCGCATGACTATGCTCCGCGGCGCTTGAGCTCGTCTTCGAGCAGGCGCGCGAGCTCCTTGCGTTCGGCCGGCGTCAGTTGCAGCGCAATCCTCTCGGCGGATCCCGGTCGCGCGCTGATCCCCGCGTCGTGGGTCTGATCCCACGGCACGTCATCAGCGACCGACCGCACGAGCGCCCACGCCTCATCGGCATCGATGTCGTCATCGATATCGGTGTCGCTGCCAGTCGCCGTGACGGCTCCAGCCGATGGCGTGACGGGTAAGGGCGAGACCGGAGCGATCGGGCGAAGGATCGGCGTCGGCATCGCGCGCCAGATCCCGACGACCAGGACCAGTGTTGCGAGCGCCGCGGCCGCCGGCCAGCCGCGCCCTGGTCGCAGCCAGTCGAACCAACTGCCTCGCTCGATCGGCTGCTCCGCGATCGCCTCCCGGACGTTTTCCGACAGATGCGACCAGAACAAGGGTGACGGTTCGGGAACCTCGACGGCTGCCGTCTGTGAAAGGAGGGCGCGCATCGCATCCGCCTGGCTTCGGCAGGTGTCGCACTCCGTCACGTGCGCGGCGCGAGTTACGGGGAGGACGCCGTCCATGAGATCCACGAATTCCGCCTCGGTCAGGTGCGTCATTGCAGCAACTTCTTCAAATTGGCCAGCGCGTGGAAAAAATTCGCCTTCACCGCACCAACCGAGCTGCCAAGGATGTTCGCAATCTCCTCGTGCGGCAGCTCATGATAAACGCGCAGGATTAACGTCGCGCGCTGTTTTCGCGGCAGCCGCGCGATAGCGGCGCGGACGACGGCTGCGCGCTCGGAGCGTAACAGCATCGCGTCCGGTCGCTCGGCCCGGACGTCGAGATGCTCACGTGCATCGATCGGCTCGACGAGCGGTGCCTTCACAGCAACCCGATTCAGGCAGACGTTCACGCCGATTCGGTACAGCCAGGTGCCGAGTGACGACTGCCGCTTGAATCCGCGCAGTCCGCGAAAGGCGCGGACGAAGACGTCCTGCGTCAGATCGCTCGCGTCTTCGTGGTTGCCGAGGAAGCGATAGCAGAGCTGATACACTTGCCGCCGATGCCGCTCGACGATGACGTCGAAGGCGTCACGACGGCCGCCGAGGCAGGCGTCGACGAGCGTGGATTCGTCGGCGGAGGCCCAATCGGCCGCGTCGACCCCGGCGTCTGGTTCTTTCGCGCCTGCCAGCCGCACGCGCATGTCGGGCAGATCAGACACGATGCCCGACCAGGCGCGCGTCACCACGATGCATTACCGGCGGAAAGTCCCATGACTCCTCGGCACTCATCCGATTAGACCGGCGAAAGGAGGCGAAAGTTACGCGGTTGACTTTCGCTTTTCCTTTGCGTATAGTCCGCCATCATGCTGCCATTGACCAAGCGTCAACGGGAGATCCTCGACTTCCTCAACGATTTCATCCAGCAGCACGGCTACGCCCCAAGCCTGGAAGAAATCGGGCGCCGCTTCGGTCTCTCCTCGCTCGCCACGGTGCACAAGCACCTGACGAACCTCGAGGAGAAGGGCTTCATCAAACGCTCTTGGAATCGCAGTCGATCGGTCGAGCTGATACCGACCCGCGTGGGCGGCCGTGCAGTGGAGCTGCCCCTGCTCGGCTACGTCGCGGCCGGCTCCCCCATCGAAGCCGTCGTCGGCACCGAGACAATCGCCGTCCCGGAGAATCTAGTCGGCAAGCACGATACCTACGTGCTCCGGGTCAAGGGCGACTCGATGATCGACGAGCAGATCCGCGACGGCGATTACGTCATTGTCGAGGATCGGCGGACGGCCGACAACGGGGAGATGGTCATTGCGCTCCTGCACGGCAGCGACGTGACGCTCAAGAAGTTCTATCGAGAGCAGGGACGTATTCGACTGCAGCCCGCGAATCCCGCCATGCAGCCGATTCTCGTTCCTCTGGATCAAGTCCAGCTTCAGGGGGTCGTCGTCGGCGTCATGCGGCGCTATTGATCGGCGCTACGAACCTCGCGCAACTTCCTGCATAATCCCGGCATGAACGAGCGCAAGCAAATCAACTTCTCCATCGTCCCGGACGACCGGGGCGATGCCGCCCGAATCTACGCGAATTTCTGCGCCATCTCGCACACGCCATTCGACTTCACGCTGTCGTTCTGCGAGGTCTTGCCACTCTCAGAGACCGACATCCACGCAGCCGAAGCCGAACATGTGGTCAAGGCGCCCGTCCGTGCCAAAATTGCCGTGCCGTTGCAGCTGGTGCCCAACCTGATCGCCGCCCTGCAGGAGCACATGCGCGTTTTCAGCGAGTCCACCGGCGCGAGCTGGGACAAAGGACCGGTTCACTAAACCAACTCCGCCAGCACCTTACGCGTTTAGGCAGGTATGACCGGACAGGCCATCGCGATGGCCGTGGCGGCGGAACGGGCCCAGGATGACCCGGCGGCGCGAGTCGGCGCGCTCTTCGAGACCCACCATCAGCGGCTGTATCGACTGGCTCGCCGGCTGTCGGGGAGTTCTGAGGACGCGCGGGATCTCGTGCAGGAGACGTTCCTCCGGGCTGCGCGATCGCCGCATTCCGTGCCCGAAGGCACGCCGCATGAAGAAGCGTGGCTCGTCCGGGTGCTGGTGAACATCTGCCGCGATCGGTGGCGGCAGATCGCCGTGCGGCGTTACCACAACCCATCGCTCGGCGCATCAACCTCGACGGCACACCCAGAATCCGCGCTTATAGCACGGCGTCTGATTCAGCAGGCTCTCGAGCAGCTGCCGCCTCGCCGCCGCGCAGTGCTCGTGCTCTACGAGCTCGAGGGCAAACCCATTCCGGCCATCGCCAGACTGCTCGGCGTCAGCGCGGTCACCGTGCGCTGGCACCTCTCGATCGGTCGGCGCGAGATGGTCAAGGTCCTGGAAGGTACGGTAACAACATGACGAGGATTGGCGACGCGTTGCGCGCAGCAGATCCGCTTCGCGACGATCCCTCGCTCCAGCCGGATGACGTGCGGGCGATCAGGCGGCTCGTCATCGAGACCGCGCGACGCGAGGGGCACGGGAGCTTCTTCTGGTTTCAGCCGGTGGCGGTCGCGGCGGTCGTCGTGATGATGATCGGCGTGGGCATCACCGCAGGACGCCGCCTGCCCGCTGTGGCATCTGCTCCCGGATCACAAGCCCGCGCCCGGAGCCTCGATCGCGAGGTTGAACCGCGGCAACTGCAGTTTGCAACGCCCGGCGGGACGCGCATCATCTGGATATTCGATCCCCAGTTCAGCCTGAAGGAGACCATGCCATGACGTGCCGACAGGCGCTGACGCTCACGCTCGTCGTGGCGGGAGCCGTCGCGCTCGCGCCATGGCAAAGCGTCAGCGCGCGTGAGCAACAGACAACGCCGAGCGGCCAGCGAGGCGCGCAGACCACGACGACCGAGCAGCGAGGCGCGCAAACGACAGGCGGACGGGGCGCCGCGACGACAGCGACATCGCCGCGAATGGTTCGGGGGAATCCCCAGGGCTTCAGCGTGATCCTCGTCGTCGGCGATCTTCAGGGAGCGCCGGGTGACGGCGACGTGCCTCCCGCCGCGCGTCAGGCGCTCAACGACATGAAGGACTTCCTGCCTTACAAGTCCTACAAGCTGCTCGATGCCGCATGGATCATGAGCAGCTTCACGCATTCGACGACCCGCCTGCGCGGACCAGAAGAGCGCGAGTTCGAGATCGATATCGTGGCGTCGCCCGTTGCTGCGACAAAAGACAGTCCGGATGCGCCCAATCGCATCATGGTGCAGTTCTCGCTGCGTGACGCCATGCCTGACCTGGAGGATGCGACGCCGGAGCGTGCTGGCGCACGGGCCAACCAGGAGGCCGACCTTCGGGCACAACTCGCGGAAGCCGAGACCGCGTTGAAAGCCGAACGTACGCGGATGAACGCGGGTGTCGGCACGCGCGCGGAAGTGGAGCGCCTCGAGCAGCGCGTCAATGTTCTCAGAGACCGCCTGAACAAGGCCGCACGTCTGGGCTCGCGGACGCTTGCGCAGGCGAAGCTTGGAGAACGGCCGATGATGAACACGAGCTTCACCATGGACGTTGGCGAGACGGTTGTCGTCGGCACGTCGCGCCTGCGCAGCAACAGCAAAGCGCTGATCGCGCTCTTGACGGCCGTTCCGCAACGAGGCTCGCGCAGCAACCGCGACTAGACCTGTCACCACCGCACGGACGGGCGACACAGACGCCCGGCCTCGTGACTCCATCCGTCTTCGCGCGCGGCGATACAATCGGAGGCATGCCGAAACGGGCTGTGCCCAGATCCGTTCCCACACCAGCCAGAAGCGCGGCCGAGACGCGACAGATTCTCCAGACGCTTTACGGCCAACACCCGGGCGCCGACACGGAACTGCACTTCTCGAACGCCTACGAGCTCCTCGTCGCCACGATCCTCTCGGCTCAATGCACCGATGAGCGCGTCAATCAGGTCACACCCGCTCTGTTTCGCCGGTATCCTGACGCGCGCGCCCTCGCGAAGGCGACGACGACGGAACTCGAGCCGCAAATTCAGTCCACGGGATTCTTCCGCGCCAAGTCACGGTCCCTCGTCGGGATGGCGGCGGCCGTCGTCGAACAGCACGATGGCGAGATTCCGCGGACCATGGAGGACCTGGTCGCACTGCCCGGCGTCGGTCGCAAGACTGCGAACGTCGTGCTGGGGCACGCGCTCGGCGTCCCTGGCCTCCCCGTCGATCGTCACGTCCTGCGGGTCGCGAATCGCATCGGCATCGCGCGTTCCGACGATCCGGTCATCGTCGAGCAGCAACTCTGCGCCGTGGTTCCGCCCGCCGACTGGACGCGAACGTCGGACACCTTGATTCTTCACGGCCGCCGCATCTGCAAGCCGCGACCTCTGTGCGATCGATGCGCCGTTCGACAGGAATGCGAGTACTACCGCACCGTCGTGGGATTGGGCCTGGGGAGCAAGAAGGCGGTCGGGCCGAAGCCCGCCGGGGTCCGGCTGAAACCGGACACTACAACTGCGCGCCGAGCCGCGAAGCGGCGAGTTGCACGTCCTATCGGTGAGATTCGGTCCGATCGTTCTCAGAGCAGGCAGCCGTCCAAGATGCGAAAGGCGTCGAGCCTGCGAGACGCGCAAGAGGCCCCACCACAACGCCCTGAAAGCGGGCTGCCCTCCGAAGTACGCCGAGCGGCGAAGCCGCGAGGCACAGGTCGCGTGGCAGAGGCCCCACCAGACCGTTCTGAAAGCAGGCCATCCTCCAAAGTACGCCGAGGCCCGAAGGGCCGAGGCACAGGTCGTGGGGGTGGGGCCCCACGACAAACCAAGAAATGACCCGCGAGCGTTTCAGTCAACTCGTCGAAGAGGCGCTGCGCGAGATCCCGGGGCGCTTTCGGCGTGCCATGCAGAACGTCGCCGTGGTCGTCGAGGACGACCCGCCCGGCGAGATTCTCGCCGAGATGGAAATCGATCCGCCCGACACGCTGTTCGGCCTGTATCACGGGACTCCCCTCACCGAGCGGAGCTGGGGCTACGGCAACGCGCTACCCGATCGCATCTCGATCTATCAGCGCCCGATCGAAGAAGCCTGCGAGGACGACGACGAGATCCGGGACTGCGTGGCCGAGACCGTGATCCACGAGTTTGGGCACTACTTCGGGCTGAGCGAAGAGGAGATCGAGGAAATCGAAGAAAAGTACTGGCGCGGCGATCCGATGGACGACGCGTGATGAAGGCCCGGAAGAAATACGGGCAGCACTTTCTCGAGGCCGCCTGGGCCGACAGGCTCGTGACGGCGATCGCGCCCGACCGCTCGGATCGATTCGTCGAAATCGGTTCGGGACCTGGCGCGCTGACCCTTCGCCTCGCGTCCCGCGTGGCACACCTCACGGCCGTCGAGGTCGATCGGGATCTCGTGGCGGAGCTCAGGCCTCGAGTGCCCGGCAACGTCACGATCGTCGAAGCAGACTTCCTCGAGTTCGACTTGTCGCCTTTTCTCGCACACGGACTGCTTCGGATCGCCGGCAACCTGCCCTACAACGTGTCTTCCCCGATCCTGTTCCGGCTGTTGCGGGCACATCGCGAACGTGGCGGGCTGCGCGACGCGACGTTGATGGTGCAGCGTGAAGTCGCCGAACGGCTGCGCGCCAGGCCCGGAACCAAGGACTACGGTGTCCTCGCGATTCTCACGCAACTCCACGCGGACGTCCGGCTGCTGCTCGCGCTCCCGCCCGGCGCGTTCCGGCCGGCGCCGAAGGTCCACTCCGCGGTGGTCTCGCTGACGTTCCGGCCGCCGGTGGTGACCCTTCGCGACGAGAACCTGTTTCAAGACATGGTGCGCTCGATGTTCACGCAGCGCCGGAAGATGCTTGGGAACGCCCTGGCGCCGTTCGCGACGTCCCGGGGGAGCGACGCCAGAGGGGCGCTGAAACGGGCGTCGATCGATCCCGCGCGGCGGCCGGAGACGCTGCAACTTGAAGAGCTGGCGCGTCTTGCTGATGTTTTCGGTGGGCGCTGAGCCAGCGCTATGCTATAGTCGAGCCGGTTCCAAATCGTCCCGGACGCGCTGTCCCAGCAGCGGTTCGGTGGGCATGTCGTGGCGGCGCCCGCCGCCTTCGCGCTCGGATCTCCTTCTCAGGGAGGCATCCGCTCGCGTCCGTGTCCTCTGACGGACTGGTCTCGACTGGGGTTAATCACGCTGACGACTCACGACGGACATGTGTCGGCCGACGCGCCGCCGCTCGAGATCATTCCGCTCGGCGGTGTCGGCGAGTTCGGCATGAACATGATGGTCATCGCCTGCGGCGAGACCGCCATCCTCGTCGATGCCGGCGTGATGTTCCCGGAGCCGGAACTCCTCGGCGTCGATCTGATCATTCCGGATCTGCGCCAGCTGCAGCAGTACCGGATCGCGGCGCTGGTGCTGACGCACGGGCACGAGGATCACATCGGAGCGGTCGCGCACGTGTTGCCGTACGTGCAGGGGCCCGTGTACGGCACGCCGCTCACGCTTGCGCTGGTCGAGCCGAAGCTCGAGGAGCACGGGCACGATGCGGCGAATCGATTGGTGCGCGTGCGCCCGCGCGATCGGGTCACGGTCGGTGCGTTCACCATCGAGTTCCTGCGCGTCACGCACAGCATGCCCGACTGTGTGGCGATCGCGATCGAGACGCCGCAGGGCGTGGTGATCCACACCGGAGACTTCAAGATCGATCAGACGCCGCTCGACGGCGAAACCGTCGACGTGCACCGTCTCGCGGAACTCGGGGCGGCCGGCGTGCTCGTGCTGATGTCCGACAGCACGAACATCGAGCGCAAGGGGTTCACCGGCTCGGAAGTGGATGTCATTGATGCGTTCGAGGAGATCTTCACGAGCGCGCGCGGAAAGATTGTCGTCGCCGCGTTCGCGACGAGCCTCTACCGAATGCAGATCCTGGCGGACCTTGCCGCGCAATTCGATCGGCGCGTGGCGTTCGTCGGCCGTGGCGCCATCGAGAACTCGGAGATTGCGCAGCGGCTGGGGTATCTCAGGATCCCGTCCGGCGTGCAGATCCGGGATAGCGACGTTCGCAACTTTCCGGGTCAGGACGTGGTCTGCATCTGCACGGGATCGCAGGGAGAGCCACAGGCCGCGCTCCCGCGGATCGCCATCGACGATCACCGCCACGTCCGCCTGGATCAGGACGATGTGGTGGTGTTCTCGGCGCGCGAGATCCCGGGCAACGAAAAAGCCATCGGACGCGTGATGAACCACATTGCGCGCCGAAAGGCCGAGGTTGTGTACGAGGGAATCAAGCACGTCCATGTGTCGGGCCACGGAAGCGACGAAGAGCTCAAGCTCATGCTGTCACTGGTCAGACCGCGCTACTTCGTGCCGATACACGGGGAGTACCGGCAGCTCGCCCGCCACGCGGCGACCGCCGTCAAGGTCTCCCGTTCGACAACCGTCGTGCTGGCTGAAAACGGCGACCTCATCCGATTCGACGGCGACGGCGGACGTGTGGCGGGCAAGGTTCCCGCGGGCAGGATTCTGATCGACGGCACACGGAGCGGCGAGGTCGGCGACGAAGTGCTTCGAGATCGCCGGCACCTGGCGGGTGACGGGCTCGTCGTGCCGGTCGTGACGATTGGCCGTCAGTCCGGCACGCTCGAAGAGACGCCCGACGTCATCACGAGAGGCTTTGTCCTAGACACCCGAACAGAGGCACTGCTCAAAGAGATTCCCAGCCTCCTGGCGACCACGCTCGAGACGGCGGGGATCGAAGAACGAACGGACCCGGGACTCATCAAGGAAAGGATTCGCGTGGACTTGCAGCGGTTCTTCCGCAAACGTTCGGGGCTCAGGCCGCTCGTGTTGCCGGTCGTGATGGAGATCTGACGTGGCCGCCTCTTTCCTGTCCCGACGGGTGAGCGAATTCGCCGGCGTTGCGCTCTTCGCGCTCGCGCTGATCTGGCTCGTGTCGCTCGCGAGCTACAGCGCGGCCGACCCCGTGTGGTTCTTCAACACGGGCGGCGACCTTCCTCCCGCGAACTTCGCCGGTCAGGTCGGCGCATTCATCGGCGAGCTCTCGTATCAGCTGCTCGGCTACGCCGCGTATCTGATTCCGCTGGTGCTGGTCGTCCTCGGCTGGAACTACTTCTGGTGCCGAACGCTCGACGCCGCGTATACGAAGCTCGTCGGCGCCACGATGCTTTTTTCGTGCGTGTCTGCGTTTCTCTCGCTGGCGTTCGGCACGCTCGCGATCTCTGGAAAGGAATTCCGAGCCGGCGGCTACGTCGGCGATGGCCTGGCGGCGGGGCTCGCGACCTACCTGAACCGGACCGGGTCGATCATCCTGATCCTCACGCTGCTCTTCCTGTCGATCATCCTTTCGACGCAGTTCTCGTTCGGGCGTCTCTTTGGCTTCATTGGCGCCCTGATGCGCGATCGGTGGGTCGCCATGCTCGGTGCGATGCGCGCCCGGCGCGAGGAGCAGCGCCGCGAACGGCAGCGTCAGGAAGTGCTGAAAAAGCACTTCGAGAAGTCGGGCAGAGACCCGGCGAGCGCAAAGGAGCTGAAAGACACCAGGGAAACGACCGACGGCAAGGACAAGCGGATCACCAGGCCGGTCGTGACCCCTCCACTTGTCGCGCAAGCGCCTGAGCCGCCGGCGCGGTCCGCCCCGGCACGACCGGTTGCGAAGGAGGAGCCGCCGAAGCCGTCGCGTGCGGCGGCCATGGTTGGCGCGGCGGCGGCCGCATTGAAGGCCGCCTCCTCCAAGCCGACACCGCCCCCGCCGATCCGGCGGTCGGCGCCAACTCCGCAGGACCCGATGTTGCCGCTGCCCGAGCCCGACAAGCTGCCGGCCGAGCGGAAGCGCGGCGCATACGTGCAGCCACCCATGGCTCTTCTCGATGCGCCGCGCGGCGAGCGCAAGATCGACGAGCGCGAGCTGATGGAAGGCGCCCGACTCCTCGAGGAAAAGTGCCGCGAGTTCTCGGTCGAGGGGTCGGTGGTCCAGATTCATCCGGGACCCGTCGTTACGACTTACGAGTTCAAGCCCGATGCGGGCGTGAAGTACAGCAAAATCACCGGTCTCGCCGACGATCTGTGTCTCGCGATGCAGGCCGAATCGGTGCTGATCGACCGGATTCCCGGCAAGTCCACCGTCGGCATCCAGATTCCGAACCCGAACCGGGAACAGATTTCTCTGCGAGAGCTCCTGGAATCAGACACCTATCGGCGGTCCCAGTCGAAGCTGACTCTCGCCCTCGGGAAGACGATCCACGGTGAGCCCTTCGTCAGCGATCTGGCGACGATGCCGCACTTGTTGATTGCAGGATCGACCGGCACCGGCAAATCGGTCAGCGTGAACGCGATGCTGTCGAGCATCCTGTTCCGCTCGTCGCCCGACGAAGTCCGGCTGATCATGATCGATCCCAAACGGCTGGAGCTCGGGATGTACGAGGACATCCCGCATCTCCTGACGCCGGTCGTCGTGGATCCCAAGCAGGCGTCGAACGCCCTTCGCTGGGCCGTTCGTGAGATGGAAGAGCGGTACAAGACGCTCGCGGCCGTCGGCGTGCGCAACATCGAGCAATACAACCGCAACATCCGGCTGGCGCAGACCGAGACCAAGGAGCCGCTCGTCGACAACAACGGCAACGAGGTCAAGCCGCTCCCCTTCATCGTCGTGCTGATCGACGAGCTCGCCGACCTGATGATGGTGGCGAGCAACGAAGTCGAGGAATCGATCGCCCGACTGGCGCAGATGGCGCGCGCCGTCGGGATTCATTTGATCCTGGCGACGCAGCGGCCGTCGGTCGACGTCATCACTGGCCTGATCAAGGCGAACCTTCCCGCGCGCATCTCGTTCCGGGTGTCATCGAAGATCGACTCTCGCACGATCCTCGACGGGAACGGCGCCGAGCAGCTGCTCGGCAAGGGCGACATGCTCTACCTGCCGCCCGCCTCGTCCCGATTCGTGCGTCTCCACGGTCCGTATATCTCGGAACAAGAGAGCGCGCGCCTGGCGAGCTTCCTGCGCAAACAGGGGAAGCCTACCTACGACGACACCATCACGCAGGACGACAAGCAAACGGCCGGCGAGCTCGAGTTCGAAAAGGACGACCTGTACGACGAAGCCGCACGAATCGTCGTGTCGAGCGGTCAGGCATCCATCTCGTATCTCCAGCGCCGCCTGAGAATCGGCTTCAGCCGTGCGGCACGCCTGGTCGACATGATGGAGGCCGAGGGGCTGGTGTCAGCCGCCGCCGGAGGCAAGGCTCGAGAAGTACTGGTCAAGAAGGACTACTTCGACGAAGTGGATGCACAGCTGCGCTGAGCTGGTGCATCGAGATGTGGCGGCCGCTCGTGCCGCTCGTAACCGTATCGGGTGGACCATGAACAGCAGAACGGTGGCAGGTGTGATGCTGGCGGCGTCGCTGATGCTGGCGCCAATGACCGCGATGGCCGGTCCGCGCGATGTCTACACGCGTGCCCTCGAGCGGGAGCGGGCCGTGCGCGACGTGTCGCGAACCGCGACGGTCGACCAGATTCGCGCTGTCGTGTCCGCCTACGAGCGACTGGTGCGCCAGTATCCGACGAGCGCCTACAGCGACAACGCGTTGTGGCAGGCGGCGAACCTGTCTCTGCTCGCCTATCAGAAATTCGGCGAGTCGGCCGACAGGAAAGCCGGCGTCCGGCTCCTGAATCAGTTGAAGACCGGCTACCCGTCCAGCTCGCTGCTGCCGAAAGTGACGGAGGCCCTCGCCGCTTTCGAGACGACCGAGGCGGCGAACCTGGTGCCTCCGCCGCTCACCGAGAAAACGATCACGCCGCCGCCGGTTGCGACAACCGGCGACGGATCGCGGGAGCCAGTGCGTGACACCAAACAGCCGTCACCGGCCGTGGAAACGAACCCGGGAGAGCCGACGACGATTCGCGGGATCTCGCGCGCTCCCCTGCCAGACGGCGTCCGCGTCACCATCGAGATGGGGCGTGAGATCCTGTATCACCGCGAACAACTCGACAATCCGAGGAGGCTTTTCTTCGATCTCCGAAACGCCCGCCCTGCGCCGCAGCTCGTCGATGCCGCGCTCACCTTTACCGATGATGTCGTCCGTGAAATCAGGCTTGGACGCCACCCGCAGAACACGACCCGGGTCGTGATGGACATGAAGGGCGTGGATTCGTACAGCGTCTTCACGCTGTACAACCCGTTCCGCGTGGTCGTGGACTTCCACCGCGCCGGCGCGGCGCCCGTTGCCGCCGTTCTCGGTTCGCTGCCACCGATTGCGCCAGCGCGCCCCGCAACGGCGACTCCTGAGATCGTCGGGGTAGACAACGTCGAAGTGAAATCGTCTTCGCCGAGGGGCGCGCGCACTACGTCAACGAAGGATTCGGCCCGGAACACCGCAACCAGGGATGCCAACGACGCGAAGCCGGTCGCGACCTCGATGACGACTCCCGCACCAGCGCCGCTCGAGAAGCTGCCGCTCTCGTCCCGCGAGACGACGCTGCCGGCGCCCACGGTTCCGGCGGCAAACTCGAACGGCCAGTTCTCGCTGTCGCGGCAGCTCGGCCTCGGCGTCTCTCGCGTCGTGATCGATGCGGGGCACGGCGGACACGACCCGGGTGCTAGGGGCAACGGGCTCAACGAATCCGAGCTCGTGCTGGACGTTGCGCAGCGGCTGCGCAAGCTGCTCGAGGCGCAGCCCGGCGTGGACGTGGTGATGACGCGCGACGAAGACGTCTTCATTCCGCTCGAAGAGCGTACGGCGATCGCCAACCGGGAGGGAGCGGATCTGTTCCTCTCGATTCACGCCAACGCCAGCCGGAACCTCAAGGCCCGCGGCATCGAAACCTATTTCCTGAACTTCGCGTCGAATCCGGAGGCCGAGGCGGTGGCCGCGCGCGAGAACTCCGGCTCCGGGAAGACGATGCACAGCCTCCCGGAGATCGTCCGGGCGATTACGCTCAACAACAAGATCGACGAATCACGCGATTTCGCGGAGATGGTCCAGAAGTCGATGGTGAAGAAACTGGAATCGCGAAACGCGCAACTGCGGGACCTGGGTGTCAGGCAGGCGCCGTTCGTCGTGCTGATCGGCGCCGGGATGCCGAGCGTGCTCGCCGAGATCTCGTTCATCACCCACCGGCAGGAAGGGCAGCTCCTGAAGACGCCGGCCTACCGTCAGCAGATCGCTGAAGCGCTCTTCGACGCCGTGACGCAGTACCAGAAATCGCTGAAGACGCGGCGCACGATCGCGACGCGCGAGGAGTGATCAGGGCTGCGTGAGCCCTGGGGTGACCCGCATCGAATCCGGGTCCTGGGAGGACGCGAGATTGTACCGGGCCCTGAGAAGCTTGATGCCGATCAGGATGCCGCCCAGGAGAACCCCGAGCAGCAGCGCCGACAGAAGCAGCAAGCCGGTCAAACCGAGCGCGCCGATAATCACATCAGAGATGCCGGTCGATTCCACGGGCTGCTCGACTACACGGACGACGATCGGGCTTTGCGGCTGCTGCGCCAGGATGGTCGGGATCATCGCCAGTCTCCGCTCGTAAAAGCGAGCTCCGCCAGCGTACGCACGGCCACGCCGGTCGGGCCCTTGGGCTGCCAGGGCTTCGCCTCGTCGACCCAAGACGTCCCCGCGATGTCCAGGTGGGCCCACGGCAGGCCTCCCGCGAACTCTTTCAAGAACATCGCCGCGGTGCACGCGCCAGCGGGTCTGCCGCCAGTGTTCATCATGTCGGCCACTTCGCTCCGCAGCTGGTCTGCGTAGTCGTCGTACAACGGCATCGGCCAGGCGCGATCACCGGCCCTGGCAGACACCCCGCGGATCAGCTCGACCCACGCATCAGGCTGACCGAATAACCCTGCCGCAGCTTTTCCGAGGGCGACGACACAGGCGCCGGTCAGCGTTGCCACGTCGACAAGATGTGTGGCGCCGAGCTGCTGCGCGTACCACAAGCCGTCGCCCAGGACGAGCCGGCCTTCGGCATCCGTATTGATCACTTCGACGGTCTTGCCCCCGGCTCCGGTCAGCACGTCGCCGGGCTTCATGGCCTTGCCCCCCGGCATGTTCTCGGTCGCCGGCACGACGCCGATCACGCGAATGGGCGCACCCAGCAGCGCGATGGCGCGCATCGCGCAGATGACGGCTGCCCCTCCGGACATGTCGGACTTCATCCGCTCCATGCCCTCGGCGGGCTTGATTGAAATGCCGCCCGTGTCGAACGTGATGCCCTTCCCGACCAGACCCAACACCGGCCGATCGGGCGCGTTCGGCGGTTCGTGCCGCAACACGATCAGTCGCGGAGGCTCGGCGCTGCCGCGTGCCACGCCAAGCAGCAGCCCCATCTGCAAGCGGGCGATCTCGTCCTCGTCGAGAATCTGGACGGTAAGACCGGCGCTTCGTCCGATGGCGGCGGCGCGGTCCGCGAACACCGATGGCGTGAGCAGATTCGATGGCTCGTTCGCGAGCTCACGGGCAACGTTGCAGGATTCACCGAGAATCCGTCCGCGTTCGGCGGCCCGTTCGAGAGCTGCCGAATCATGGTCGCCGGTCGAGACGATCAGCATCTGTTCGGGCGCCGGCGTCGCGCGCTCACCGCTCTTGTAGCGATCGGCGCTGAAGCCCGCCATCACGAGACCTTCGGCAATCGCCTGAACGCTCAACTCGCGGTCCGTGGTTGCGCGATCGACGAATGCGATGCGGCCGACGCGACGCTGACGGGCCGATAGCGCGGCGAAGGTCGCGGCCTTCCGCAGCCGTTCGGTCGAGGCATCGCTGGCGCGGCCGCATCCGACGAGCGCCAGCCGGCCCGCCCGCCAACCGGTCGCCGACGAGAGAAACAACTCGAACGGGCGCCCCTGAATCTCGTGCGTGGAGAAGGCGCGGCTCAGGGCCGCGGTTGCGGTGTCGTCGAGCCCGCGGACGACCGATGTTGGGTCCTCGCCCTCGAACATGGGCACGAACACGAGATCGACGTCGACCAGGAACGGTTGGACGGTTGTCAGAGCAACGGCGGGACTGACCGCCGGCAGAGGCGCCATACTGAAATTATAGAGTATCGTTCGCCGCCGCTCGCGTTGGCTGCTGCTAGAATGAGGTCCAGCTCCCCCGAACCAGGAAGGGTTCCATGCGAAAGTCTGCTGCGCCATTCAGTTGGGTGCTTGGGATCGGCGTATTCGCTGCCGCAATCGCGGCCCTCGGCGCGATGCCCTCGAGCAAGGATTCGAAGCCATCCATCGCCGTGAAGGCGTCCCCGGCGGTCGGGTTTGCGCCGATGCGGATCGTGCTCACCGCTGACATCACCGGCGGTCCAGACGACTACGAGCAGTTCTACTGCGCGACGGTCGAATGGGACATGGGCGACGGCAACAAATCCGAGCAGAAGACCGATTGCGATCCGTACGAGCCCGGCAAGAGTCTGATCAAGCGGCGATACGTGAAAGAGCAGGTCTTTCAGGTTCCGGGTGACTTCCGCGTTCTCTTCAGCCTCAAACAAAAGGACAAGATCGTCGCGACCGGCCGAACCACGATACGTGTGCGCCCCGGTCTTCGCGACGGCGGCAACTGATCCTCACTTGATGCCGGGCCGCAGCTCCCGTCCTTCGAAACGGCGGCTGCGTGCCTCGGCTGAGACGCTCTGAAGGTAGTCGGTCGCCTGGAGCACGGTGTTGAAGATGAACTTCCCCACCGTTCCCAGGCTGACGGTGCTTTCGTCCTGACCGAATACCGCGTCCCCCGCGTTCTGAATCTCGCGCTCGGCGATCGTGCCGACGGTGACGATCATCCGAAGGTAGTAGTGCCCGTCGTCGGACACCGCGTCGGCGGGAGCGACGTCCACCCGCAGTTGCAAGCGTTCCGGCAAATCGGGATACGCCGTACGGCCGTAGGGACTCGAGACCGCGATCTGACTGGTGACCGGATCTCGGGCGATACGATAGACCGTGATCGAAGCGGGGCGCACGATCTTGTCCCAGATCGCGCGGTCCTCCCACATCTCGGTCTGCAGCCGTACGTGAAGCGATCCTCCAGCCTGAACGACCTGTTTCAGCTTGTCCGGCAGTGACTGCCGGAGCTCCACCGAGGCGCGGACGGTCGGCCCCACTATCCGGATCTCGGCGACCCTCGCTTCGAGCGCCGCCGCTTGAATGATGCACGGGACCAGCAGTACGGTGACGATGAACGCGCGGAGGCAGAAAGTCCGCGTCATCGTCAGAACGTCGGGCTGAGACGCACGAGCACCTGAAGCGACTTCGGGATGCCGTCGAGGCGATAGCCGAACTCGACGCGGAAGATCCCGGCCTGCACGCCGAAACCGGTGCCCTTGAGCCAATCGCGGCTCTGACCCGGAAGCGGATCCACGATGCGGCCGGCGTCGAAGAAGGCGAACAGGCTGAAGCCGCTGGTCCGCTCCGGACGTCCGCCTTCGCCGAGGTCGAGGCGATACTGCGCGTTGAAGAGCGACATCCCGTCTCCGGCGGCCTGCTTGAACTGATAGCCGTGGACGGTGCCGATCCCGCCGATGGCAAAGGTGCGCTCGATGGGAAGGTCTCCCCCGCTGAATCCCAGCACCATACGACCGGACAGCAACTGCCTCGGCGAGAGCGGGACGTAGGCGCGGCCGTTCAGGATGTGCCGATCGAACTCGTAATCGCCGCCGAGCCCGTGACCAGCAATCTCCGACGTCCAGTCCACACGCCAGCCGTACGCCTGCCGCCGGTTCGCACGATACAGATCGTCGAGGAGATGATTCGTGAACGTCGTTTCGGGATCGCGATCGAGCTGACCGCGCGAGTCGAAGGTGTACGCGATGACGACCGATCGAAGCGAGCCACCGACGATCGGTGGATTCGGCCGGAACTCGTGATCGTCACGAAAGAAACTGAAATCGGTCGTATTCGACAACGAGTCGTGGCGATCGCGCCGAATCGAGACGGTAAGTTCCTGGTTCTGGTTCGGCATGACCGCGACGAAGCCCTGCTGGCCCTTGCGCTGGTAGTAGTCACGGAACGTGTTCCGGAAACCGAGGGCGACGGAGCTCTGTTCGGTCGAGGTGAGCCGCCAGAAATCATCGGACGCGGTGATGTCGTGGATTTCGGCGCCGAAGAAGATCTTCGGTCTGGCGACAATACGATGCTGGAAGCCCAGCGAATACCCCGCATAGTCGCGGGCGAACTTGTAAGAGACGTGCCCGGCGATGAGGGTGTTGTGGAAACGCTCGGGATCGAAGAGCGTGAAGCCGAGCGCCACATTCGGCGAGAATCCGTCAACCGGGCTGAAGAAGTCCTCGCGGGCTTCCGAGCTGGCTCGAAAGCGGAACCTGAGGTGCTTCTCCTCGATGTGGATGACGAGGACGCGCTGGCCCGAGCGCGTCTGCAGCTCAATCCCGTCGTCGGCGACTTCGAGTCCCCCTTGCGACTCCACGATCAGTTTGTTCACCGACCGCTGGACGACCGAGCGATTGTAGATGTCGCCCGATTGAACGCCGAGGTCGCGCCTGAATCGCTTCGCGAGATCGGAGGACAGCCCTGCGAACTCGATGTCGTCGATCCGCCCTTCGTCCACCCGTAAGGTCAGGGTGCCGGATGCCGGATCGAAGATGGCCTCGACCGTCGCACCGCCGTACCCATCGGAGGCATATCGCTTCTGGAGCTGCTGCGCGACTTGTTCGGGTGGTCCCGGCAGCTGCTGTCCTGGTGTGAGCTCCAGCAGCCACAGCACGTCCTCGGTGCTGAACACGGTGGAGCCCTCGACCACCAGCTTGTTCATGACCGGCCCGGGTTCCTGCTTCGCAGGCGTTTGCTGGGCGTGGGCAGGGACGAACGACAGCGCCAGGAAGAGAGCGGCCAGGCAGCCGCGAAGACGGACGAGTCCCGGACTGTGCGGGCGCATCAAGGCACTGGGACGAGTTCGACGGCCGCAACGTTCCCTGAACGGATTCGAAAAGCTCTGATCTCCGGACGTTCAGGTGTGACGAGTGACACGATGACGTGAAGGAACTCGGGGTAGTGGGCCTCCGCCACGTCTGAAGGCGACGGGATCGGGCGCGAAGCCGGATGCGAGTGGTACGAACCGACGATGGCCCGTGGGGTACCGCGCAGCGCGCGCTGAAGCTGGAAATGATCGCGTGGATCCACCTGGAAACGGACCGGGCTCGCTGCGAGATTTGCCGTCGGGACGCTCTCGTCGATGAGCGATGGCGTGCCCACGAGCAGCCCGCAACACTCGAGCGGCGCTTGCGCCGACGCGTGGGCGGCAAGGCTATCCAGAACTCGTGTTCGAATCCGCACTGACTGGTTCAGCATTGATCAGTGCTCGCGGGGCTCCACCTCCGCTCGCTGCAGCCTCGCGCCTTCGCGCTTCGCGCTCGGCTGCGGCCGCGGGCGCTGCTGATTCCGCCTCTGTCCATGTTCGGCCCGATCTCAGCACGGCCGACTCTGTCTCGCGACGCCTCGCTTCGCGAAAAGCGGCGTTACACGGTCTCCACGATCATCGCGATACCCATGCCGCCGCCGATGCACAGTGACGCGGCGCCGCGGCCGCCACCCCGCGCGCGGAGCGCGTGGATAAGAGTGGTGAGCACGCGCGCGCCGCTCGCGCCGAGGGGATGTCCGAGCGCGACTGCTCCGCCGTGGACATTCACCCTGGCCGGATCGAGCGCGAGCTCGCGGATGACCGCCAGCGATTGGGCCGCGAACGCTTCGTTCAGCTCGAACAGATCGAGGTCCGCGAGGGCGATGCCTGCCCGCTTCGCCGCCTTGTTGAGAGCGCTGACCGGTCCCATCCCCATGATCATGGGATCCACACCGCTCGTGGCGTATGACAGAACGCGCGCCAGAGGAGCGCGGCCGATCGCCCGCGCTTTGGTTTCCGTTGACACGACGAGTGCTGCGGCACCGTCATTGATTCCCGAAGCGTTCCCGGCGGTCACGGTTCCGTCCTTGAGGAACGCAGGCTTGAGCGGCGCGAGTTTCTCGATCGTTGTCCCGGGGCGGGGATATTCGTCACGCGTCACGCGCACCGGAGTTCCCTTCCGCTGCGGCACCTCGACGGCGACGATTTCCTTTTCGAACGTGCCTGATTCAACAGCTTCGACCGCGCGCCGCTGACTCTCTGCCGAGAACGCATCCTGATCCGCGCGCGAGACCTTGTAGCGCTTCGCAATCTCCTCGGCGGTCACGCCCATGTGGCAACCGCACATCGCGTCGGTCAGCCCTTCCTGGACCATGTAGTCCACGACCTCGGCGTTGCCCATGCGGTAACCCCAGCGGGCGCCCTTCAGCAGAAACGGCGCGTTGCTCATGGATTCCATGCCACCGGCAACGACGAGGTCGATATAGCCGGACGTGACTGCCTCTACGGCGTGGACGACCGCCTGCAGGCCTGAGCCACAGACACGGTTTATCGTTTCGGCCGGTACCTCGACCGGCAGCCCGGCCTTGAGCGCGGCGTGGCGTGCCGGGTTCATCCCGGCCCCCGCCTGAAGGACGCACCCCATCACCACGTCACCGATCTCTGCGACCTCCGCGCCCGCGCGCCCAACGGCTTCGCGAATCGCAATCGCACCGAGATCGACGACTGACAAATTCCTGAATGCACCGCCGAACGATCCGATCGGTGTCCGGCACGCGCTGAGAATGACCGCGTTGTCCATGTCTGGTCCTATACTCATTCGCTGTCCGCTGTCCGCTGTCCGCTGTCCGCTGTCCGCTGTCCGCTGTCCGCTCCAGAGCCTTGGCTCAGCGCGAAAGTTCCTCTCGATCTTTGAACTGCTCCAGCGCTTCAGGATTCGCCAGTGCGTCCAGATTCTTCACCGGGCGATCGTGGATGACCTCCCGAACGGCCAGTTCCACAATCTTCCCGCTCTTCGTGCGTGGAATATCAGAAACCTGGACGATGCGCGCCGGGACGTGCCGGGGCGTGGTGTTCTGACGTATCTGCTGTCGAATACGATCCTCGAGCTGCGGCGAAAGCGTCAGGCCGTCACGGAGCCGCACGAACAGGACGACACGCTCGTCGTTGTCCCAGCGCTGTCCCACGGCGAGGCTCTCGAGGATTTCAGGAAGCTGTTCGACCTGCCGGTAGATCTCCGCCGTCCCGATTCGGACACCACCGGGGTTCAGCACGGCATCGGAACGCCCAAAGATGATGATGCCGTCGTGTTCGGTCAGCTCAACGTAGTCGCCGTGATGCCAGACCCCCGGGTAGCGATTGAAGTACGCCGCCTGATACTTCTTCCCGTCCGGATCATTCCAGAACGAGACCGGCATCGACGGGAAGGGCATCGTGCAGACGAGTTCGCCCTTTTCACCACGGACCGGACGGCCGTCTTCGTCGAACACCTCGACCCGCATGCCCAGCCCGCGTGCCTGAATCTCGCCCCGCCAGACCGGCCCGATTGGATTGCCGCCCACGAAGCAGCTGATGATGTCGGTTCCACCCGACATCGACGCCAGGTGGATGTCGCGCTTGACGCTCGAATACACGAAATCAAAGCTCTCCGGCGAGAGCGGCGACCCCGTGGACGTCATGGTCCGAAGTGTCTCGAGCCGGTGGGTGTTGATCGGCGTCAGGCCAGCCTTCTGAACCGCATCGATGTACTTGGCCGAGGTGCCGAAGAGCGTCATCCCGGTCTCGTCAGCGAGATCGAACAACACGTTGCCGTCCGGATGGAAGGGTGATCCGTCGTACAGCAGAATCGTCGCGCCTGAGGCCAGCACGGATACCAGCCAGTTCCACATCATCCAGCCGGTGGTGGTGAAGTAGAAGACGCGATCACCCCGCTGAATGTCGCAATGAAGCTGATGTTCTTTCAAGTGCTGAATCAGCGTGCCGCCCGCGCCGTGCACGATGCACTTCGGCACACCCGTGGTTCCGGATGAGTACAGGATGTAGAGCGGATGATTGAAGGGAAGCGGGTCGTACACCGCTTCCGTCGACGAGACGTTCCCTGCGAACTCCTCCCATCGCTGCGCGTGTGGCACGTCGCGCAGCGCGGGAGAGGGATCCAAGTACGGCACGACGATGGTGTGCTCGACCGTGGCGAGCGACCGGGTGACGGCCGCGAGTCGCTCGAGGCAGTCGTGCTGCTTCCCACCGTAGACGTAGCCGTCAGCCGCGACGAGAATCCGCGGGCCAATCTGTCCGAAGCGATCGAGGATTCCCTGAACACCGAAGTCGGGGGAGCACGACGACCACATGGCGCCGACGGCCGCGGCGCCAAGCGCTGCGATGATCGCCTCGGGCAAGTTGGGAAGATAGCCCGCAATGCGATCGCCGGGTCTGATGCCTGCGCGCCGCAGTGCGGCCGCAAACGCCGCGACCTGACCGCGAACCTCGCCGAAGGTCAGGTCTCGTCTGACGTTCCCTTCGCCACGGAATGCGATTGCGACGTCGTCAGGCGCACGTGGACGAAGGAGATTCTCGGCGAAGTTCAGCGTCGCATCTGGAAAGAACCTGGCGCCCGGCATGCGGCCGAAACGATCGATGCCGCGTTCGCCCATCGTTCCGAAAATCTCGGAGAAGTCCCACATGACACGCCAGAAGTCCTCGGCGCGATCGATCGAGAACCGATACAGGCTGCTGTAGTCCGGAATCGCGGTGTGGAAACGTTCCTCGACGGCGCGCATGAAGCGCGTCAACGTGGCGCCGGCGATGCGATCGGCTGACGGGGTCCAGAGCGGCGCGTCGGCGGTCACACGGCGTACTCTTCGGTGCGGAATACCTGGAACCCGCGTTTGAGGTAGTTTGGCAGCGCCGCCGGATGATCCAGCGTCGAGGTGTGGAGCCAGACGCGGGTCGCGCCCAGCGCCCACGCGCGTTCGACCGCTTCCGTCAGCAGGTAGGCGCCGAAACCACGCCCGGTGAATTCCTTCAGCAGGCCGAAGTAGGCAACTTCGAACGCATCGTCGGGATCGCGCCGCAGCTCGAAGTAACCGGCCGGGGCGCCGGCAACGGTCAATAGCCAGAGCGATACCGATGGATCATGGAGGTAATTCAAGATGTCCTGATCCGTCCAGCCGAGACGATCGACCCAGTGGTATCGGCGGCCCACCTCGCTGTAGAGAAAACGCCAGAACGACGGCGGACATTCCTCGACCCGCTCCACACGAACCGGCAGATCATCGATCCGGGCGGGGTGCAGTTCGCCAGGATCGCGCAGCTCGAGGTAGGTTCGCACCGCCGGTTGCGACTTATTCGCCATCGTCGAGGTGCCGCTTCCAGCCCGCGGCGGACTCGAAGATGCGATCGAGCGCGCCATGCTCGGGGAGATCGCGGCGCAGATCCTGAAGAACGGCGATCAGTTCGTCGAGTGCTTTCCGAATGTTCTCTGGATTTGTCTCGGCGATGTCACGCCAGATCTCAGGTGGACTGGACGCCAGGCGGGTCGTATCGCGAAGACCTCGGCCCGAGAGCGCCAGCCCGTCGGCGCCCGCGTGTTCACCCACGACGTGCATGAGCGCGCTGGCCGTCAGCTGAGGGAGGTGACTCAAATACCCAATCAGACGGTCGTGGGCGTCGGCGTCGATTCGTCTCGGATGCGCGTCGAGCGCGGCAATGAACTGTTCGAGACGGTCGAGATCGTCCGGGCGGGCATCTGGAGGGGGCGTGATCAGCCAGGGGCGTCCCGCGAAAAGGTCCGGCCTGGCTGCCGAGAACCCGCCCGCGGCAGCGCCGGCCAGTGGATGGCCACCGATGAAGCGCATACGCGGTGGGAGTGAGCGAGCCGCCGCGAGCGTTGACGCCTTTGTGCCACCGACGTCGGTCACGAACACGTCGCCGGGGACGTAATCCGACAGGCGTCCGAGCGTGGTGATGTTCTGTTGAACCGGCGCGGCGAGCACTATCAGGTCCGCGTCACCTGCCATGACGAGGTCATCGCCGGCGACGTCTGCGGTGTGGGACCGCATCGCCGCCTCCAGGACATCCTTGCTATCGATCGCGATGATCAGTCCGCGCGCCCAGCGCCGGCGGATGGCCATCGCCAGCGACCCACCAATCAATCCGAGCCCGACGATGGCGATCCGTTCGAACACCGGTGCCTCGTCGGCGGGACGGTTGCGATCGATGACAGGAAGTTGCCGGGCCACGGTGTGTTGATGTGATCGCGGCTAGCCGCGGAGGTGATCTGCTTCAATCCTGGCTACGGTTCGCAGCCTGTTAGCGCGTTCTGATTCCGCAACGCCCGTCTGCCCTTGCCCGTTCACGGGCACCTCTCAGCGGATTCGACCTGCAGTTACGATCGTTCGGGGCGAATTCCGCAGCCGCGACAGCGGAGGGCTACCATGAATCCTACGTGTGACGTCCTACTAGCCCTAGTGGACCGTATCAGCTGATTCAGTAGCGGTCGACCTTGGTCGGTCGATGCGAATTCCGCGGCCCCGACAACGGAGCGGCCGCTACCGATTCAGGCGTTACGGTCTATTAGATGCCCCAGCCGCGGCGCGTTACCGGTTCGAGACAGATGCTGCGGCCAATCGCCGGAGCAATGATGCGGAGCTCGGCCATCAGCCGATCGAACTGCGCAGGGAACAGCGACTGTGCGCCATCGCTCTTCGCGTGATCGGGATCGCAGTGCACCTCGATCAGGAGGCCGTCGGCGCCGGCCGCGACGGCGGCGCGTGCCATCGGTGTCACTTTGTCCCGTCGCCCGGTGCCGTGGCTCGGATCCGCGAGCACCGGCAGGTGGCTGAGGCTCTGGACGACGGGGATGGCAGAGATGTCCAGCGTGTTTCGCGTGTAGCTCTCGAAGGTTCGGATGCCGCGCTCGCACAGCATGACGCTCATGTTGCCGCCGGCGAGGATGTATTCAGCCGACAGCAGCCACTCTTCGATGGTCGCGGAAATCCCCCGCTTCAGCAGCACCGGCGTGCGGGTCCGACCAAGCTCGCGGAGCAGCGTGAAATTCTGCATGTTGCGGGCGCCGACCTGCAGGATGTGCGCGTAGCGCTCGACGACCTCGAGCTGGCTCAGGTCCATGATCTCGGACACGAGCTTGAGGTTGTGGCGGTCGGCGGCCTCGCGGAGCATCCGCAGGCCTTCTTCGCCGAGACCCTGGAAGCTGTATGGTGAACTGCGCGGTTTGAACGCGCCACCGCGCAGCACCTTCGCCCCCGCGGCCTTCACCGCGGCTGCGGCGGCATCGACCTGCGCGTCGCTCTCCGCCGAGCAGGGCCCGGCCATGACGATCACTTCATCGCCGCCTATCCGCACGTCGCCGATCGTCACGACCGTGTTCTGCGGCCGGAAGGTGCGGCTGGCGAGCTTGTAGGGCTCGGTGATCCGCAGCACCTCCTGCACGCCGTCGAGCACCTGGATCAGCCCCGGATCGAACGCACGATTTCCGCCCACCGCGCCCAGCACGGTGCGCAGCGCGCCGGTCGATCGATGGACGTCGAATCCCATCTCGACGAGGTGTGCGATCACTGCTTGAATCTGCTCGTCATTGGCGAGCTCTTTCATCACGACTACCATGGTGTTTCTCGCTCTATTCTATGCTTCGTGGCCGTCTTCGTTGTTGGCGATGCGCTCGAGCCGCCGCGCTTCGTCGATGACGCGCTCGAACAACCGCCGGATCGCGCCATCGTCCAGGGGGCCGCGATTGAGTTCCTGGACGTGGGCGAGCACCTCCGCTTCCCGCGTGGGCTGGTACACCTCCATGCCTTCGGCCTTCTTGACCCGGCCGATCTCGAGCGCGCACGCCGCTCGTGCGCTCAGCAGCCGCACGAGCTGGGCATCGAGCTCGTCGATCTGCTCCCGCAGCGCCTTGAGGCGTGTCACAGCGCGCTCTTCAGCCACCGTACGTACTCGCTCGCGCGTTCGCATCCATCGGGCGCGCTGCCCCATTTCGCCACCGTGTCGACGAGTCCGCTGCCGACGACCGCCGCGTCCGCCACGCGGCAGACCTCGGCGACATGTTCTGGGCGCGAGATTCCGAAGCCCAGCGCGATCGGGAGATTCGACGATGCCCGGACTCGTGAGAGCAGCTGATTGATGTCACCGTCGAGGCTGTCACGCATTCCCGTCACGCCCAGCCGGGAAATCACGTAGAGAAAGCCCGCCCCTAACTCCGACGACCGACGGATCCGTTCGTCGCTGGTAGTGGGACTCACCAGGAATATCGGATCGAGCCCGGCGGCAACCAGGGTGGCGCGCAACGGCTCCGCCTCTTCCACCGGATAGTCGAGAATCAGCACACCGTCGACTCCAGCCTCGCGTGCCTCACGCGCGAAGACGTCGGGTCGCATGCGAAGCACGGGATTCGAATAGGTGAAAAGCACAATCGGCGTATCCACCGAGGCCCTGACCGTCCGGACGACGTCGAGCGTTCCACGCAGCGTCATGCCACCGGCGAGCGCGCGCTCGCTGGCCCGCTGGATGACGGGTCCGTCAGCGAGCGGATCGGAGAACGGCACGCCCACTTCAAGGACGTCCGCGCCGGCGCGCGCGACCGCGATCATGATGGCGGCCGATCGTGCCGCGTCAGGGTCACCGGCGGTCAGATAGGCCACGAGGCCACCCGATTTGTGAGCGCGCAGACGGCTGAAGGTGTCGGCGAGCCGCGACATCAGCGCACCGCCTCATGGGCCGTGGCACTCAGCGCTTTCTCGACACTCAGTACGTCCTTGTCTCCTCTCCCCGAAAGATTGACGAGCAGCACGCCGTCTCGCGGCATCTGCCGGGCAATGCGGCAGGCGTACGCGACGGCGTGCGCGGACTCGAGCGCAGGGAGGATGCCTTCGAGTCGCCCAAGTTTCTGAAATGCGTCCAACGCCTCGTCGTCGTCCACCCAGGCGTACTCGGCGCGGCCCAGGTCGTGCAACCACGCGTGTTCGGGGCCTACGGCGGCGTAGTCCAGCCCCGCGGAGATTGAGTGCGTGAGCTCGATATTCCCGTTGTCGTCCTGGAGCACGAACGTGCGGGTTCCCTGCAGGACTCCGGCGCTGCCTCCCGCGAATCTCGCGGCGTGCTGGCCCGGTCTGATGCCATGTCCACCCGCTTCGACCCCAATCAACCGGACGGAAGGATCGTCGATGAACGCATCGAACATGCCCATGGCGTTACTGCCGCCGCCGACGCAGGCGACGATCGTGTTCGGGAGCCGTCCGATTGCTTCGAGACACTGGGCGCGCGCCTCGCGCCCGATGACCGACTGGAACTCGCGAACCATGAGCGGGTATGGATGCGGCCCGAGTACCGATCCCAGCAGGTAGTAACTGTCGCGCACGGTCGCGACCCAGTCACGCATCGCTTCATTGATGGCGTCCTTGAGCGTTCGGGCGCCGGCGTCAACCCGGCGAACGGTTGCGCCGAGTAACTGCATGCGAAACACGTTCAGGGACTGGCGTGCCATGTCTTCTGCGCCCATGTATACGTCGCACTCGAGGCCGAGCAGCGCGCACACCGTCGCGGTTGCCACACCGTGCTGCCCCGCCCCGGTCTCCGCGATCACCCGACGCTTGCCCATGCGCACGGCGAGGAGTGCCTGGCCCAGCGCGTTGTTGATCTTGTGAGCGCCGGTGTGGGCGAGATCCTCGCGCTTCAGGAAGATCCGGGCGCCGCCGGCGGACTCGGCCAGACGACGCGCTTCGTAGATCGGCGTTGGTCGGCCCACGTAGTCACGCAGCAACCGCGCGAGGCGATCCGTGAACTCGGGATCCTGTCGGGCGTCGAGGTAGGCGCGCTCGAGCGCGGCGACGGGTGCGACCAGCGTTTCCGGCACGAAACGGCCGCCGTACGCGCCGTAATAACCGCGCGGGTCCGGATCGCGCTTCGCAAACGACGGGGTTGACGTCTCAGAGTGGCTCACGAGATTCAATCAGGCTCAATGGGTTCAGATGATCGGCGGCGGCCGCCCGCGTTGACTGGTCTACTGCCTCGAAAAACCGCCGGAGCGCTGCCGCGTCCTTCAGTCCCGGCGACGACTCCACGCCGGACGATACGTCGATCGCGTACGGGTTGACCTCGGCGATCGCATGGCTGATGTTCTCGGCGTTCAGCCCTCCGGAGAGCGCGATGGGGCGAATCCGCGCGGCGGCAGCGGCGACTTTCCAATCAATCGGCCGCCCTGTGCCACCGCGCCTCACCGGATCGTGCGCGTCGAGGAGCACCGTGACGCGTGACGGAATCGCGGCGAGCGACGGTTCGGGATCAAAAGCATCTGTCACCGAAAGCGCTTTGATGACCCGGAGCGGGCTTCGCTCGTACGCGGTCAGCGACTCGTCACCGTGCAGCTGGACCGCCCCGAGTTTCGCCACCCCCGCGACGGCCGACACGTGATCCGCGTCCTGGTTCACGAAAACACCAACCGGCGTCACAAATGGAGGCAAGCGGGAGACGATGGCGCGCGCGCGGTGAGGGTCGATGAATCTAGGACTGTCCGGCCAGAACACGAACCCGATCGCATCCGCGCCAAGCTCGCACGCGAGCAGCGCATCCTCGAGGCGACGGATGCCGCAGATCTTCACACGGGGTCTCATCGCGGATGCCTCAGCTCGCGCAGCGCCGCGCCCGGATCCGGTTGCCCGATCAGCCGCTCCCCCACCAGGAAAGCCTGGTATCCGCACGCGGTGAGGCGCGTGAGATCGTCGTGCGCGCGAATGCCGCTCTCAGCCACGGCAATCGTTCCTGACGGCAACACACGCGCGACGAGCTCGTGGACAGCTGGATCGACGGCAAGCGTCCGCAGGTTCCGGCTGTTCACACCGATCACTCGCGCCCCCGCGTCGATCGCACGCCTTGCCTCATCGTCCTCGTGCACCTCCACGAGGGCCGCCAACCCCAGGTGCTGGCAGGCCGCGATGAGCGAGCGCAACAGGGGGTCATCGAGCGCGCTGACAATCAGCAGCGCCGCATCCGCGCCGAGCGCAGCCGCCTCGATGAGCTGATAGTCCGTCACGATGAAGTCTTTGCGGAGGAGCGGCACGTCGACGGCCGCACGGACAGCCGCGAGGTGCTCCGAGGCGCCATCGAAGAAGGTCGGCTCGGTCAGAACGGACACGGCTGCGGCGCCCGCCTGTGCGTAGGCCGTCGCGTGCTTCGCCGGGTCGTAATCACTCCGCAGAATGCCGCGGGACGGCGACCTCCGCTTGCACTCGGCGATGATGCGCGGCGCCGGCGAGTTCGATAGCGCGTCTTCGAACAGATCGCCGCGAGGGTGACGGCTCACGTCGCGCTCGAGGTCGACGCTCGTACGCACGGCACGAGCGATCTCGACGCGCCGGCGGGTCGCTGCGACGATGGTTTCGAGGAGATCCGCGGTGATCATGCGCTCGCCGCCTCCTCGGAGGCGTTCGAGACCCGTACCAGAAGGTCGAGAACGCCCGTCGCGCGCCGGTCGTCGATTGCCGCCCCAGCGAGAGTGATGCCGTCCTGAAGCGACGTCGCCGCGCCTGCGATCAGGAGTGAGGCACCGGCATTGAGCAGCGCAATGTCGCGGGTTGGACCGGGCCGACCATCCAATACGGCGCGTGCGATCCGCGCGTTCTCAGCAGCGTCGCCGCCGCGGAGGTCCTCAGGCATGGCCTTCGGCAGCGAGACGTCCGAGGGATGAATGTAGAACGTATTGACGGTGCCATCGCGGCACTCGGAAACCTTGGTATAGCCGGTCGTCGAGATCTCATCGAGGCCGTCAGCGCCGTGAACGACCCATGCTCGTTCCGATCCAAGCAGGCTCAGCGCGCGTGCAACCAGCTCGGTCAGCTCGGGGCGTGGCACGCCAACGAGCTGTCGCGCCGCGCCAGCCGGATTCGTCAGTGGTCCGAGCAGGTTGAAGGCGGTCCGGACGCCGAGCTCGCGTCTGGTTTGCGCGGCGTGCCGCATCGATGGATGAAACGTCGGCGCGAAAAAGAACGCGATGTGGGCTTCGTCGAGGCATCGTTCGACGACCGGAGGCGTCGCGCTGATGTTGACACCGAGCGCCTCGAACAGATCGGCGCTGCCGCAGCGGCTCGAGACCGAGCGATTGCCATGTTTGGCCACTCGAACACCGCACGCCGCGACGATCAACGCAGCGACGGTCGAAACGTTGAAGGTGTGGGCCTGATCCCCGCCGGTTCCGCACGTGTCGAATACCGGCTGGTGCCGCCGCTCGAGCGAGGTCGCCCGCCCCCGCATCGTCCGCGCAAATCCGACAATCTCTGCCGGCCGCTCCCCTTTCATGCGCAAGGCGACGAGCAACCCGGCGATCTGTGAGGGCTGGGCGCGGCCCTCCATGATCTCGTTCATCGCCGCGGCCGATTCTTCCACGGTCAGATCCTGCCGCCGCTGCAGTTTCTCGATGAGTCCAGAGAACATCACATCTCCAGAAAGTTTCGAAGGAGCCGTCGCCCCTCGCCAGTCAACACCGACTCTGGATGAAACTGCACGCCGTGGATCGGAAACGTCCGATGCCGCACTGCCATGATGGTCCCATCCTCGGTACGGGCCGCGACCTCGAGGTCTGGCGGTGCCGGGTCCGCGATCACAAGGGAGTGATAGCGCCCGGCGTCGAACGAGGGCGAGATGCCGCGAAACACGCCGCGCCCGTCGTGCTGAATCGCCGAGGTCTTGCCGTGCATCAGCGTTGCCGCCCGGATGACGGCGCCCCCGAACGCGACGCCGATTCCTTGATGCCCGAGGCACACGCCGAGCATTGGCACGGTCGGCCCAAAACGACGGATGACGTCGACGGAGATACCCGCGTCCTCCGGCCGTCCCGGTCCGGGCGAGATGACGATCCGATCCGGCCGCAGCGTCTCGATGTCGTCAATCGACACTTCGTCGTTCCGCCGTACGAGTGGCGGCGCACCCAGCTCGCCGAGGTACTGGGCCAGGTTCCAGGTGAACGAGTCGTAATTGTCGATGAGAAGGATCACAAACCTGCTTCCGCCATCGCGAGCGCCTGCAGCAGCGCCCGAGCTTTGTCCCGTGTTTCCTCGTATTCAGCCGCCGGATTGGAGTCGGCGACGATGCCCGCTCCGGCCTGCACCCGAGCCACCCCGTCGCGAATCGTGATCGTCCGAATCGCAATGCAGAAATCGAGATTGCCCGCGAAGTCGATGTAGCCGATGGCGCCGGCGTAGATGTCTCTTCGTGTCGGCTCGAGCTCGGCCAGGATCTGCATGGCACGAATCTTCGGAGCGCCCGACACGGTGCCCGCCGGAAAACACGACACGAGCGCGTCGAGGTGGTCGCGGTCCTCGGCAAGCTTGCCGTCGACGGTGGAGACGAGGTGCATCACGTGGGAGTAGCGCTCGAGCGCCATGTACTGCGGCACCCGCACCGAGCCGTATTCACAGACACGCCCAAGGTCGTTCCGTCCCAGGTCGACCAGCATGACGTGCTCGGCACGCTCCTTCTCGTTGCGTCTCAGCTCCTCCGCCAGGCGCAGATCTTCGTCCTCGTTCGTACCGCGGGGTCTCGTGCCCGCAATCGGATGGGTCTCGACGCGTCGTCCTTCGACGCGGACGAGCATTTCCGGTGAGGACCCGACGATCGCGAGCCCTCCCAGGCGGATGAAATACATATAGGGCGACGGATTCACGTGCCTGAGCGCGCGATACACCGTGAACGGATCGGCGCTCACGTCGGCTTCGAAACGCTGAGAGAGCACGGCCTGATAGATGTCGCCGGCGGCGATGCGCTCTTTGATCGTCCGGACGCCGGCTTCGAACGTGACACGCTCCTGATTCGAGCGGACGTCCGGCGCGTCGTGGGTCCGCGGTTCCGGCTGAGACAGACCACGTTCGAGCTCGCGCTCGAGGAACTGAATCTTCGCGCAGGCGAACTGGTAGAGCGCCCGCAGATCCTCGTCGGCCGAGATGCGAGCGTTGGCGACGATGAGGATCCGGTGCTTCACGTGGTCGAAGGCCAGCACGGTATCGAAGAGCATGAAACCGGCCTCGTCTTCGTCGCCCCCTGATCCATTCCACGATCGCTCCTCCCACGCGTTCTGCAGAGCGGGCTCGAAGATCGGGGCCGCATCGTAGCCGACGAACCCGACCGCGCCGCCGGTAAACCGTGGAAGCCCGGGCACGAACGGCGACTGGAACTCCGCCATGAGACGGCGCAAGGTGGCGACGAAGCCCTCGTCTGTCTCCGTCATCACACCCGAGCGATCGATCGTGGTGCGGCCGCCTCGAGTCCGCAGGACGAGAAACGGATCCTTCCCAAGGAACGAATAGCGCGCGATGCGTTCGCCACCCTCTACGCTCTCGAACAGGAACGCGTAATCGGAGTGCTCGGCGATCTTGAGAAACGCCGACACCGGCGTCAGCAGATCCGCGATGATTTCCTTCACGACCGGCACGAACGTGCCGCGCCGCGCCAGGTCGACGAATTCCTCGTACGTCGTTTGCTTCATAAATTCGATGTGTTCGAATGGGTTGCCGCTGCCGACGTCTGGAACGGGACGCCACCGGCCGCGGCTTGAAACAAGCCAGCCGGCGGACGCTGTCCCGTCCACAGTTCGAACTGGCGCTCCGCCTGCGCGATGAGCATTTCAAGGCCACCGATTGGCAGGCAGCCGGCGGCCCGGGCATCGGCGAGAAGCTGTGTCTCCGCCGGCGCGTACACGAGATCGAACACGATCTCGCCATCGAGCGCGGCGCCGGCAATTGGGTTCGCAGGATCCTTCGTGCTCCCGGCAGGCGTGGCGTTGACGAGCACGTCCCAGCTTCCGCAGCGCGGCGGAAAGGTGCCGACCGTTCCGCCGGCGAGCTGCGCGATCTCGCGCGCGGCTTCCGGCTTCCGGGCGCTGACCGTGACGGCAGCCCCTTGATGCGACAGCGCCACCGCGACCGCGCGTGCCGCCCCGCCCGCGCCGAGCACCGTCGCGCGCACCCCTTTCAGAGCAATCCGTCCAGACAGCGGGGCGAGGAATCCCTCGACGTCCGTGTTCGCACCAAGCCAGCGGTTGTCCCGGACGATAATCGTGTTGATCGCGCCGACCCGTCGCGCCAACGGATCGACATCGTCCATGTAGGCCATCATCGCGACTTTGAGCGGCGCCGTGATGCTCGCGCCTCGGAGGCCCAGACGCCGCGCGCAGCGCACGAAGTCCTCCGCGGACGAGGTTTCGAACGGAAGGTAGGTGGCGCTCACGCCGGCGGCCGCAAAGCCCGCGTTGTGCATCACGGGTGACAAGGAGTGGCCGACCGGGCTGCCCGCCACGCCGTAGACCGCAGAGTCAGAGCGAATGCGCCGGAATTGGAACTCCCGCAGCATGCGGTCGAGCGGCAGTTGACCAGGTGCGGCGCCGTCACCCGCATACGTCCATCGATTGTTCAGCCGCGTCGCCAGAAGTCTGGCCGGCACACCGGCCTGCCCCATTGCGACCAGGATGTGCGAAGGTGGCTGGGCGGCGGCGCTATCCGCGAGATCGAAGAGCGGCAGCGACGCCGACAGCGTCGGCGTCATCACCGAAAGCTTCGAAATTTCCGCGCCCATCGATCGCAGCGTTCGATATCGCGCGACGATGTCGTTCCCGGTGGCCGTGAACTGGTGCATCGACACCACGACACCACGCCCTCGGCGGGCACGGATGATGTCGGGTGCGCAGGCGGCGATAGCCTCGACGTCGATGAACTCCGCTCCAAGCGCGACTGCGGACTCCAGCACGTGGCGGCGCTCGTCCTCCGAGCCGTCGAAGCGTCCGCCCTCCCAGGTGGGCCGGCATGTAATCACGACAGGCCGTCTCCGCCCTTCAAGCGCGCCGGCAACGTCCAGGTCCGTGACGCCATCGAGGCGGACCTCGATCAGGTCGGCGCCGTCGGCCGCGTCCCGCGCCCGGCGGATCTCGGCCATCGTCTGCCCCGCGACCGTTGCGCACAATTGCGTGTCAGGCATCGCTGAAACGAAAAAAGCCTCCTCAGCGCTTGCTGAGGAGGCTTCTTGGAATCCTTGTCCTGCGGCAGCAGGTTACGGGATCGCCCCCTCAGCCGACGCATACCACCACCAATAGGACCGAAAGGCCCGGGTCGGGAGGCGATGCGAGTGGCTGAGCAGGCTCATGAAACGAGCCCCACGATACCACCATTCTCACTTGACCGGCAAGCGCCCGGTCCGTATAACTGGAAGTGGCGCCAGCATTTCCCAACCCAGTCATGAAACTACGCACAGTCGCGGCAGCCCTCGGTCTGTCGGTGCTCCTCGGCGTTTCCACTCCTGCAACAACTCCGCTCATGCCGGTCGATGAGATCCGTCCGGGCATGGTCGGCGTCGGCCGCACGGTCTTCGAGGGCAGCGAGCTGGCGGACTTCAAGGTGCAGATCATCGGCGTGCTCCGCAACATCCAGGGCCCTCGTCGCGACTTGATCCTCGCGAAGCTCGAAGGCGGCCCGCTCGCGCAATCCGGCGTGGCGCAGGGCATGAGCGGCAGCCCCGTTTACATCGACGGCCGGCTGATCGGCGCGGTGTCGTATTCGATCGGCGCCTTCTCGAAGGAGGCGATCGCGGGCATCACGCCGATCGCTGAAATGAAGGATGCGACGGCGATGACCCGTCGATCGACCACCCAGCAGGCGCGGCTCGAACTCCCAATCACGCGTGAGAGTTTGACGGCTGCTCTGTCGGCCGCGTCGGCGCAGATTGCTCCGTTCGCCCGGCGGCCCGCCGACGTGCAGGTGATCGGCCTGCCATCGGCTGCAGGCGGGCAGCTCGGCGCCATGCTCCGGCCCATCGCAACGCCGCTCATGCTGAACGGATTCGATCCGGAGACGGTGGATCTCCTCTCGGCTCCGTTCCGTGACGCCGGCTTCGTTCCCGTCGTCACCGGCGCGTACGCGCCCGATCAGATGCCCCGTCCGGCCGGTCCGCTGCGCGAAGGAGATCCCATTGGCGTGTCGCTGATCTCTGGCGACCTGGAAATGGGCGCGACCGGCACCGTCACGCATATCGACGGCGATCGCATTTACGCCTTCGGACATCCGATGTACAACATCGGGCCGGCCGAGTTCCCTCTCACACGGGCGTACGTCTACACCATCCTTCCCAGCCTGATGACGTCGTTCAAGATTTCCTCGCTCGGCGAGACGATCGGGACGATGCAGCAGGATCGCGCGACGGCGATTGCAGGTGCCCTCGGCAAGATGCCGACGCTCGTGCCGATGTCACTGACCCTGGAACGCGCGGGCGGGGATGGATCGAAGCGGGCATTCAAGTATCAGCTCGTCAATGATCAGCTCTTCACGCCGCTTCTCGCCTACGTCGCGATGTTCAACTCGCTCGGCGCCTACGAGCGCCAGTACGGCGCCGCGACGTTCTCGGTGCAGAGCCGCGCCCGAATCAAAGGCCATGGCGACCTCGCGTTGACCGACGTGTTCACCGGTGACAGTCCGATTCTGGGCGCCTCGGCTGCGATTGCCGGTCCGCTCACGATGCTGCTCTCGAACGACATCGAGCCGATCGCACTCGAGAGCCTCGACATCTCCGTCGTGTCGGCCGAGACACCGCGCAGCGCGACGATTGAGCGCGTATGGCTCGACGACGTCCGGGTGCGGGCTGGCCGGACGATTCCGCTCAAAGTGCTGACCAGAAGCTACCGCGGCGAGGAGAAGATCTCCACCGTCTCGATCGACATTCCGGCCAACGCGAAAGGGGATCTCTCGATCCTCGTGACCGACGGCCGTCAGCTCAACACGATGGAACAGCGCGAGCTGCGGCGGTCGCTTCAGCCGCAGACGGTGTCGCAGCTGATGAAGGTCCTGAACGAGACGCGGCGCAACAATCGGATCTATGTCCGGCTGCTCACCGGATCGCCCGGCGCCGTCGTGAGGGGTGAGGCGATGTCGGCACTGCCACCCTCCGTCCTCTCGGTCTTCGAGAGCGACCGCAATGGCGGCAGCTTTACACCAATTCGAAGCGCCACGGTCGGCGAGTGGGAGCTGCCGATGGACTCGGCGGTCACCGGATCGCGACTGCTGACGATTGAAGTCGATGCCGGCTCCGGGCGCTGACGCGCCTGCTTTCTGCTAACGTTTCTCATGCGCACATTCTCCGGATTCTCCCGGCGTCGATGGACCTGCGCCCTTTTGCTGGCCGCCGCGGCATGGACGGGCCTTTCAGGTGCTGCCCCCACGTTCTGGACCGTTTCCACGCAGACCGATTTCCTGAAGGGCGACGTCGAGGGTCTCTCGATCGACAGCGACGGCCGGGTGTTCCTGGGGCCCTCGGCCTCGGTGCTCGCGGAGACGGCGGCGCCGTTTCTGTGGACGGTGATGGCATCGGGTGACGGCACGATCTGGGCCGGGTCGGGGAACGAGGGCAAGGTGCTCCGCATCGGGCGGGACGGCAAGATGTCCACGTTCTTCGATGCTTCGGAACTGGAAGTGCATGCGGTCGCGCCCGGACCGAATGGCAGTTTGTATGTCGCCACCTCACCAGACGGGAAGATTTATCAGGTCGCATCCGACGGAACCGCCAAACCGTTCTTCGACCCCGACGACAAGTACATCTGGGCGCTTGTGTCCGATCGCACCGGGACCCTCTTCGCCGCCACGGGTGACAAGGGGGTGATCTACAAGATCACGCCCGACGGGCACGGAGAACGGTTCTACAAGGCGAACGCCACGAACGTCGTCTCGCTCGCGCTGGCGAAAAACGGTGACCTGCTGGCCGGCAGCGAAGCACCCGGGCGCGTCTTCAGGATCGATGCGAGCGGGAAGGCGTTCGTCCTGCTCGATTCGCCGTTCCGCGAGATCCACGCGATCCGCGTGGCCGACGATGGCACCATCTACGCGGCCGGGATGAGCGCGGGGCCAATCAGTCCGGATGAGCGTCCCGCAGAGCGGCCAGGCACCGAACCCGGGCGTCCGCCAGTTCCAACCGTCTCCACGGAAATCACCGGCGTGTCGGTCATCGAAGGACCGATCTCGAGTGCCAGCGCCCCGGCGGCGGCTGCAGCTCGCGCGAGGCGAACCGGCCGCGGGGCGATCTACCGGATTCGTCCGGATGGTTTCTGGGACACGGTCTGGGAGACTGGCGACGATTCTCCATATGACTTGCTGATCGAGCCCGGCGGCAGCCTGCTCGTGGGGACGGGGCCGGAGGGAAAGATCTTCCGCGTCAGCGGCGATCCCGCGCGCGCAACGCTCCTCGCCCGCGCGGCGGCGCGGCAGGTCACCGCCCTTCTCCGTGAACCCTCCGGACGAATCATTGGCGCGACGAGCAATCCGGGCAAGGTGTTTGCGCTTGGCGCCGAGGCCGCGAAACGCGGATCGTACGAGTCCGACGTTCGCGATGCCGGGACGATGGCGAGCTGGGGTGTGATCCGTTGGCGCGCCGTTGGCCGGCAGACGGGGATTCAGCTCACGACCCGAAGCGGCAACACGGCAACACCCGACGAAACCTGGAGCGCCTGGTCCAAACCCTACGCCAACGCGGACGGCGAACAAATCAGCAGCCCCAACGCCCGATATCTGCAATGGCGAGCTGCCTTCACGGCGGATGGCCCTCCGTCACCTATCCTGACGTCGGTCACGACGGCGTATTTGCCGCGCAACCTTCGACCGGACGTCGTGTCGATCACGATTCATCCGCCGGGCACGGTATTTCAGCGGCCCTTCTCGACGGGAGAGATGGAGATCGCGGGCTTCGAGGACAACACCTCGGACGGCCGGCAGCCGAGCCCGACGCAAGGGGCTGCGCCCACGGGTGCAACGCCGACACCGCCCGCGCCGGCGCTCGGCCGCAGGATCTATCAGAAGGGCCTGCAGACAATCGTATGGAAGGCTGAGGATGGAAACGACGACCGCCTCCAGTACGACGTCCTGTATCGGCGCGAAGGGGAAACCGCATGGAAGACCCTCAAGCGCGGATTGTGGGACCCGATCTTCGTCTGGGACACGACATCGGTCCCGGATGGCACGTATCTGGTGAAGATTGTCGCCTCGGATGCGCCGTCGAACTCACCTGGGACGGCGCTCCTCGGCGACATGGAAAGCGTGACATTCGACATCGACAACACGCCGCCCCGAATCGAAGTGACACCGGTCGCGAAGACCGGTCCGAAGGCGACGATCAGCTTCGTCGTCCGCGACGAGCAGTCCGCCGTGCAGCGGGTCGAGTACTCGCTCGACGCGAGCCGCTGGCGCATCGTCTATCCGAAGGACGGCATCCCTGATTCGCGGCGTGAGGAATTCGAAGTGACGCTGGAGGATGCCGAGACGGCCCGCAGCGTCATCATCCGCGCCACGGACGCGATGAACAACGTCGCGACCGCCGTCGCGGAAGTGAAACGGTAGGGAGGGATCCGAGTTCTAATCTTCTTCGCTGTCCGCTGTCCGCTGCGAGCGCGCCGCTCGAGGATTGAGACCACTCCAAAAACAAAAATCCGGGCTGAGGTAACAGCCCGGATTCGTGCTGGGGCGAGAGAAATCGATCTACGAGATGATCTTGCCCTTGAGCGGTGTCCCTGCCTTGACCGTCGTGTGAGCCAGCAGCCACACGAGGTTCACGGCAATCGGTGAGTCCCCGAACTGAGCCGGCTCGAGTCTCGATCGCGAGATCGCGTCGAGCAGCTTTGTCAGGTCGCGGCCGTCGTGCTCGTTCGACAGGACGTTCAAGCCCGACACCCACCCTTCGCGATTCACGACCACCGAGATTGGCAGCACCAGATCGTCCTGCGACGTGGTAATCGCGAGCGTCGCGCCGACCACGCCGTCCTGCGGCACGCTCGGCACGCGAAGATAGGTCTCCAGCCGCGACGGATTCAGATCGGATCCGAGCGGCGCACCCATCACGGCGATGACGCCCGCCAGCGAGTCCGTCCGTTCCGGTGACGCGAAATGGAGCATGCTCAACACCATCCCGCTGCACACGATCGTCGCCGCCGTCGAGGCGAGCGCGATCCAGACGAGATGCATGTCTTCGAAAAGCCGGTGTGCGCGCGCCGTCCACGATTCGTTCGCTTCGGCGCGCATCCGGCTGATGACGCCGGGCTGCAGGCCGGTCCAGTCGTCGGCGGGCGCCGGGGCGGAGGCCAGACGGAGCCCGTCACCGACCGACTGCAGATCCCGCAGCTCGCGAGTGCACGGTGGACATTCCTTGATGTGCGATTCGATGGCAATCGTGTCGCCAATCGGCAACTCGCCATCGTGGAAGGCCGCCAGACGCCGACGCACTGCCGCGCAGGTCAACAACGTCATGCGTCCCTCAATTGCGCCCGAAGGCTTTCGCGGGCGCGCGCCAGCCGGGACTTGACGGTCCCGACGGCAATACCAAGCGAGAACCCGATTTCGTCGTAGCTCAACCCGTCGATTTCGCGAAGCACGAGCGCGGTGCGCTGATCGAACGGCAGACGCTCGAGCGCCACGCGAATCCGATCAGCCAGCTGTTTGCGGCCGAGCATCCGATCCGGCGACGCGCCGTCGGTCTGTTCCGGCAAATCCCCATGATCGCGAATGTGGTCGTCGAGCGACACCTGTTGGGCGCGGTGCCGCCGGCGCCACCAGCGCTGACGGTTCCGTGCCTGATTGACGACGATGCGGTAGATCCAGGTCCGGAGCGCGGACTGACCGCGGAAGCTGTGGATGGTCCGGAACACGCGGAGGAACACTTCCTGAGACAGGTCGAGCGCCTCGTTGTGGTCGCCGAGCAGATTGAGAGAGAGTTGGTACACCATGCGCTGGTGCTCGCTGACGAGCTCGGCGCAGGCATCCTCGTCTTTGGCCGCACAGCGCTGGATGAGCGCAGCTTCCCGGCCTCCGACCTCCGTCCAGGTGATGGCTCGAACGGGCTTCACTGAAAGTCCTTCCGCCATCTTACCACCCCACGAAAAGGGCGTAGTCGCCTACCCTGCATGCTTAGAACCCGGCTGGGACCAAATGTTCCGGTTTCCCGTCCGCACGTGGGTGCGGCCTCTCGCGGCCATCTGACGATTCTGTATGGCCGAAAACCGGCCGAAAAACTCGCGTTCCCACTGGCTCGAACCGTCCGGTAGGATTAGGACGTGAAGCGGCTCCTCGCTGTCGCTGTGTTGCTCGCGGTCAGCCTGACCGCCGCCTACGGGTTCTTCGAGACCCGGCGCGAGCGCAATTACAGTCGCCTGATCGAACAGGGAGAGACGGCGCTTGCCGCCGGTGACACCTACACGGCCATCGAGTCGTTCAGCGGCGCCGTTGCGCTCAAGGGAGACTCGATGCTCGGGTACCTGCGCCGCGGCGAAGCGTATCGGCGCCGCGACGAGCTCGAGGCTGCTCTTCGCGACCTCGTTCACGCCTCGACGATCGACCCGACTGCCACGCGTCCACTGGAGCTGTTGGGAGACGTCAACGCGGCACTGCTCCGCTACGATCGCGCCGCCGATCGCTACCGCGCATATCTCGCGCTCGACGATCAGTCGCCAAGGGTTCTTTACAAGCTGGCGCTGGTCCAGTACCGCGCGAGCCGGCCTGGCGACGCTGTAGGGGCGCTCAAGAGAGCCATCTCCTTCGACGACCGATTCGCGGAGGCGCATTACCTCCTGGGCCTCTGTCTACGCGACGAGCGGAAACCCGACCAGGCGCTGGCGTCCCTCAAGAAATCCATCGAGACCGCGCCAACGCTCCTCGCCGCGCGCGAGGAGCTGGCGGAGCTCTACGGCCGGCTCGGACGCCAGGAAGATCGGTTCGCGCAGCTCGAGCTCCTGCTGGAACTCGATCCCGGACCATCGCGTGGCGTCGCGCTCGGACTCGCACTTGCGCGCCAGGGGCTCATCGATCGCGCGGTCCCCACGCTGCGCACGACCGCCGAACGCTACCCGGACGATCCGTATGTCCACGTTGCGCTGGGGCGCGTGTGGCTCGAGGCCGCACAAACGCGCAACGATCGTGTGGCGCTGAGCAAGGCCCTGGAAGCGCTCGAAGATGCCGTGGGCACCGACGACAGCAGCGAAGCGATGACGCTCTTCGGTCGCGCGCTGCTCATGGCATCCGACGAAGAGCTCGCGGAGCGGATGCTGCAGGAAGCCACAACCAAGTTTCCGGTCGAACCGCTCGCGTTCTTCTACCTCGCGGAGGCGTCCGAGCGGCGCGAGCACCTCGACGTCGCGCGCCAGGCTTTGGTGGACTACCGGACGCTCGAAGGCGACGATCGCGAGCCCCGCCGTCAGGCCGCGCTCGACGAGCGCATCGCGGACCTCTCGCTTCGCCTCAACGACGCGCCGTCAGCCGTTACCTGGTATCAGAAGGCCGCGGAGGCCCAGCCACTCGACAGCGGTTCGCTCGTCCGCTACGCCGAAGCTCACTGGAGGGCGGGGAACGTGGACGCCGCTCGCGCGACCCTGTCCAAGGCGCTGGAGAAAGATCCGGCGAGTGCTGCCGGAAAGGCGTTGGCGAAAGTGGTGCGATAGGCGGAGGAGGCGGAGGTTGCGGAGGGCGCGGAGATCTCTACACGGAGGGCGCGAAGAATTGTTATCGGGGGAGCGGCCTAGCGAACCGGATCGGCTGTGGGTCTTTCGAATGGTGACTCACGGGCGTTCGAGTTCAAGAAACTACCCTCGCCGGACGGCCAGCGCTTCCCCGGTATCGATTCGCAGCCGACGGAGCATCTTTGCGAGCCCTTGACGAGTGACGCCGAGCGATCGCGCGGCGCGCGCGCGCTGACCCCCAGCACGTGCAAGAGCGGCGCGAACGAACCGCCGCTCAAACTCCTCGCGCGCCGCTTCGAAGGGCGCATCGGGCGCGACGCCCGAGCGGGCGACGTGCGGCGGCAGAAGAGCGGGCGTGATTCTTCCCCGCCTCGGTGCATGGACCGCCAACGACGCGATCGCATTTTGAAGCTCACGCACGTTACCGGGCCAGTCGTAGCGCGTGAAGGCGGCGACGGTCTCGGGTGTCAGCGTCGCGCGCGATCCGACGCGAGCCGCGACGTCATTCCAGAAGTGCGCGACGAGGAGCGGGATGTCGGTGGCGCGTTCCCGCAACGGCGGCACGAGTATGCGGATGACGTCGAGCCGGAATCGCAGGTCGGCACGAAACCGACCTGCCTCGACTTCGTCCTCGAGCCGCCGGTTCGTCGCCGCGATCACGCGAGTATCGACGCGGCGTGAGAGGCTCTCGCCGACGCGCCGCACTTCGCCGTCCTGCAACACCCGGAGCAGTTTGGCCTGAGCGCGGCCCGACAGCTCGCCGACCTCGTCGAGGAACACCGTGCCACCATCGGCCTCCTCGAAGAGTCCCGGACGCTCGCCGACCGCGCCAGTGAAGGCGCCGCGGGTGTGACCGAAGAGCTCGGCCTCGAGGAGATCATCGGCGATGGCCGCACAATTGACTGCACTGAGTCTTCGATCTCGACGACCGCTGAGACGATGGATTGCGCGCGCCACGAGCTCCTTTCCGCTGCCGCTTTCTCCTTCGATCAGCACGGAGAAGGGAGCGCGGGCCGCTCGAACGATTTCAGCGCGCAGGCTCTCGGCCTGCGTGCTCGTCCCCAGGAGATCGCCACAGGCAGCGGGAGGCGGCGCCTGTGCGCAACGATCGAGCATGCCGCGGACGTTCGAGCCAAGCGCCAGGGCGGCGGCTTCGACTGCCGCACCGGCAGACGGCCGATCGACGACGGCACCGACGGTCCATCGGCAGGCGAGCGCGGCGATGCGCTCTGCGCCGTAGGTAATTGCGACGGCGCATTCGTACGGTTCGGTCGATGACTCGGCCAGACCGCCGGCCGCCATGGCGCGGATTGCCAGGACGTGATCGCCATTCCACGCGCGCCCGGAACGGGCGACGACCTCGAGCGCCGCCGTACCCGCCACAATCACGACGGCCGCCGCCCGCGTTCGCAGGCACAGCGCGTCGCACACCTCCCTGGCTGCGGTGCCATCGTCAACCGCTGTCTGAGAGATCTCCAGGAAGCGTGGCAGGTCAGTCATGACGTTTCCTCTCTCGATCGGAGGGGCGTTCTCAGAGTCAGCGTCGTCTGCGCAGATCGCCGTCAGGTGACGTTTGAGGAGCGGCGGCAACGGCCGCCGAAGTGCGGTGCGAAGTCCCGGAGTCAGGCGCTTGTGATCTGCACTCGAAGCGGAAGATTGCCGGAGCGCGATCAGAAGCGCGGCGCGAATGCGGACGGCCGCTAGAGGAAGATGACCCGAGACGGCTGCGAGCAGGCCGATCCGGGCCGCCGCAACCGCACCGTCGACATCCAGAACTACCGCGCGCGCGACGATCATGGCGCGGGCAGCGCGCGCGATCTCGCGCGACTCGCCCGAGGCCTGCGATCGGCGGAGGGACTCTGCCGCGGCAGGTACCGCGCGTGCGGGGTCGCGCATCGCCGCGCGAACTCGGGCGATCAGGGCGTACCATTCCGCAGCGGCCGACTCGCTCGCGGCGGGTTTGAACAATGCAGCGGATTCGTCGAACCGTCCCTGCCAGAAGAGACAACGCGCGAGGGCGACCGTGGCACGATCTTCCACATCCGTGAGCTTCAACAGCGCGGCTGCGGACGCGGCGGACCTCAGGCCAGCTTCAGCCTCGAGCAATCGAATCTCATCGGTCCGAACGACGCCAGCCCCAATTGCCGCAGACACGGCGACAGATGGATCGCTGGCGATCGATCGGGCACGTTCGAATTGGTCCAGGGCCAGCGCACCTCGACTCCGATCGCGGAGCAGCCACCCCAACTGAATCGCGCATCGTGCGGCGTCGTCTCGCCTTCCGCGTCGTTCGAGGACACGTGTCGCCCTGAGTAACAGCCGGACAGCCGTAGCATGCCGGCCCGCTCGTGCCAGCCTCGACGCACGATCTGGAGCGCCCGTAAGTGCGGAACTTCCTCGCCTTTCGACGATCGCCGGAAACTGTTTGATGTCCGTCGCGACGTACGTTGCCACCGTTTCATGGACGAGCCAGCGGCGACCCGCGTTGAGGCTGCTACCAGCCAGGCGCGCGACGAGGGCGCCCGGACGGCCTCCCGATTCGCGAATGGCCTCGAACACCTCGGTCGGCCGGGGCTCGAACTCTCGATCGATGAAGACCGCTGAGCTCATTGCGGCGACACCGAGTGGCCCTATCGGCAGTGTGCCGGTTTCGGCTCGCGCAGTGGCCGCGAGGCGCAGCAGCACATGCCGCCGCGCGCTGGCTGTACCAAGCTGGATTGCGAAACCTGCAATCGCCGCGCGCTCCTTCGGATTCTCGTCGTCATTCGACAACAGGAGCATGTGGCGATCGCCGAGTTCAACGGCGAGGTCATCGATTTCGAGCAGTGAGGCTCCGGTCAGCGGGACGTAACCCTGCAGTCTCGCCTCTCGGGCAATTAGCAGCCGAAGCGTGCGCAGCCCGGATCCCGGAGAACCGGTCACCGTAATCGCGGTAACTCCACCAGGCGCGCCGGCAGACAGGGCGTCCCGGAGATGACAGAGCGCACGTCGATCCTGAAGGACGACACCGACCGGACGGCCTTGACTCGAGTGACCGACCGAAACGTCACGCACGACGTCCGCCGCGAGGTCGCGCGTCAGCAGAACGCCGTGGGTTTCGAGGAACCGGGCGGCGTGGCGGAGCAAACGAGTGGCGGCAGGACCGGTCGATGTGATCGCAGTTCCTGCACTGTAGGCCTCGAAGAGGCGTGTGTTGTCCGCCACGCCGTAGTCGACGAGCATGTTCAGAACCGGATGACGAAGCCGTGCCAGCGTCGCGCAGCGATCGGCCCACATCACCTGTTGCGACAAGGTTCCAGCGTCGATGAGCCGCACGTTGACACGCTCACCCGTGGCCAGATCGATCCAGCGCCGCTTCCACTCTATGAACCTGTCGGCGACGAGCGCACGCATACGGGAATCGATGAGTGCAAGACGATCGCCGCGTGACAATCGCAGCGGTTTTGCGGCGATCAGTGCCTCTGCGCGCGCCGGAACGCGCAGAAACTTCGTATACAATTGCCCTCGAATGGTGCGTTTTCTGACCGCCGGTGAGTCGCACGGCCGCGCGCTCGTCGTGATTCTCGAGGGCATTCCCGCGGGGCTGACGATCGACGGCGACGGCATCGCGCGCGACCTGCGGCGTCGCCAGGGCGGATACGGCCGGGGCCGGCGCATGGAAATCGAATCCGATCGCGCCGAGATTCTCTCCGGCGTACGCGCGGGCGAAACCATCGGCGGGCCCATCGCGATGGTGATTCAGAATCGCGATTGGCCGAACTGGGAGCACACGATGCGGGTCGAGGCGGAGGCCCAGCCCGACGCGCGTGGGACACGCCGCCAGGCGGTGACCCGGCCGAGGCCCGGGCACGCTGATCTCGCCGGCCTGGCCAAATACGGCCGCTCCGATGTCCGCGACGTCCTCGAGCGCGCGAGCGCCCGCGAAACGACCGCGCGCGTCGCGGCCGGCGCGATTGCCCGTCAGTTGCTCGCGCGCGCCGGCATCACCATCACGAGTCACGTGTTCACGATCGGCGGCGCGAGTGTGCCCGATCCTGTCGGGATCTCGTACGCGCAGGCGGCCGCATTGGCAGACGATGCGCCTGTGCGATGTGTGGACGGAGAGATCGAGCGCCGGATGATCGAGGAGATCGATCATGCGCGCGCGGCGGGCGACACGCTTGGCGGCGCGTTCGAAGTCATCGCAACGGGAATGCCGATCGGGCTCGGCAGCTACACGCAGTGGGACCGCAAGCTGGACGGCCGTCTGGCTCAGGCGCTGATGTCGATTCCTGCGATCAAGGCGGTCGGCATCGGGCTCGGGCCGGAGGCGGCGTCAAGACCCGGCTCGAAGGTGCACGACGAGATCGTCCGCGAGCCGTCTGCTCCGCGAGTCACGGGGCTCGCGCGTCCCACAAACAACGCCGGCGGTCTGGAGGGCGGTGTCACCAACGGCGAAGATCTGCGGGTCTCCGCCTGGATGAAGCCGATCTCGACGTTGATGAAACCGCTGCGATCGGTCGATTTGACGACGATGGCGGAATCGCCGGCGGCAATCGAGCGCAGCGACGTCTGCGCCGTGCCGGCGGCCGCTGTCGTTGGCGAAGCGATGGTTGCGCTCGTGCTCGCCGACGCGCTCGTCGAGCGCTACGGTGGCGACGCCATGGCCGACCTGGAACGGGCGATGGCCGCGTCCGCCGACGCGGTGCGCCACCGCTTCCAGACGCGATGATCCGGCCGATCCTGCGCTACGGGGACAAAGCCCTTCACACGCCGGCCGTCGAGGTCACCTCGTTCGATGGCTCCCTCCATGCGCTGCTGAACGACATGATCGACACGATGTATGCCGCGCCCGGCATCGGCCTGGCGGCGACACAGATCGGCGTGCCTCTGCGCGCGTTGGTTGTGGATATCAGTGCCGGGCGCGAGGCGAAGAGCCTCATCGAAGTGATCAATCCGGTGTTCGCGTCCCGCGAGGGTATGCAGCTCGAAGAGGAAGGGTGCCTCAGCGTGCCTGGATTCAACGCGACCGTCGTGCGCCCGGCGAAGGCGGTCCTGACAGGGCTGGACCGGGAGGGGAATCCCGTCTCGTTCGAGGCGACGACCCTGCTCGCGCGTGCGTTTCAGCACGAGGTGGATCACCTCGACGGCCTGGTCTTCGTGGACCGGCTGCGCGGCATCAAGCGCGACCTCATCGTCCGCAAGATTCACAAGATGAAGCGCGCGGGGAAATGGTAACCGCCCGGCCGCTGCGCATCGCGTACTTCGGCACTCCTGACTTCGCGGTTCCTTCACTCCAACGCCTCCTGGCCTCACGGCACTCCGTGGTGACCCTCGTGTCGCAGCCGGATCGGCCCAAAGGGCGCGGGCATCACCTTGCGCCAACGCCCACGAAGACCGTCGCGATGACCGCGGGTGTCGACGTACGACAACCCGATCGAATACGCGATGAGGCGTTCCTGAGCGGTCTGTCCAGCCTCGACCTGGACCTCGGCGTCGTCGCGGCCTACGGAAAGATCCTCCCGGAAGCGCTGCTGCAGATTCCGCGATTGGGTCTCATCAACGTGCACGCGTCGGTGTTGCCGCGCTGGCGCGGCGCGGCGCCCGTTCATCGAGCGGTGATCGCAGGAGACACCGAGACCGGCGTCACCATCATGCGCATCGTGCAAGCCCTCGACGCCGGCGCGATGTTCCTCACCCGACCGCGGCCGCTCGGTCCCGATGAGACCAGCCCTGAGGTCGAGCGCGGTCTGGCTGAAATGGGAGCCGAAGCGCTCATCGAGGTCGTCGAGCAGCTGGCGGCGGGGACAGCGGTCGAGACGCCGCAGGACGAATCTCTCGTGACCTACGCTCCGAAAATCACGAAGACTGAAGGCGCCATCGACTGGACGCTTGGAGCCGCGGTTATTCACAACCTCGTGCGCGGGCTGCAGCCCTGGCCGCTGGTCTCGGGACGGCTGCACGGCAGGCGTGTGCTGATCCACCGGACCACGGTGTCCGGCGAGCAGACCTCCGCACGGGCCGGCGTGGTCGCGCGCGCTCACGGGGACTGCCTCGAGATCGCGGGCGGGGACGGACGGCTCGTGCGCATCCTCGACATTCAGCCCGAAGGCCGGCGGGTGATGACCGCGCGTGAATTCCTGAGCGGCCATCCCGTGGAGGCCGGGGCGCGCATCGAGCCGGCATGATCGCGCCGGCCCGACTCGCGGCGTACGAGGTCCTGCGCGCCGTGAACGACGGACGCGCCGATCTCCCGCATGCGCTGGCCCAGGCTCGAACAGGACTGGGCGACGAGCGCGATCGCGCCCTGGCCGGAGAGATTGCGACCGGAACCCTCCGTTGGCAGATCGCTTTCGACCGCATCATCCGTGAGATCGCAGGAAGGCCGACCGGGCGTCTGGATCCGGAGATCCTGGACATCCTGCGGCTCTCCATCTTCCAGCTGCTGCATCTCGATCGCGTGCCCGCCTCGGCTGCCGTGAACGACGCGGTCAGTCTCGCGGGTCGCGTGGGCAAGCGCAGCGCCGCTCCGCTGGTGAACGCGGTCCTCCGGAGAATCAGCCGGCAACGAGGCAGGCTTCCACTGCCACAGATGCCAGGCGATCCAACCGACCGCGAGGCGGCACTCGAGTATTTGTCGGTCGCGCTGTCGCATCCGCGCTGGCTCGCGGCGCGCTGGCTGGGCCGGCACGGTTTCGAGGCCGCTGAACGATGGGCGCAGTTCAACAACACGCCGGCGGCGCTGACGTTGAGGGTCAATTCACTGAGGGCGACGAGGGACGGGGTCCGCGCGGCACTCGAGCGCGAAGGTGTAGCGGCCGTACCGACGCGGTTCGCGCCGGATGGCCTCGTGGTCATGTCGGGCAACCCTCTGACCTCACCGATGGCTCAGGAGGGACTGTTCTTCGTGCAGGACGAGGCATCGCAGCTCGTCGCACTCGTCGCGGGGGCAAAACCCGGTGACGTCGTGCTCGATGCCTGCGCCTCGCCGGGTGGCAAGACCATCGCCATGGCGGCATCGATGGGCGATCGCGGTCTCATTGCCGCCACCGATGTCCGAGGTGCGCGTGTCGATCTGCTTGCGCGAACCGTTCGCGCGTCGGGCGCCACGTGCGTGCGGATCATGCGCGCAAACGCCGAACAGGCACTTCCCTTCCGGCCGGTTTTCACGCGCGCGCTCCTCGACGCGCCGTGCTCCGGGCTGGGGACGCTCCGGCGCGATCCGGACCTCAAGTGGCGGCGTCAGGAGGAAGACCTGGAGTCCCTCGCGGACACGCAGCTCCGGATGCTCAGCCGCGCCGCGGATGTGCTGGCCGACGGCGGACGGCTCGTTTACTCGACGTGTTCGAGTGAGCCAGAAGAAAACGAGCACGTGATCCAGCGGTTTCTGGATCTGCGCCCTGGTTTTCAACGCACGGCGCCCGATGGGCTGCCGACAGACGTCGCTCCCCTCCTCGACGAGTCAGGCGCGCTGCACACGCTGCCCTTTCGCGACGGCCTCGAAGCGTTCTTCGCGGCGGTCTTGGTGAAATCCTCCGCTTCGCGGTAAACTTTTTGGTTCATGGCACTTAGGAGGCGCATGTGGGGCGCCGGGAAGCTGTTCCTGCTGGCCGGGGCGCTGCTCCTGACCTACGTGCTGTTTGCCGCAGCGTCCATGCGCATCGCGCTGCGAACGCGTGAGGTGGCCGTGCCGACGCTCGCGGGCAAGACCGTCAACGAGGCCAGCGCCGTGCTCCTCGCAGCCGGGCTCAACCTGAAGGTCGAGGAAGCGCGCCGATTCGATGCGAAGGTTCCGGCCGGTCAGGTGCTGTCGCAGGAACCGCAGCCAGGCGCCCGCACGCGCCGGGAGCGAAGCGTGAAAGTCTGGGTCAGCGCCGGACCCCGATCGAACGTCGTGCCGCTGCTGACCGGCGAGTCCGAGCGGACGGCGCAATTGCGGGTTCAACAGGAAGGTTTCGAACTGGCAGGCATGTCGGAAATCCGCTCGGCGGACTACCCCGTCGACGCCGTCGTGGCGCAGACACCGGCGGCGAAAACCGCGGGCGGACGGGTGTCGCTGCTGGTGAATCGTCCGCAGCGCGGCGCGACCTACGTGATGCCGGATCTGATCGGCGTCAACGGCGATCGTGCTGCCGACCTGCTCCGGGCACGCGGCTTCCGCGTCGCCGTCGTCGGCGATCACCCGTATCCGGGTGTTCCCGCGGGCGTCGTGCTCAGGCAGAACCCGCAGGCGGGCTTTCAGATTGCGCCGGGAGAGCCGATCTCGATCGAGGTCAGCCGGTGAGCGACGTGAACGTGCGGATCGCTCCATCCATTCTGGCCTCCGATTTCGCGCGGCTGGGCGAAGAGATACAGACGGCCGAACGCGGCGGCGCCGATCTGATTCACGTCGACGTGATGGACGGTCACTTCGTCCCCAACCTCACCATGGGCCCGCCCCTGGTGCGATCGATCAAGAAGATCACTCGCCTGCCCCTCGATGTCCACTTGATGATCGAGAACCCGGATCTCTACATCCCGGCGTTCGTCGAGGCCGGCGCGGCGTGGATTTCGGTACACGTCGAAGTGCTGCCGCATCTGCACCGCACCATCCACTTCATTCAGAGCTTTGGGGCCCGTGCCGGCGCTGCCATCAACCCTGCCACTCCGGTGTCGGCGCTCGAGGAGATCGCGCCGGATCTCGACCATGTGCTGGTCATGTCGGTGAACCCGGGATTCGGGGGCCAGACTTTCATCCCGCGAACCGAGTCTAAGATCAGGGCGGTCCGCGGCCTGTTGGATCGCGTGGGCAATCGTGCGCCTATCGAGGTGGATGGCGGCATCGACGCATCGAATGCCGCCCGGGTCGTCGCAGCCGGCGCAGGGGTACTCATCGCCGGCAGCGCGATCTTCGGCTCGGGAGATGCCGCGCGGGCCACGCGCGAGCTGCGCGCGGCCGCCCAGGGTGCCGTCGCGCTGTGACCACGGTGCCCTCGTCGCGTTCGATCCTCCGCGTCCGGTATGCCGAAACCGACAAAATGGGGGTCGTCTACTACGCGAACTACTTCGTGTGGTTCGAGGTCGCGCGCGCCGATCTGCTCCGATCGCTCGGGTGGAGCTACCGCGAGATGGAGCACGCGGGTGTGTCGTTGCCGGTGATCGCCGCGCATTGCGAGTATCACCGGCCGGCGCGCTACGACGACGAGCTCGAAGTGAGGACGGAAGGACGAGTGCTGTCGCCCGTGAGAATGGAGTTCAAGTACGAAGTCTGGAGACCGGCCGACGACGTGCTGGCGGCGTCGGGGCACACGGTGCACGCCGCGCTCGACACGAGCGGACGTCCGTGCCGGCTGCCGGCGCGCGTGCGTGAGGTGTTCGCGTGAGAGCGCTCGTCACCGGTGCCGCTGGCTTCATCGGATCGCATCTCGTTGAAGCGCTCCTCGATCGCGGCGCCGAGGTCACCGGAGTCGACTGCTTTACCGACTACTACCCTCGCGCGATCAAGCTTGCCAACCTGGAAGTGAACGCGGGCCGGCCAGGGTTCCACTTCATCAACGCCTCCGTCCAGCACGCGGATCTGCCGGCGTTGCTCGAGGGCAAGACGCACGTCTTCCATCTCGCCGCACAGGCGGGCGTGCGCAAGAGTTGGGGCCGTGATTTCTCGACCTACACGATCAACAACGTCGATGCGTCGCAGCGGTTGCTCGAAGCCTGCGTCGGCCGTCCGCTGCACCGCATCGTCTATGCGTCGAGCTCGTCGGTCTACGGCGACAACGCGTCGATTCCGATGCGCGAGGACGCGCTTCCGCAGCCGGTCTCGCCGTACGGCGTGACGAAGCTGGCGGCCGAGCAACTGGGGTATCTGTACTGGGTCAATCACCAGGTTCCCGTGACGTCGATGCGCTACTTCACGGTCTACGGGCCGCGTCAGCGTCCGGACATGGCGTTTCACCGGTTCATCAAGGCGGCGCTCGACGATCGGCCGATCACGCTCTACGGCGATGGCGAGCAGACGCGCGACTTCACGTTCGTGACCGACGCCGTGGCCGCGACGCTGAGCGCGGCGGAACGCGGCGTCCCGGGACGTGCGTACAACATCGGTGGCGGCTCGCGGGTCTCGGTCAACCAGGTGCTGGAGCTGATTGAAACGATCGCCGGCAAGCGGCTGTCCGTCGTACGCGAGGCGCAGCAGAAGGGCGACATGCGCGACACCTATGCCGACACGTCGCTGGCAAAAGCCGATCTGGCGTTTGCGCCGCGTGTGACGCTCAAAGAGGGGCTCGAAGCGGAGTATCGATGGCTTGCGACCACACCGGCGCTGCGATAGGCGCACGTTCACGCGGAATGATCGGCATCTCACCAATCAGACGAATCGGGAAGCGGTTGGCGCTGGTCGCGGTTGTCGCCGGCATCGCCGCCATGAGCGCGCTCGCTGCCGGCTGCTCGAGCGGACCGAAGAGCCCGCCGACCGGCACTCCCGAACCCGACAAGTTCCTGTTCGAGCGCGGCACTGAATCGCTGAACGCCAAGAAGTGGCTGACGGCGCGCGAGTATTTCCGCCAGCTGGTGGACAGCTATCCGCAGAGCCGCTATCGCGCCGACGCGAAGCTTGGCGTCGGCGACACCTACCTCGGGGAACGCAGTTCCGAATCGTTCGTGCTCGCGGCCAACGAGTTCCGCGAGTTCCTGAGCTTCTACCCGACGCACGATCGCGCCCACTACGCGCAGTACAAGCTCGGGATGACCTATTTCTACCAGATGCACGCGCCCGAGCGGGATCAGAGCGAGACCAAGGACGCGATCAAAGAGCTCACCACGTTCGTCGAGCGCTACCCGACGAGCAATCTCATCGATGAGGGAAAGCAGCATCTTCGCGAGGCCCGCGATCGTCTGAGCGATTCGGAATATCGCGTCGGCTACTTCTACTTCCGTACGCAGAAGTGGTGGCCGGGCGCGATCGAGCGTTTCAGCGGGATCATCCAGAGCGACCCCGGTTACACCCGGCGGGACGCCGTTTATTACTATCTGGGGGAGTCGCTGCTCAAGGTCAATCGGCCCGCCGAGGCGCTTCCCTACT
>DATAEK010000197.1:0-21744 GCA_036258055.1 Vicinamibacterales bacterium
ATCTTCAATCCTCAATCAATCTTCAATCCTCAATCAATCTTCAATCTTCAATCAATCCGCACTCCCCAATCCCCAATCCAGCGATCACCAATCCTCAATCCCCCAATCCACAATCAGCGATCCGCAGTCGGCAATCGGCAATCTTCAATCCGAATTGTAGATTATTGGCCCAGCGTCGGATCGAAGCAGTGCCGGCACCGCGCTTCGTAGGTGCCCTGCGCGCCGACCAGGACTCGCTCACTGCTCGCGACGAGGCGCTGCGTGTGATTCGCGGGCGCGCCGCAGACCATGCAGATGGCGAGGGTCTTCGTGATGTATTCGGCAATCGCGAGCAGCTGAGGCATGGGCTCGAACGGTTTGCCGAGGTAATCCTGGTCGAGCCCGGCCACGATCACGCGCCGGCCCTGATCCGCCAGGGTGTTGCAGACCGCGGGCAGTTCGGCATCGAAGAACTGCCCTTCGTCGATCCCAACGACCTCGGTGTCGGGCAGCACGCGGTCGAGCAGGTCGCGCGCGGACGTGAGATTCTGCGACGGGATCCGCATCTCGCTGTGCGACGTGATGTGACCGTCGCCGTAGCGGTCGTCGATGATCGGTTTGAAGATCTGGACCTTGCGGCGCGCGATCTGGGCCCGGCGCAGCCGGCGGATGAGCTCTTCGCTCTTCCCGCTGAACATGCTGCCGGTGATGACCTCGATCCAGCCGTGATTCGGCCGATGCTGGGTGATGTCCAACTGACTGTTCAGGCCCTCGAGAGGTACTCGCCCGTTTCCGTGTTCACGCGGACGCGATCGCCAGTGTTCACGAACGGCGGAACCTGCACGACCAGCCCGGTCTCGAGACGGGCGGGTTTGACCTGCGCGCTGGCGGTTGCGCCCTTTATCCCGGGCGCCGTGTCTTCCACGGTGAGGTCCACTGTCTGCGGCAACTCGATGCCGACGGGCTCCGACCCGTAGAACTCCACGGTAATCGTCGCCTCGGGAACGAGGTAGTTGACCGAGTCGCCGAGCACCTCCGCCGTCATGTGAAGCTGCTCGTAGCTCTCGGTGTCCATGAAGTGGAACGCCTCGCCGTCGCGATAGAGATACTGCATCTGCCGCTCGTCGAGCGTCGCGCGCTCGAGCATGTCTTCGGAGCGCAGCTTCTGGTCGGACAGCGTCCCGTTGCGGATGTTCCTGAACTTCGCCCGGACGAACCCGCGCAGGTTGCCGGGGGTGACGTGTTGCAGCTCGAGCACCCGATAGAGGTCCTCGCCCATCTTGACCAGCATCCCTTTACGCAGCCGCGTTGCCTGCATCGAACTCATGGTGCCCCTGTCGTGTCGGTAAAGTGTGCCGAAACCTTCGAATGGTAGCACATTTCATTGGGAAAATGCCGGTTTGCGATACGATCGGTTCATGACGTGGGATCCGATGCGCGATCTGCGCGCCCTGCAGGAACGGCTGGCGAGCCACCGCACCGATTCGTGGGCCCCGCCGATTGACGTCTACGAGACGCCGGCCGCTTACGTCATCACAGTCGAGGTGCCGGGATTGGCCCGTGACCAGATCGATCTGGCGGTCGAGCACACTCGGCTGACGATTCGCGGACGCCGCCCCGCCCGCGTGACAGGAGGCAACGAGAGCGTCCGATACCATCAGGTCGAACGCGGCCACGGGCCGTTCGCCCGGACGTTCGAGTTCGCGCAGACGGTGAACGTTGAGGCGGTCTCGGCTGACCTCGCGCAGGGTGTGCTGACCGTGACGCTGCCCAAGACGCCTGACGCGCCCGCGCGCAAGATTGAAGTTCGTTAGCATCCAGGACATTGCTATGTCTCGACGCATCAGCCTGCTGACGCTGCTCGCTACGCTCCTCGCCCTCGGATTCATCGCGGGCCTCGCTGTCTCGGGCCGCATGACTCGGGTGGAAGAGACCGCGGCGGCCGCCCCGGCCCCGACTCAACCCGCTCCGCTCTCCGCCGCTTCAGCCCAGGCGACGCGTCCCGCGGCGGCGGCCGCGGTTCCAGCGGCGTTGCCCGATCTGACTGGCGTCGCTCAACGTGCTGTTTCAAGCGTGACGAACATTTCGTCGACCCAGATTGTCCGCCGATCGAACTCGCCGTTCGAAAACGATCCGTTCTTCCGGTACTTCTTCGGCAACGACGATCCGTTCGGTGCGCGCGAGCGGCGGCAGCTCAGCCTGGGCTCTGGCGTCATCGTCTCGGCCGACGGCTACCTCCTCACGAACAACCACGTCGTCGGCGACGCCGGATCGCAGGTCTCGGTCGTGCTCGGCGACAAACGGGAGGTTCCGGCCAAGGTGGTCGGCGTGGACGAAGCGACGGACCTCGCGGTGCTGAAGATCGCCGCGCACGATCTGCCGACGCTGCCCTGGGGAGACTCCTCGAAATTGAAAGTGGCAGAGTGGGTGCTGGCGATTGGCAATCCGTTCCAGTTGAATCAGACCGTGACGCTTGGCATCGTGTCGGCGACTGGCCGGAGCCTGGGCGGCGCGCTGGCGACCTACGAGGACTTCATCCAGACTGACGCCGCGATCAATCCCGGCAACTCCGGCGGTGCGCTCATCAGCGCGAGAGGTGAGTTGATCGGCATCAACACGGCGATCTACAGCGAGTCCGGCGGCTACCAGGGCATCGGGTTCGCGGTTCCGAGTAATCTCGCCCGGCACGTGATGGACGACCTGATCAAGTACGGCGACGTCCGCCGCGGCACCATCCCGGGCATTCAGATTCAGCCGCTGACGACGCGTCTCGCGCAGCAGCTCGGCGCGTCCGATACGCGAGGCGCGCTGGTCTATTCAGTCGACCAGCGCTCGGATGCCTATCGCGCCGGCCTCGTCCCCGGCGACATCATCGTCAGCTTCGACGGCACGACGATCGACGATCCCTCGCAGTTCGTTCGGCTGCTGTCGGATGCCAAGATTGGCAGCACCGTGACACTGGTGGTGCTGCGCGAGGGACGTCAGCAAACGGTGAAGGTGCCCATCCAGCAGTCATCCGGAACCCGATTGCGGCGGCGCTGAACCGGTACCCGCCGGGACCGTCACCGCTCGTCGCGAGCGCGCCCGTTCTCCAGCCTCGAGCCTGACACCGACGGGCTGTCAAGCGCGTAACACCGCCATGGCGATTCGACGCCGACGTTGATTCCGATTCGCCGGCTCCACGCCACCTCGCGGCGAGGCAGGCCGCGATCCTCGATGCGCAGGGCGCTCTTCGTGAGATCCAGCCGGTTCTGTCGCAGATTGATTCCCAGCGCGCGCGTCAGATTACCGGGGCCCCGGCACATCTCCGCGGTGCTGAGCGATGCCGCCAGCCGCGCGGTGCCCCGCACCCGCCGTCGACGCATCAACGCTTCCCCTTCGATCGGCTCGAGCGCCCGAATGAGCACCGCGGCCGGCGAGCCTTCCGGTTCGGTCACCGCGTTCACGAGGTAGTGGATGCCGTAGTTCAGGTAGACGTAGGCGATCCCGGGAACACCGTAAAGAGGAGTGTTGCGCGTCGTGGGACCCGGCGCCGCGTGGCATGCGGGATCCGACTCGCCGATGTAGGCCTCGGCTTCGACGATGATGCCGGCGGACGATCCTGCCGGAGAGTCGTGGACCAGGACCTTCCCGATCAGATCGCGGGTGACCTCGAGGGTTGGTCGTGCGTAGAACTCGCGCGGGAGGGCGCGACGAGCCGAACGCGTCATCCCGCGGGAGCCTGGCGGATCATCGGCGCGTCATCTTGATGCGATCGATCGCCTGGGTCGCTGCCATCACGACGCCGCGATCGCGATCCTTCGTGAGCGGATTCAGCACGGCGACCGTCGACGTGTCGCCGAGAGCCCCGAGGGCTTCGGCCACCTGCGCGCGCACGTCTGCGTCCGGCTCCTGCAGTCTCGGCATCAGCGCAGGCACGATCTCCGGACCAAGCTCCCGCAGGTAACCCTGGACCTGCGGCGCGAGCCGCGACGAGTTGAGGAAGTCGACGAGGCGGGTCAAGTAGTTCTGACCGAGCTTCTGCATCGCGAAGGTCATCGCCGCGCGCGTCATCGGGGATGGATCGGTGCTCGCGCCCGCCTGGAGCGTCGACAGCTCCGACGCGTCTCCAGTTCGCGCGAGGCCTTCTGCCGCAGCCCGCCGGATGAACTCGTCCTTGTCGTTCAACCGGGCCTTGAAGAGCGGCACGCTCGACGGATGCGCGATGTGCGCGAGCGCGTCGAGCGCAGCCCACGCGCCCTCACCCTTGCCGTAGTACTTGAGTTGTTCGGTGAGTGCTTGCACGGCGGACTCGTCCTTCAGATCGCCGAGCGCCCGCATGGATGCGAACCGCACCTGCTCGCTGGAATCGTTGATCGCCTTGATCAACGTGTCCGACGCGCTCTTCACCTGCAGCCGTCCGATGACCCTGGCGGCGGCGGTGCGAATGGCGGGATCGTAGTGATCGAGCGCCTTGATCAGACCCGCGCTCTCGTCAGCGGTCAACGGTGCGCGCCCGATAATGCCGAGCGTGTAGGCGGCCTCACTCCTGACCCGCCCGCCCTCATCGTCCAGCGCCTTGATCAGGGCATCCACGAGCTCCGGCGGAACCGGGCGCGGCCACGCGACCATCGGGCCTTGCTCGAAGAGTTGCGGCGCGACACCTTTGGAGCGGATTTCGAGGACGAACCCCACCTTGCGCTTCGCCGGTGCGTCCGCGACCAGATAGAAGGACAGCTCGGTCGCCAGCGCCTCGAGCTGAATCTCCTCGATCGGGTCGTTCACGAGCGGCGCGATGGGCTTGATCGCTTCGAGATGCTGCGCCTCACGGAGCAGCTGCAGCGCCGACAGCCGGACCTTGGGATCGGGGTTGCGCAGATTCCGGACGACATCTTCGAAGGGAATCTGCTGCGCATGGACCGCAGGCAGAGCTATCGCCATTGCCGCGGCCAGAACCACAACGCGGATGGAGTACGTCATGAACTCTCGGGGAGGGAGCATGCTTATTTTCCCACAACTCGATGACGGGGACGGCACGGTTTTGCACGCTTCGTCGGCGTCAGTTCCCGGCCTCTGTCATCGGCCGCACGGACTGAGCCCTTCAGCCGAGGTCAGTTCCGGGACGCTCCGTAAGCGTTGGCCCGGCCGACGGCAAGGACGTCTCGAAGGTAGCGGCCGGTGTGCGAGGTCTCGATCTGGGCGACCTGTTCCGGCGTGCCGGCAGCCACCAGCCGGCCGCCCGCCTCCCCTCCCTCGGGCCCGAGATCAATCACCCAGTCGGCCGTCTTGATGACATCGAGGTTGTGCTCGATCACGAGCAGGCTGTGGCCCGCTTGAATCAGCTTGCGGCACGCGGCCAGGAGCTTGGCGATGTCGTCGAAGTGCAGGCCCGTCGTCGGCTCGTCGAGGATGTAGAGAATCCGATCGCCGGTATGCGATGAGAGATGCGCCGCGATCTTGATCCGTTGGGCTTCGCCGCCCGAGAGCGTCGTCGCCGGTTGCCCGAGCCGCAGGTAACCTAAGCCGATTTCGTCGAGGACCTGCAGCCGTCGCAGGACCTTCGGCGAACTGCTGAAGAACGCGAGCGCCTCCCGCACGGTCATGTCGAGCACCTGATCGACGCCCCGTCCGCGATACTTCACTTCCAGCACCTGTGGTTTGAACCGCTTGCCCTCGCACTGCTCACACGGTACGAACACGTCGGCGAGGAACTGCATCTCGACCTTGACTTCTCCTTCACCCTCGCACGCTTCGCAGCGTCCACCCGGGACGTTGAACGAGAAGTGGCTTGCGGTGAGGCCCCGCGAGCGTGCGTCCTTGGTCGCGGCGAAGAGCTCTCGAATCGGATCGAAGGCCTTCAGGTAGGTGACGGGGTTGGACCGCGGCGTGCGCCCGATCGGCGCCTGATCGACCAGCACCACGTCGCTGACGAACTCGGCGCCTTCGAGCTTCCGATGGGCGCCAACGCGGCGATCCCAGTCGCCCTTGACGCGTTTCAGCGCGGCGTAGATGACGTCGTGGACGAACGTGCTCTTGCCCGACCCGCTCACACCGGTCACGCAGACGAGCAGCCCGAGCGGGACCTCGACGTCCAGCTCCTTCAGGTTGTGCTCGGCCGCACCCAGCACACGCAATTTCTGGTTCGCGGGCTTGCGGCGGACTGCCGGAACCGGAATTGCCAACTCGTCGCGCAAATACTTCGCGGTGAGCGACCGCGGCTCGTGGAGCAAATCGCGCAGCGGTCCGGAAAACACGACCCGTCCGCCCTGCTCACCCGCCCCCAGCCCCATGTCCACGACCACGTCGGCGACACGAATCATGTCGGCGTCGTGTTCGACGACGAGGACGGTGTTGCCCTGATCGCGGAGCTTCCGAAGGATCGTGATGAGGCGTTCGTTGTCACGTGGATGCAGGCCGATCGATGGCTCGTCGAGCACGTAGAGCGTATCGACGAGCGCAGAGCCGAGGGACGTCGCGAGGTTGATCCGTTGCGACTCGCCGCCCGAAAGCGTCGATGAAAGTCGATCGAGGGTCAGGTAGTCGAGCCCGACGTCGCCCAGGAAGCCGAGACGCTTGCGGATCTCACGCAGCACCTTCTCGGCAATCGCCGCGTCCTTCTCGGAGAGTTGCAGGCCCCCAAAGAAGCAGTCCGCCTCGCGGACGGTCAAACTGCACACCACATCGATCGTCCGGTCGCCGACACGAACGTCTCGCGCTTCGCGCCGCAGGCGGGCGCCCTGACATTCCGGGCAGGTGAGGTAGCCGCGATAGCGGCTCAGGAACACCCGGACGTGCACTTTGTATTTCTTGCGCTCGAGCCAGCGGAAGAACCCCTTCACTCCCTCGAAGCTGGCGCCATCGCCGTCGATTACGAACCGTTTCTCGTCGTCGGTCAACGAGGACCACGGCACGTCGAGGCGAACTCGACCCCTCGCCGATCGCTTGAGGTCCGCAAGCTGAGTCCTGTAGTGCGGTTTGCTCCAGGGCTCGATCGCGTTCTGCTGGATCGACTTCGACGGATCGGGCACGACCAGATCCATGTCGAGCTCGATGATGTTGCCGAAGCCGTGACAGATCGGACACGCGCCGAACGGGTTGTTGAACGAGAACAGCCGCGGCTGCGGGATTTCGTACTGGATGTTGCAGCTGCGGCACTCGAAGCGCTCGCTGAAACGGTGGACGATCGGCACCCCGTCGGTGAGCTCGAGGGCGAACGCCGCGCCATCACCTTCGGTGTAGGCCGTTTCGATCGAATCGGTGAGCCGGGCGCGGATGTCGCCGTCGACCTTCAAGCGGTCCACGATCACCTGAAGCATCGCTCGATCTTTCAGGCTCGCCGGATCCACGTCGTCGAGCGACACTGTCTGGCCGTCGATGTACAACCGTCCGAAGCCCTTTTTGCGGAGCGCGAGGATCGTCTCGGCGATCGGGTCGACGAGGCCTGGCAAATCAGGCTGCGGTGCGGGACTGTCGTCCCCGTTCGTCTCGGCAGCCGCGTCCTCGTCTTCAGGCTCGGGGCTCAGCGCGAGCGGTGAACCGGTCACGACTGGCATGTCGAACCCAATCAGGAGCCGCGTGCCTTCGGACAGCCCGCTCAGCACCTTTGCGACGACTTCGGCTGTTTCCCGGATCACCTCGCGGCCGCAACTCCGGCAGAAGGTGCGGCCCACCCGCGCATAGAGCAGCCGCAGGTAGTCGTGGATCTCGGTCGTCGTACCGACTGTCGAACGCGGGTTGCGGATGCTGTTTTTCTGACGAATGGCGATGGCGGGACAGATGCCTTCGATCGCGTCGACGTCGGGCTTCTCCATCCGCTCGAGGAACTGGCGCGCGTATGCCGAGAGCGACTCGACGTAGCGCCGCTGCCCTTCCGCGTAGATGGTGTCGAAGGCAAGCGAGGACTTGCCCGAGCCGCTGACACCCGTCATCACCACGAGCGCCCGCGGCGGAATTCTGAGATCGACGTTCTTCAGGTTGTGGGTGCGTGCACCACGGATGACGATCTCACCACGATGGATCTGGTCGGTTGGCATCTACTGTGAGGAGTTTTGCGACGATCGCAACAGTCCATAGTAGCGCACGCCGCAGACGGCCTTCAACCTCGGCTGACTCCACGAAGTCAGGCCCCGGCAGCCCCGCCACGTACGGAATGAGCCGTTGACACCAGTCCGTGCTATTTTGTTGGGACCTGTCGGCAGGGGTGGGGCGGGCGGTGCCCGTTTCGGCCGGATGTCGGCGCATCACGAGGGAGCTGTGTCAGTCCGTCTGTTCATCGGCAACCTGCCGTACGCGGCAACAGAGGCAGAGTTGCGCGAGCACCTGTCCGGCGTCGGCCAACCATCACAAATCGTGCTCCCGGTCGATCGTGAGACCGGACGTCCGCGAGGGTTCGCCTTCGTGGACTACACCGACCGTGCGGTCGCTGAAGAAGCGATTCGCCGGTATCACCAGCAACCGTTCAAGGGACGTCCGCTGGCCGTCAGCGAAGCAAGGCCGCGCGAGGAACGTCCGGCGGGCCCGCGCCCGGGCGGCGGCTTTGGTGGACCTCGGCCCTCGGGCCCTGGTGGTTTTGCGCCGCGTCCGAGCGGTGGCGGGTTCGCACCCCGTCCCGCCGATGCGGGAGCGGGCGGTCAGCCGGCTCGAAGCCGAAACTTCGGCCCGGATGCTCCCCCCAAGAACAAGCGGAAGCCGCCTCGCAAGGATGGCGACCGCGGCCCGAAGGGTCCAATCAAAGAGCGGCCGGTGGGGCGCCTGTACGACGCCGACGAGGATTGGCAGGCGCAGCCGGAGGACGACCTCGACATCGATAACATCGCGACCAGCGCGAAGCAGGACGACACCGAGAAACTGGAAGACACCGAGAAAGAGGACGAGTAGCCGCTCGCGCCTGCTTTTTGCATACAGATCCGTCTGGTTCGCCGATGTTGGACGGATTCCATCATTCCTTCACACGCGGGCCGGCGAATTCGTCGCGGTCCGTGGTCCATTTCGGCGCGCTTCTGACTCTGTCCGCTCTCGTCGCGTTTGCTCTCTCGCTGGCGCACCATTTCGCACCCGTTTCTGTCAGGTGGCCCGTTACTGCGCCGGTGAACCGGGACATTCGTCTCATTCGCGCACCGGAGCCGGCCCTGAGGATTGTCCACGACCTCGTGACCGCGCGGGTGCAAGTGCCCCTGGTGCAGTCGCTCGACTCCCCGACGCTGTTGCACCGCTCCGAAGATTCGCTGGCCGAGGCGCGGCCAACCGCCCTGGCGGCCCTCCCAGGGGGCACCGATGCCGTCCCGGCAACTCAACCGCGGCGGGCGGCGACGGGCGGCGATCTCCCGAATCACGCTGCGGTCTCGCCACTCGCAGCTACGCCAATCGCGCGCGGTCTGGACCCAACCTTGATGGCGCCCACGAGCTCTTCAGTGGCTGTGCCCGCGATCGAGCCGACCGCGGGAGCTTCGGACCGTGTACCTGCGGCGATCGATCAGAGAAGGCTCGTGCGGGACACGTTGAAGCGTTACGAGCAGGCCTACAACGATTTGGATGCGTCGGCTGCTCAGGACGTGTGGCCCAGCGTGAATCGCGACGCCCTCGAGAAGGCGTTCTCCGGCCTCACCGAACAGTACGTGACGTTGAGCCACTGCGACGTTGAGGTGACCGGCAGCGCTGGTCGAGCCGACTGCACAGGCACGGCTCGCTGGACGCCCCGTGTCGGAGGCGGCTCGCACTTCGAGTCGCGCCGCTGGAGCTTTCGGTTGAAGGGGGATCAGCAGGGCTGGACGATCGTCAGCGCGACCGTCGCTGACCGCTGAAGCAGCCGCCTGCCTCAGAAGGCGTATTCGAGCCCGATCGTTGGCGTAATCGACGCGGTCAGCCCGCGACTCACGAGCGGCCAGGCCAGGTAGCCGCTGAGCACGAGCGTACCAGAGACGTTCCACTTCGTGCTGATCACGGCATTCAGCAGGGTGCTCCCCGTCAGCCCCGGCGCGAGCCGCAACGTATCCACGCCGACGATGGTGGGATGCGGAGCGCTCATGAGGGTCAGGTCTCGCAGTTCGCTGACCTGCCGTCCCAGCAGCTCACCCGAGATGGTCAGCCGGGGATGCGCGGCAATCGAGGCGGCGCCGTTGAATGTCGTCTCGTCGGACACGCCGCCCCTCACGATGCCGACGTTGGCGTGCATCCCCCAGACGCCCCGTTCGGTCGACGCCACACCCAGAATGCGCCACGAGACTTTGCCCGCGCCGAGAAGGTTCTCCTCGTTGCCGGTTGGCAGCCTGACCTCGGCCGCAGCAGCAACGCCGCCACTGTGCCCGCTGACCAACGTGTACTTCGCGCGCACTGCGAGATCCGCAGCGCCGCTGACCGTCGCTGTCGCGCGGGCCTGGACGACTGACGAGCCTCGATACACGTTGACTCGATCCCCCTCGAGCGTCAGCCTGACGAACGGTATCGCGGCGCCGACTTCGAATCGATCGCCGATGCCAACGCTGCCGAAGAGCGTCATGCGGCTCGTCCGGATGCGGAGCGTCAACGACTCGGTATCGAAGGGCGTCACCTCGTCGCGGAACTTGTTGGCCACGGTGACGAGCGTGCCGTCGCGAAGCGACAGCCCATCCAGATGGTCGAATGCGCTCGTGCTGCCGGAAATCCCGAGGGAGGCGCGGCCATTTCCTGGCGTGAGCGCGCGTTCCACAAATACGGCGCCGAAGCTTGGCGAGGCGCGCTCGACGGTGCCGAGGTCGGAGTTCAGGCGATAGAGGAAGCCGCTCGACGAGGTCGCAATCGGTACTGACGTCAGGTTGACGAGGAGCGCCCGCGCGATCGTGTCAGCGACGGCGGCAGCGGCCGCGCGGTCACGCTCGAAGTCCGACGTCGGCACGGATTGATTCGTGAGGAGGAACGCGACGACGTCGCGGACGGTCTCCTGCCCGCGGGCTGGGGCGACAGTCGCCAGGAGCGCAAAGACGATGACCGAAGCGTGGCGACACATCGCTCGTTGGTGACGCTCAATTTTTGAGTTCGATGCGATCGGCACGCAGCTTCTGGCTCTCGATCGTGCCCGTTACCGTGACCGTCGTGCCGCGGTCCACGTCCTTACACGATCCGTTGCTGAACGTGGTGTCCGCCGTCGTGAACACCGTCGTTTTCTTCACCTCGAACTGCAGAGTTGGACACTTGCCCGTTAGCGACTCGACCTTTCCGCTCACGGTCGCCTGCGGCGCCGGTGGCGGTGTCGGCGCGGGAGGTGGATTGGGCGTCGGCTGTGGCGGCGTCGGTGTAGGCGCCGGCGACGGCGTCGGTGCAGGCGCCGGCGTCGGCGACGGCGTCGGTGTAGGCGGCGGCGCTGCAGGTTGCGGCGATTGACTCAGCGTCATCGATTGCCCTGCGATCGTCAGTGACCCAGTGCGGGCGGCGCCGGAATTGGCGGAGACCGTGACGGAGAGCGTGCGTGATCCGCTGCCCGAAGGGGGTGCAAGCGCGATCCACGATGCATTCGTGGACGCAGTCCACTGGCAGACCGAGGGCGTATCGACCTGAGCCGAAAGAGTCGCGCCGGCGGGGTCCGCCGTGGGCGGCGGCATGGTCACACGATACGTGCACGGCGCGGCATCCTGTCCGACGCCGACGCGCTGATCCTCCACGAGGATCGCGCCGCTGCGACTGACTGGATCCGCGTTCTGCGCGACACGAAATGCTACGGTGCCATCACCTTGCCCGTTCGCTGACGATGTGAACGACAGCCACGAGTTCTGACTCGAGGCTGTCCACCCGCACTCCCGCGCCACCGTGACGGTGATCATCCCGCTGCCGCCTGACGCCGTGAATGATGAGCTCGAGGTGGCTGCCGTCAGTTGACACCGTTCCGCCGTCGAAGGCGCAGTCACGCTCGTTGACGTCGACTGCCCGCACGCGACACTCACCAGGATCGGAACGACACAGCAGGCTCGAAAAACACCCGCATGCACGCCGACGGCAGATGCACAAAGTCAGCCACAGCATTTCCCGATCGAGCCGGTGTTAAGATCGATCGAGCGGTTCTCTTCTCTTCCTCATCCTTGGCAATTCACGTTCACATCTGGCTCGGCCGTTTCACACTCGTGGGTGTTCTTGCGGCTGCAGGTACTGTCTCGAGTGCGTGCGCGGGCGGCTACGCTCTGGTGCGGCGCGATCCGCCGTCAACGCACGAGCTGTCGTGGTTCGCGCCGGCGGCGGCACCGGATCGACGAAGGCTCGAGCGGTGGGCCGTAGGTGTCGGGCCTCCATACGTGCGTGCGGCGCTACCGCGATTGCCAATCGCGGATTGCATGCTGGTCGTCAGCTGGAACACGGCGGTCGGAGACGCCGACGTCGTCGAGCTCGTGCGCCGACTTCGGGTTGCGAACGGCACCGACATCCTGCTCGTGCTGCTGCTGCAGGAAACCTATCGACGCGGAAGCGATGTGCCGTCCACGCTGCCGGCGGCGGCATCGTTCGCCGGCCAACTCGGTCATCGGGCCGCGACGCTGAAAACACGGGACATCGCCTCGATCGCGGAAGCCACGCAACTGGGGGCGTACTACGTGCCGTCGATGCGAAACGGCGGCGCCGAATCCAATGAGGATCGCGGGAATGCCATTCTCTCGAGCCTGCCGCTCACGGATGTGTCCGCGATCGAACTGCCATTCGAAGGGCAGCGTCGGGTGGCCGTCGCCGCGACGGTCGCCGGGGCGACGAGTACGGGGACCCGTTGGTCCCTGCGCGTCGTCTCCGCGCACCTCGACAACATGGTCGGTCCTCGCCGCTTGTGGTTCGCCGGCGGCGAGTACGCGCGCGCGCGTCAGGCGCGCGCGCTGGTCTCGTTCCTCGCGGACGCTGATGCGGCGGTGCTCGGGGGAGACTTCAACACCTGGTTCGGGTTTGGCGACCTGGCATACACGGAGATGGCCCTGGCGTTCCCCGGCTCGCGGCCGCGCGACCCCCGCCCGACATTCCGCAACCTGTTGCGTCTGGATCACGTGTTCTTCCGGTTGCCGCCTGGATGGCAGGCAGATGTCCGTCGAGGAAACGAGCGACTGGGTTCTGATCACTATCCACTCATCTCGACCGTAAGGACGGCATCAACGACGTGCGCCATCCGGGATTCAGATGTGGCCGGGCATTCGAGTGAATATCTCGCGCCGCGTCGTGGCGAACCGCGACGCCTCGTGGTCGGCCCGCCCCTGATCGAGTGGATATAATCGCCGCGTCCCTCCGATGAGCGTTCGCCTGGGTTTCGACCGATCCCACTGCCCCGCGAGGTGTCGGGCGTGAACGTGCCTGCCGGCACCCGCATCGGTCCGTACGAGATCCTGTCGCAGCTGGGCGCTGGTGGCATGGGGGAGGTGTATCGCGCCGCCGACTCACGGCTTGGCCGTGACGTCGCGGTCAAGATGATCCGGCGAGCGCTCGTACACGACGAGACCGCGCTCGACCGGCTCCTTCGCGAAGCCACGCTCGCCTCGTCGCTGAATCACCCCAACATCGTCACGATCTACGAGACCGGCGTCGTCGGCCACGACCGCTATGTCGCGATGGAGCTCATCGACGGCGCCACGCTCCGGGAGGTCGCAAACCAGGGCATCGAACTCTCCCGGATCGTCTCTATCGCGCGCCAGATTGCGGAAGCCCTCGCAGTGGCGCACGCGGCGCAGATCATCCACCGCGACATCAAGCCCGAAAACGTCATGGTCAGGCCGGATGGCTACGTCAAGCTGCTGGATTTTGGCCTGGCGCGACTCCAGCCGGATGCCCTCGCTGCCGGTAGCACCACCGCCGGTACCGACGCGGGGCTGATCCTCGGCACGATTGGATACATGGCGCCCGAACAGGCGCGCGGCGAAAAGGTCACGCCGGAAGCGGACGTCTTCGCGCTCGGCGTTCTGCTCTACGAGCTCGTCACCGGACGTCATCCGTTCATCGCCGCGTCGCCGATGGGCACGCTTCACGCGCTGATGTGGGAGACACCGGAACCGCCGTCGCTCCTCAACCCTGAGCTGCCACGTCCGCTCGATCAACTGATCCTCGAAGCGCTTCAGAAGGATCCGAAGCTCAGGCCCGGCGCGAGCGAGGTCATGTTCCGCCTGAACCTCGCGCACGATTCCGGCGTCGCGGCCGCGCTGTCGTCAGTCACCGTCTTGCCGCGCAAGATGTCTGCCCCGCAGGACGTCGTCGGTCGCGAACGTGAGCTCGACGCCCTGATCCACGAGTTCGAGGCGGCCGATCGCGGCAAGGGCCGGTTAGTGCTCGTGTCGGGCGAAGCCGGCATGGGCAAGACTACGCTGGTCGACGCGTTCGTCCGGCAGCTCGAGGAGGGCGGAAGCCCGGTGCGCGTCGGTCGAGGCCGCTGCTCGGAACGTCTCGCGGGAAGCGAAGCCTATCTTCCGGTGCTGGAAGTGCTCGACAGCATGCAGCGCCACGAGCACCTTGGCAGCATCTCTCGGCTCATTCGCGCGCTCGCCCCCAGTTGGTACGTGCAGATCATGCCGCCGTCACCCAACGACTCGTCAGCGGCGCGGCTTGCCGCTGAAACCGTCGGGGGATCGCAGGAGCGTCTCAAACGCGAAATCGCCGCGCTCTTCGAGGAGGTCGCACGCCTCCAGCCGGTCGTCCTCTGCTTCGATGACATGCACTGGGCGGATCCGTCGACCACGGATTTGCTCGGATACCTCGCGCGGCGCCTGGCGGAGTCGCGCATCCTGATCGTCGTGACCTCGCGGCCGTCAGAGCTCGCGCAGGCCAGACACCCCTTCCTGCCGCTCAAGCTCGACCTCGTGGCACATGGTCTGTGCCGCGAGATCGCCCCGTCGTACCTCGATGTCGAGCAAATCGTCCGCTACGTTGCCCTGCAGTTTCCAGATCACGACTTCCCCGCTGGCTTCGCGCAGCTGATTCACGACCGCACCGACGGCAACCCGTTGTTCATGTCGGAGCTTCTCCGCGAGCTGCGGCGGCGGCAGATCGTCCGCCAGGAAGATGGCCGATGGATCGTCGAAGAGGACTTGCGGAGGCTGGAGAGCGAGCTCCCCGAATCGGTCCGCAGCCTGATTCAGCGCAAGGTCGACGCGCTCGACGACCCGGATCGGCGGCTGCTCGCGGCGGCCAGCGTGCAGGGAGTTGATTTCGATTCGGCCCTCGTGGCTTCGGTGCTCCAGCTGCCAGACGACGACGTGGAGGATCGCCTCGAACGTCTCGAACGCGAGCATGCGCTCGTGCGATTCGTCGACGAGCACGAGAATGCCGACCGGTCACTGACAGTGCGGTACCGCTTCGCGCATCACGTCTACCACAACGCCTTCTACGACTCGTTGCGCGCGACCCGGCGCGTCGCGCTCAGTCGCGGTGTCGCCGACGTGCTGATCCGCCGCACCGGCGATCAACCTGGGGAACGCGCCGCGGACATCGCCATCCTGTTCGAAGCCGCGCGAGACAACATTCGGGCGGCCGAGTACTGGAATCGCGCAGCGCAGGCCGCAGCGCGGCTCTACGCGCACGATGAAACCGCACAACTCGCGCAACGCGGACTGGCGCTGCTGCAGAACGAACCCGAGAGCCAGGCGCGCGCAGCCGCGGAACTTGGACTGCAGATGACGTACGGCCTGGCGATCAAGACCAGCCAGGGATACGCAGTCCCAGCAGTCGGAGAGGCCTACGCCCGCGCCCGCGAGCTCTGCCGTCAGGTCGACGATCCTGCACGGGTCATCCCCGTCCTCATCGGTCTCGCCGCTCACCACGTCGTCAGTGGTGACATCCGCGCCTCGCACGACGTGTCGCTCGAGATGCTCGGGCTCTTCGAACGGCTCGGCGATCCGCATTTGCAGATGATTGGACTGTGGTCTGTGGGCGCCGCGCTCTTTCATCTTGGCGAGCTCGAAGCGTCGCACGATCACCTCGCCCGTGCGCTGGAGCTCTACGATCCTGCGTTTCACACGCCGCGCGTCTGGCAAACCGGCATCGAGCCGGGCATCTTCTGCCGCTGTGAGATCTCACGTACTCTGACGATGCTCGGCTATCCCGAACAGGGAATCGTCCAGGCCAGCCAGGCAGTCGCCCAGGCGAGAGCGATCGATCATCCGCAGCCGCTGGCGTTCGCGCTGCTGTTCGAGATCTTCGCGCACCTGGCGCTTCGCTCACCCGCCGCCGTCATGACGACGTTCGACGAGCTGTCGACGGTCTGTACGGCACATGGCATCGCGCAGGAATTGCAGTGGGCAGTGCCGCTGCGTGCTCGCGCCCGGATCGAGCTTGGCGATTCCGCACGCGGCATTCAGGAGATCGCCGAGGGGCTCGCGGCGCACGCCTTGACGAACTCGACGCTCCTCCGGCCCTACTATCTGGTGTTGTATGCGGGAGCACTTCTCCGCGCCCAGCGATGGGCGGACGCTCAGCGTATCCTCGACGAATCGGCAACCGTGGCGGGCGCGACAGGTCAGCACGCGTACGATGCCGAGCACGCGAGGATTCAGGCCACGTTGCTCGTCCGGCAGGGGATCAGGACTCCGGACGCGGAGCGCTGGTTCGCCAAATCACTCGCCATCTCACGCAGCCAGGGAGCGCGATGGCTCGAGCTGCGCGCGGCGCGCGCGTACGCCGACTTCCTCGTTCACGCGAGCCGCCCGGCCGACGCCCGCAATGTGCTCGAGCCAATCGTTTCGTGGTTCACGGAAGGACAGCGAACGCTCGACTACGCGTATGCGGAGGGGTTGCTGAAGACGATCACTTGATGGATGTCAGTCGATGGTCGGGAGTCGGTGGTCGGGAGCCGGTGGTCGGTAGTCACCGTCGGCAGCACAGTCGGAAGTCGCTAGCCAAGCCTCACGCAGCGCGCGGCTCGAAGCCACACCAAGGTCAACGAACGTTACTTCGGGCCAGCTGTACAAGCCACTCGGCTTCCAACTGACTCATTCACTCCTGAGCGCCACCAGCGGATCCACCCGCGCGGCGCGTCGGGCAGGCAACGCGCAGGCAGCCAGGATGACCATGGCAAGGAGGAGTGGGACGACGATGTAGGTCAGCGGATCCGTTGTGCTCACGCCGAACAACAGTCCTTTGAGGAGGCGGGTGGCGGCAAACGCGGTGGCCAGCCCGCCAAGCATTCCGAACAGACCGACCGACGCGGCTTCCCGAAGAACGAGCCGCATCATGTCCGCGGGGCTTGCGCCAAGTGCCATGCGAACCCCGATCTCGGGTACGCGGTCGCGAACCATCTGCGAAAGCAATCCGTAGAGGCCGAGGGCAGCGAGCAGCAGTGCAGCGGCGGCGAACCCGACGAGCGCGCTGCGGACGATGCGCCGATCCCGCGTGTCCTTCGCCTGAAGGTCGGCCATCGTCGTGGCGTTGTAGATCGGCAGATCCGGATCGAGCTCGCGAACCACCGCGCGAACGTCAGGTAGAGCCGATGCCGCTTCGCCTGGACGGCGCACGACGACGAAGAGTCCACCTGTCGAGCGCTGTCCGTAGGGCACGTAGAGCTGCGGCTCTGCGGCTTTGTCGAGACGGCGATCGCGCACGTCTCCGACCACGCCCACGATCTCGCGCCAGCTGCGAGCGCCCGGCCCGCCTTCGAAATCGATGCGCTGACCGATCGGATCCACACCAGGAAAGTAGCGTGCGGCGAGCGCTTCGCTGACGATCGCGACGGCGGGTCTGTCCGCGGAATCGCGAGCGTCGAAGAGCCGCCCTCGCGTCAACGGAATGCCGAGCGTCGGGAAGTACGTGGGCGAAGCCGACCAGAGCTCCGCGTGCGGAAGGTTCTCGGCGCGGTCAACGGGACGGCCGTCGATCTCGAACGTGCCGCTGTTGCTCGAGCCGCCGAGCGGCAGTTCCGACACGACCCCGGCGGACAGGATGCCCGATCGCCCGGCTGAGCGGCTCACGATTTGATCGACCAGTTGACTCCGGGTGACGGCCTGCGTGTACCGGGTCCGCGGGAGCTGAAGCTGCGCCGCCAGCACACCGTCGCTCGTGAAGCCGAGCGGCGTGCTGTACAGACGGGAGACGCTGCGAACCAGGAGTCCTCCGCCAATGAGCAGCGTCAGCGCGATTGCGGTCTGAAACACGATGAGGACACGGCGAACCGTCGCAACCTCTCGCGACGCACCGGACTGCTTCGCGGTCTTCAGCCACGTCATCGGGTCGGCGCGGCGGGCCTGCCGCGACGGCACGAAGCCGATTGCGCACGCGAGCACGGCCATCGCTCCAACCGCACACGCGACAACGAAGGCGTCGATCGCGATCGGACGAGCGCGGGGCAGCGCGACCGGATCGATTTGCGCGATCGCCGACGTCGCCAGCCATGCCAGCGTCAGGCCGAGGGCACCCGCGGCTGACACGAGAACTGCGGACTCCGCCATGAACTGGCCAACCAGGCGGCGTGGGCTTGCGCCGAGCGCGGCCCGTGTCGACAGTTCCCGGCGCCGCCCCGCCGCCCGCGTCAGCAACAGGCTGGCGACGTTGGTCGCCGCGACGACGAGCAGCAACACGACAGCCACGAACACAATCACCAGCGCGGGTTTGATCTGTCCGAACGCTTCCTGCTGAAGTGGCACGAGCCGCACCCCGAAGCCGCTGGCTTCGGTGTAGCGCTTCGGAAATCGTCCACGCAGGGTGGCGATGAGGCTGTTGATATCCGCCTGCGCCTGGTCTGTCGTCACGTCACCGCGCAGGCGGGCGTACACGTCAAGGAACTCGCTCCCCCGGTTGTCGTCAGCGACGCGGGCGGGCGTCAGCGCGAACGGCGCCCACAGCTCGCCCTGGGCGTCGCGGCCGTACGCCCGTCCCCACTCGAATCCCGGCGGCGTGATGCCGACCACCTCGTACGGCTCGCCGTTCAGTCGCAGCGTCGAGCCGACGACGCCGGCGGCGCCGCCGAAGCGCCGTTGCCAGAGCCCGTGACTGATGACGACCACGCGATCGCGGCCGGGTGTTTCCTCGTCGGCCAGGAACACGCGTCCTGTGACGGCGTCGACGCCGAGCGTCGAGAAGAAGTCGGCCGAGACCAGCAGCCCGCGCAGGCGTTCGGGCTCGCCGGCCCCGGTCAGGTTGGCGTTCCAGGGCATCGCGGCGGACACGGACTCGAACGAGCGCGTGCTGCGCCGGTAGTCGAGGAAGAGCGGCGGCGAGCTCGCGGCGCGCATGTTGCGGTAGTCGTGACTCAGGAAGAGGACCCGGCCCGGCTCGCGAAACGGCAGCGGCTGGAGAACGCTGGCGTTCAGGACGCTGAAGGCCGTCACGCTTGCGGCGAGCGCGATTCCCAGCGTGACGATCACGATTGCCGAAAGCAAAGGCGCCGTACGCAGGGCGCGAAGGCCCTCGCGCAGGTTCTGCTTCGTGCGGTCCAACATCACTCGCATCCTCCCGCGCCGGCGTGGCGCGAACAACAGCGATTGGATGCGCAAAGCCCGCAAAAGGTTGATTCGGCAGCGTCCGGCCTCCGTCGGACCCGTCTACTCCCCCACCATCTGCACCACCACTTCTCGCTTCCGCGGCCGCGTGTCGAATTCGATCAACATGATCTGCTGCCAGGTGCCGAGGGCGAGTGCCCCACCGACGATGGGAATGGTGAGCGAAGGCCCGAGGAGCGCAGCGCGGACGTGGCTGGAACCGTTGTCATCGCCCCAGCGCAGATGATGCCGGTAGTCCGCCGCGCGCGGTGCAAGCTGATCGAACAGGCGGTTCAGGTCCGCGACCGCGCCCGGTTCGAACTCAATCGTCGTCATCGCGGCGGTCGACCCAACGACGAACGCCGTCACGATGCCGGCTTGAACACCGGATTGCGTGACAGCGTCCGCGATTCGCTGTGTGAGGTCGTGGGCATCACCCTGACCCTTGGTTGAAATCGCGATCGTGTCGGAGCGAACCATGCCCCAGCGTAACCGAGGGCTCGCCTGCCGGCGATCGCGGCGGTCGAGACGCCGACTGTGCTACACTTCCGAGGTTGCCCTGACGGGTAATTCCCTCCGCCGTGCCGGCGTAGCTCAGTTGGTAGAGCAGCTGATTCGTAATCAGCAGGTCGTCGGTTCAAGTCCGACCGCCGGCTCCAGAAAATCTAATAAATTCAACGATTCTGGATGGCGTTGACCTGCCTGGGCGGGTTTGACAGCCAAACTGACAGCCAATCACTTTCGACGCGCCTTCGCAGCCTTGAGGAGAGCATCCATCTGCTGGGCCGCTTCGCGCTGCAATACGGGGGCGACGTGCGAGTAGAGGTCCATCGTCACTCTGATTTCGGAGTGTCCGAGGAGGTCGGCCACGACACGCGGCTGCACCTTCCGATACAACAGCAACGACGCCGTCGTGTGTCGGAGGTCGTGAAAGCGTCGAACGGGCAGACCGGCGTTCCTGAGCATCCGCTTGAAATCCCTCGTCACGTTTACTCCGTCGAGCGGTCTGCCCGTTCGCGTAGTAAAAACCAAACCATGCTCTTCCCAGTCTCCACCCGCGACAAGACGCTGTTCAAGTTGCGCCTTTCGATGTTTTCGCAGCGCCTTGACAACATCGTCTGCAAGCGCAAAAGTGCGGCGACTCTGCCTCGTTTTTGGCTCCACGAATTGCGGCTTTTTGTCCGCCCACTGCAGCGCCTGCCGAACTCGCAGCTCCTTGGCGTTGAGGTCAACGTCCTGCCATCGTAGGCCCAATGCTTCACCCTGCCTCAACCCGTGGGTCAACGTCAGCACATACAGTGGCCCCAGTCGCTCCCTCTCGAAGGCCCGAAGGAGCTTGGGCATTTCCTCGACAGTGAACGGTTGGACCTCTCGCCTGACAACGCGCGGCGGGTCAACCAGCGCAGCGACATTTCTCGCTACCAGGCCCCACCGATGGGCCTGATTCAGCGCGCGGCGGAGCACCGCGCGAACAAGCTGCGCAGTTCGAGTTGAAAGGCCTTTTTCGATAATTCCGTTCAACACTTCCTGAACGTGCTGTGGCGTCAGCTTGGACAGTTCAATCTTCCCAATCGCCGGAATCAGATGGTGTTTTGTCAACTGGGTATAGCTGATGTAAGTCTTCGGTCGCACTCGGGGTTTGGCTGCGTTGTTCAACCAGTTCGTCAGAAACTGCTCAACCGTCTGCCGCTCGACCATCACGGGCAACCCTTGCTGCTGTTCGCGCAGAGCCTTCTTCAGCTCCTCCTGCACTTCGCCACGAGTTTCGCCGTAAAACGTCTTCCGAACCCGCTTGCCGTTGCGGAACCCGACGTTCACGACGGCTGCAAAGCGACCATCCTTCCGTTCGTAAATGCTCCCTTCGCCCCGCCCGCGCCTACGTTTCTTCGGTTTTTCTTTCGGTGTTTCCATTGATTCCTCCCTTGTTCCGGGGGGCAAGCACGGCCCCGAGGTCCGTGCCGCCCCCACATCGCCACCCGCTACGCCGCTTTCTCGGTGTTCTCCTCAATCCAGTCGAGCAACCGCTGTCGTGGAACGCGAACTGCAGTCCCGATGCGGACCACCGGCAGCTCCCCTGCGCCCATCATCTCGTAAACCTTCGTGCGCCCGAGGCCGAGCATCTTCGCCACTTCCTCGGCCTTCAATAAAAGGGGAGCGTCCTCGGACCTCACGTCAGCACGAATCTCAGGCTGTGACATCCGCCCACTCCCCCGATGCAACCAACTCGGTCCTGATGTCCAACGCCGAGTCGAGCACCGAACCACTCACACGGTCATCAATCATCGTCCAGTCTCCCTTCTCGTTGATTCCAACCGACGTTCCTCCGGTGTCGTGTTCGCCCACCCTTCAGTCCTGTATGTGTTTGACCTGTAGTTCTGCTACCTCCCTTCTGCAAGTG
>DATAEK010000200.1:0-24353 GCA_036258055.1 Vicinamibacterales bacterium
ATCGATGGAGCATTTGTCGGTGCCATGGCCGATGCGACGTCGGGGCTCGATGTCGGAGTCGGCGTGGGTGTGCCAACCGATCCGCCCGTCGTCGAGCCGCCGCCTCTACCGCCGGCTGTGGTAAAGCCCGTTCGTCCTGGCGGCTTGATCCGCGAGCCGAAGAAGATCGTCCATGTGCCACCGCTGTATCCCGCGATTGCCCAACAGGCGCACGTCGAAGGGATAGTGATTCTCGAAGCCGTCATCGACGAGCGCGGCAACGTCGATCATGTCAAGGTACTGCGGTCGAGACCGTTACTGGATCAGGCGGCGATCGATGCGGTGCGCGCCTGGAAGTACACGCCGACGCTCCTCAATGGTGTTCCAGTGCAGGTGCTCATGACGATCACGGTCAACTTCAATCTTCACTGATGATTCTGCGAACGGCCGGTTACGTCCTGTGTGCGGTGTCGATCCTGACGGCCGGCAGCGGCCGTCAGGATTCCGTCGATCCCGCGCTGAAGCTCGCCATCGATCGATTCTTCGCGACGCAGGAAGCGGAAGATGTGGACGCGTACCTCGCGCTTTGGAGCGCGACCGCGACTCGCCCGCAGCCGCTTCAGCTCAAATACATCTTCGATTCCGGCGATGACAAGTTCTCCGACATCACCATCCAGCGTGTGGAGCGCAAGGGCGAGGCGACGCGCGTCCGGGTCACGGCCACGCGTGAAAGGACGGAAAGGAGTCGCATACCCGGCGGTCCACCCATGACCCGCCGATCGACGATGGTCGAAAGCCTGACCTACGTTCGCGAGGGCGAAGACTGGAAACTGACACGTGAGGGGCCCGCCACCGACGATCTCGCCGTCGATCTGGTCGAGGAGACGACGCCGGAAGCACGCGAGCGTCTCTACGCCGCCGATCCCGATCTGGTCAACGACAGCCTCTCGATGTCGTTGAACCGGCTCGGATCCCTCGCAGCATCCCGACGGCAATACGCACAAGCGCAAATCATCTACGAGCGGATGGTCGAAGCCGCGCGGCGGACGAAGAACCAGCGCTTCGAAGGGGAAGCCCTTCAGAACCTGGCCAATGCCCTTTACTTCCAGCGCAAGTTCGAGCCTGCACTCAGCTCGTACTCGGCCCGGCTGGCCATCGAACGCGACCGGGGTGACGACGCGGCCATGGCGGCCGCGCTCGGCGGAATGGGAACGGTTCACTACGCGCGGGCCGAGTACACGCAGGCGCTCGAGCGGTTTCGGCTCGCCGCCGCCATTCAGGAGGTGTTGAACGACGAGGCCGGCCTGGGCACGACGCTCATCAGCACCGGCAACGTCCGCTACCTGCAGGGGGACTACACGGCCGCCGTCGCGGACTACCGGCGCAGCCGAGAGATCAACAAACGCATCTTCAACACGACCTCGGAGGCGATCGCTCTCGAAGGGCTGGGCCGCACGTTGATGGCACAGGGCGATCTCGCCGGTGCGCTCGACGCCTTCGCCGCGGTGCTCGCCGAGCGAAAGGCACGCAACGACATCACGGGGCAGGGCACCGCGCTCATGAATATCGGCGAAGCCCACTTCAACCTCGGCAACGTCGAGATTGCGCGCGGCAGCTTCGACGAGGGACGGCGCGACTTCGAGACCGCGAAAGATGCGGCGAATTCTGGCCGCGCCTGGCAGGCGATCGCGCTGACGGATCTCGTGGCCGGCAAATTCCCCGCGGCCGAGGACGAATACGGGCGCAGCATCGCCGCCTGTACGTCTATCGACGACAAGGAATGCGTTGGCGGCGCCACGGTCGGTCTTGGTTTTGCGCAGAACGAACAGGACAAGTTTGCCGAGGCTGCCGCGTCGTACCGGAAAGCCATCGACATCTTCAGCGCGCTGGGCCGCCGCGAGCTCGCGGCCCGGGCAGAGATTGGCCTGTCGCAGTCGCTGAGCGGCGGCGGTCAGCACGACGCGGCGGTTGAGGCCGCCGTTCGGGCCCGGCGGACGGCCGTTGGCCTCAACAATGACGACGTACTCTGGCGCGCGCAGGTGGCGGAGGCCCGTGCGCTCCGGCGTAAAGGCGCGCGTCCTGAAGCGCTTGGCGCCGCGGGCGCAGCGATCTACGCGGTGGAGCACCTCCAGGAGCTCGCCCAGACGCGCCCCGGCAGTCCCGTCTCCCGCGATTCCGCCGCCGCGTACGCAACGCTTGCGGTGCTGCAGGCCGAGAACGGTGACGCCTCCACGGCGTTCGAGACTGTTGAACGGCTTCGCGTTCACGCGTTGCGGACGGCGCTAGCCACGAGTCAGCGCGAGATCGCACGCGGCATGTCGCTCGAGGAACGCGAAGAAGAGCGGGCGATGTCCGGCGAGCTCGTCTCGCTGCAGGCGCAGATCACGCGCGAGAAGGGGCTTCCCAGGCCCGACGCCGCCCGCCTCGAACGGCTCGATCGCGACGCGACGGAAGCTGCGGAGAAGCTGGCGGCATGGCGTGACGCGCTCTTTACGCGGCTGCCCGATCTGCGCACCTGGCGAGGGCTCTTCACGCCGGCGTCTTCGGCGGAGCTCGACAAGTTGCTCGGCGAGGACACGGTGCTGCTCGACTTCATCGTGGACGACGCTGATCTGCTCGTCCTGGCGGCGTGGCACGGCGACTCCGGCGTGACGTTTGCCGCCAAAGTCGCGCCACTTTCGCGCAAGGATCTCGCGGATCGCATCGCGCAAATGCTACGCCCGGCGGCGCTGAAAGATCCCGCAGAGTGGCGCCGTACGTCAGCGGATCTCGTCAAGGCGTTGCCAGGCGACGCCCTCGATCGCGCCTCCCGCGCCAAGACGGTCATCGTCATCCCCCATGAAGCGTTGTGGCGCGTACCATTCGAGGCGTTCCCCGTCGGTGACCACTACCTTGCCGACGTGACGACGGTGACGTACGCAGCGTCGATCTCAGCGCTGATTCGTACACCAGCGATCACCGAGGCGGCGCCAGGAGTCGTCGTGGCGATCGGCGCGCCGGCGATTGGCGCGGCGGCGCGTGAGCGGGTCAAACAGACGGCGCCTGGATGGTCCATGCGCGCAGACGACGTGCTCGAAAGGGAAGTGACGGATGCCACGGCGGGCTCTGACGACGGTCAGGCCATCGCGCTCACTGCCCACGGCGCAACCGAACGCGCTGCGCGCGAGTCATTGCCCAAGGCCGGCGTCATTCACCTGGCCGCGCCGTTCAGAGTCAACGGCGCGAGTCCATTGTTCTCGCCAATTCTGCTCGCCGATGAGCCCGAGGACTCTGACCCTCAGCCCACGAACGACGACGGGACCCTGGAGGCGCGCGAGATCGTCAACATGGATCTGCACGCCCGCGTGGCCGTGCTGTCGGATCCCGCCGCACTCTCGATGCGTGACGGCGCTGACGGGGCTGCAATCGTCCAGTGGGCGTGGCGTGCCTCCGGAGTGCCGACGCTGGTGCTGCCACGCTGGGCTTCGGACGAAGCGGTCTGCGCGGAACTGTTGCGCGAGGCCCATCGTGGTCTCAAGGAAGGGCGCACGCCAACCGAGGCCTTTCAGGGCGCCCGTCACCTGTTTCGGGGGCGTCAGGCGTCGTCTGCGCCGTTCTATTGGGCCGGCTGGCTGATCATCGGCCGGTGAGCGCGGGCGGCCGGACCGGCCGGTCCGGGAAAAAATCCCGTCCGCGGACAACCTCGACGACGTTCTTGGCGGCGCCGACGAGAGGGACCGCGTTCAACCCAGTGTCGAGTACGCCGCCCACGACGCCCTTCCGCCTCATCGTCGAGAACACCGTCGCAACCGCGATCGCCGTCCCGATCCACGGCAGCGATCGCCTGAGCCGCCGGGACAACCGCATTCCACCCCATCGCGCCACGTGGGTTGTCAGACTCATGTTCAATCACTTTGCAATACGTATTCCTTCGCGGCACATGGCTGGGGGCCAGCACGTGCCTGGGGCTAGCACGTGCCTGGGGGCTAGCACGTGCCTGGGTGCCAAAGGTGCCTAAGGTGCGAAGGTGCCTAAGGTGCGAAGGTGCCTAAGGTGCCATTGACACCGCGTGCTAGGTGCCAACGTTTGACGTGCGGATGCCCCAGGTGCCACGGTGCCTCGCCTTCGGGTGCCTGGCACACTGGCACGTGCACTTTGGCACCCTGGCACCTTGGCACCCTAGCACCGTAGGCACCCTGGCACCATAGGCACCCTTGGCACCTTTGGCACCCTTCCGCCGTGCTTGGCGCCGTCGCCGATAAAGGGGAACATGATCGAATGCCGGAGCCACATGTCGTCCTCATCGGGGGCGGATTCGGGGGGCTGTATGCCGCGCGGGCGCTGAGGGGGGCGCCGGTTCGGGTGACGCTCCTCGATCGGCGGAACCATCACCTGTTCCAGCCGCTCCTGTATCAGGTCGCGATGGCGGCCTTGTCGCCGGGTGACATCGCGTCGCCGATCCGGTGGATCCTCCGGCATCAGGCGAACGTGGAAGTCCTTCTCGCGGAAGTCACGTCGATCGATACCAGCGCGAAGCGGCTCGTGCTCTCGGATGGCGTCATGGATTACGACTTCCTGATCGTGGCCGCCGGCGCCACGCACGCGTACTTCGGGCACGATCAGTGGCAATCGATCGCGCCCGGGTTGAAGACGCTCGAAGATGCGCTCGACATCCGGCGCCGGGTGCTGCTCGCGTTCGAGCACGCGGAGCGGGAATCGGACGAACAGCGCCGGCGCGAGGAGCTGACGTTCGTCATCATCGGGGGTGGACCAACCGGCGTGGAGTTGGCTGGAGCGCTGGCCGAGATCGCGCGGCAATCTCTGGCGCGGAACTTCCGACACTTCGACCCCGGATCGGCACGCGTGATTCTCGTGGAAGCGGGGCCGTACGTGTTGAGCACGTTTCCGGAGAAGCTGCGCGAGGCCGCACGTCACGATCTCGAACGGCTCGGCGTGGAAGTGATGACGGGCCGCCCGGTGACCGACGTTCAGCCGGGGCGTGTCGCGATCGGCTCGGAAACGATTGCCGCGCAGACTGTCCTGTGGGCCGCCGGTGTCGCCGCGTCGCCGCTCGGCGCCACGCTCGGCGTCCCCCTCGACGGGGCCGGACGCGTGTTGGTCCAGCCCGATCTGACGATTCCAGGGCATCCCGACGTCTTCGTGATCGGCGATCTCGCGTCGCTGAAAGACGCGAGCGGAAAGCCGCTCCCCGGGGTTGCGCAGGTGGCCATGCAGATGGGACGGCACGCCGCTGCCAGCATCAAACGGATGATCGAGGGGCAGCCGGTGCAGGCGTTCGTGTATCGCGACCTCGGCAACCTGGCGACAATCGGCCGGGCGTCAGCGGTGGCGGATCTTGGCTGGTTGCAGTTGAAGGGCTACATCGGGTGGCTGGTCTGGGCGTTCGTCCACATTTTCAACCTGATCGGATTCCGAAACCGCCTTCTGGTGTTCATGCAATGGGCGTGGGCGTATTTCAGTTATCAGCGCGCCATTCGTCTGATTACCGGCGACACGCCGCACACGAATGCCGCCTCGTCGCACTGAGCTGACGCGCCGCGGAACGCTTCGGCTGGCGATCGTCATCGTCGCCGTCGCCGCGGCGATCCTTCCACTGTCATCACGATTCATCGAGCGCTGGTACTCGAACGGGTTCTATCTGATCGTTCAGACGCACCTGACGCCGGTGACGAATCTGATCCCGGTCGCCCTCCTCGATCTCGCGGTCACGGTCCTCATCCTTGGCTTCGTGCGTCGGGCCGTGCGGTCGCGCGGCGGGCGACCGCTGGCCCTGATGCGGGATGCGGCCGGACGCCTGACCGTCTTCGCCGCGCTCCTGTATCTCGTCTTTCTCATCATCTGGGGCCTGAACTATCGTCGACAACCACTTGTACAGAAGCTGGAGTTCGATTCCAGTCGCGTGACGCGAAATTCGGCTGTTGCGTTGGCCGAGGAGGCCGTCAGCCGTGTGAATGGACTGCATGCCGCTGCCCATGCGCAGAGCGGCGAAGGCGTCAGCCTTCAGCAGGCGTTCGCTGACGCGCAGCGTGCGCTCGGCCAGCGCCGAGTGGCCGCGGTGGGCGTCCCGAAACGATCCCTGCTCGCCTGGTATTTCCGCTGGGCGGCGATCGACGGCATGACCGACCCGTTCTTCCTGGAGATCATCATCAACCCCGACGCGCTTCCGATCGAGCGGCCGTTCGTTGTCGCGCACGAGTGGGCGCATCTGGCCGGCTACGCCGACGAATCCGAAGCGAACTTCGTCGCCTGGCTCACCTGCGTGCGCGGTGATGAGCAGGCCCGCTACAGCGGATGGCTCGTGCTCCACCAGCACGTGCTGGGCGCGCTCCCGCACGACGATCGACGCGCGCTCGTGGCGCGCCTGGAGCCGGGACCGCGCGCCGACCTATCAGCGATCGATGCGCGGTACCGCCGTGCGGCGCCGGTCGTGCGACAGGCGGCCCGCGACGTGTACGACAGCTACCTCAAAGCGAATCGGGTACCAGAGGGGATCGCCAGCTACGATGCGGTCGTGCGTCTCGTACTCGGAACGACCTTCGATAACGGCTGGGCTCCACGCGTGCGGATGTCTCCGTAACGGCATGGGCGTGCCGTTTGCAAAACACCCCGTCTATGAGCGTGGCTTCACGGGATCGAGCCGATCGAGCTCGGTCTCCGTCACCGGTGCTGCCGAGAGGCCGCTCCGGAGGTCGTCAGGTTGGGCGGCCGGTCCGTCAAGCTGAACGATCAGCTCGCGCCATCGACGATCTCCGCACGCGTGGCATCGGTGCGGGTGAAGTCCCGTCACGGCGTGGCGGAGGCGCTCGACTGCGGAGCGCAGGCGTGACGGATACACGCGTGGCGACCCGCAAGCGGGACACTTCATACCGGATTCCTCGTTGGGGAGTTCTTCCATCCTAGCACAGCCATGTCGCAATCCTCGTCCCGAGCCCTGCACCTCGTCTCCAGGCCCGATCCCGTGGATTCAGCTCGCGCCGCCGGCCTCCGTTATACGACCGATGGGAGGCCAGGTATCCGCCGGCGGCGCCGCGGTGGGTCGGCCTTTACATACATGTCAGCAGACGGCAACGTCATCCGCGACGCGGGAGAGCTCCGGCGGATTCGTGCGCTCGTCATTCCGCCTGCGTGGCGGGACGTGTGGATCTGCCCGGACCCCCGCGGTCATCTGCAGGCAACGGGGCGCGACGCGCGTGGCCGCAAGCAGCATCGCTATCATCCTGGATGGCGGCGGGTGCGCGACGAAACGAAGTACTACCGCATGGTGGGCTTCGCGCAGGCGCTTCCGGCGATCCGCCGCCGAAGCACCGCCGACCTCCGGCGCTCCGGTCTACCGCGCGAGAAAGTACTCGCGGCCGTCGTGCAACTGCTGGAGAAGACGTTGATTCGCGTCGGCAACGACGAATACGCGCGCCACAATCGCTCGTTCGGCCTCACGACGCTCAGGGACGGCCACGTCGAGATCTCCGGCACGCGGGTGACGTTCTCGTTCCGGGGCAAGAGCGGTGTGGAGCACGAAGTCGATCTGACCGATCGCCGGCTGGCGCGGATCGTCAAGGCCTGCCGCGATCTGCCCGGCTACGATCTCTTTCAGTTCATCGACGACGAGGGGCGCCGGCAGTCGATCGGATCGTCGGATGTGAACGAGTACCTTCGCGGCATCTGCGGTCAGGACTTCACGTCGAAGGATTTCCGCACATGGGCGGGCACCGTCCTCGCCGCCACGCTGTTGCGCGAGTACGACCCTTTCGACTCCGAGACGCAAGCGAAGCGGAACATCGTCCAGGCTGTGGAATCCGTCGCGAAACGGTTGGGTAACACGAAGGCCGTCTGCCGGAAGTGCTACATCCATCCGGCGATCTTCGACGCCTACCTGGATCGTTCGATTGCGAAGACGATGGAGCAGGGCGCGAAGCGGATGAGGATCGCAGCCCTCTCGGGAGACGAAGTCGCGGTGCTCGCGCTGCTGCAGCGGCGGACGGCGAAGGACGCGCGCGGACGCGCGGCGTCCTGATCCGGCTACCGCGCCGAGATGCGAATTCCGCCGTTCGTGCCTTCGATGCGGATCGGCGGTCCGCCGCCGTTCAATCGTCCTTCGAGGCGCCGACGGGTGGATTCCGTCGTATCGATGCTGAGGCCGCTGGCCTCGATTCCGCCGTTCGTGATGCTGGCGTTGATGTTCGCCTTGGCATCAGACGGGAGGCGAAGCTTGATCCCGCCGTTGGTGCATTCCAGCTTCGCGCCGCCCTCGCTGACCTGTGCCAGCTCCACGTCGACGCCGCCGTTCGTGGTGCTCGCGTCGATCGTTCCGCTCACGTCGCGAGCGGTGACGCCGCCGTTGGTGGTTTCCGCGGTGATGCGCCCCTTGAGTCCCGTGACCTCGATGCCGCCGTTGACCGTCGAGAACTTGACCTCCGCCGATGCCGGCACGCGGACGGTGTAGAGGACCTGACCGTTGCCGCCAAACCATCCGCCTGACCGCTGCAGGTGGGTCTCGATGCGAATCGCGGATGGCGATACATCTTCCGTGATCTCGATGCGCTCGAGCGCTTGCTTCGCGGCTTCGTCGCTCGCGGCCTTGGCGGTCTTTTCGGCAATGACCTCCACGGTGTTCCCGTTCGAGGGATCGACCCGGATCTTGCCGTTGACGTTGCTGATTTCGACGCGGCCACCGGGTGAGAGTTCGTACGATTTGCGCCATTCGGATCGAGCCGACGCCTTGAGATCGGCCGTGACGATGTCGCAGCCCGCGGTGGCAAGAACCAGCACGGGCATCGCAATGGCGACGGCGACGGGAGCAGCACGTCTCAAACCCAGAGTCATGGCAGGCATCTCCTCTGTGCGTAATACGCCGGTTGACCGCGCGGCGTTCCGCTGCCAGTACCGGGTTTGCCCCGACTCGACGCGGCAGCAGGGGCAACCGGGGCTATAATCGGCCAGTCTTCAGTCCCTCACACCAGGATCGGTCATGTCCGAACGCAAGTATCGCCAGCGCGGCTATCAGGACGATCCGCGCGAGCCTCGTCGCGAGCACAGGCCGGCTGAAAAGAAGGAATACGCTCCGCGCGGGCAGCCGCCGGTGGCACCGAAAACGTTCAACATGCCGGGCTTTCGCGAGGTTGTCCGGTGTGCCCGCTGCGGCAACGAGCTGACCGTCGCGGCGGCGTGGAGCCCCGACGCCACCTGTGCACGATGCGGTGCGGAGTTGCACAGCTGCGCCCAGTGCGCGAACTTCGACACGTCCGCGGCGTTCGAGTGCCAGAAGCCTGTTCCCGCGCGGGTTTCTCCGAAAGACGCGCGCAACACGTGCCCGCTTTACGAGCCGCGCACGACCGTGGAGCGCGAAACCAAATCCGCCGCACCGACGAGCGCCCGCAAGGCTTTCGACGATCTTTTCAAATAGCCGGCGATGCCGCGCACGGTCTTCGTCACGGGGAGCACCGGCTATCTTGGCCGGCCGCTCATCGCGTCGCTGCTGGAACGCGGTCACCGTGTGCGTGCGCTCGCGAGGCCAGCGTCGATCTCCCGGATTCCCATCGGGGCTGATGCGGTGACCGGAAACGCGCTCGATTCTACCGGCTGGCAATCGCTCATCGCGCCGGCTGAGACCTTCGTGCATTTGATTGGCACCCCGCATCCTAACCCGCGCAAGGCCGCCGAGTTCCAGTCGATCGACCTCGTCTCGATCCGCACCGCCGTCGATGCGGCCAGAGCGGCCGGCATTCGGCATTTCGTCTATGTCAGCGTCGCGCATCCGGCGCCGGTCATGCACGCGTTCATCGCCGTCCGTCAGGAAGGGGAGCGGCTGATCCGATCGAGCGGCATCCCGGCGACGATCCTGCGCCCCTGGTATGTGCTCGGCCCCGGCCATCGTTGGGCGTACGCCCTTGCACCTGTCTACGCGCTCGCGCGGCTGCTGCCGTCGACGCGCGTGGGCGCGGAGCGATTGGCGTTGATTCCCTACCGAGCTATGATTGCCTCGCTCGTGAACGCAGTGGAATCCGAGCCCATGGGCGTGCGGATCATGGAGGGAGGGGAGCTCGCGCGCGGCGGCAATGCGGCTGCGTGATCGGTGCGCCGTGGATCTTACTTTCGTGCGAGCGAGCTCCTCAGGCTGACCAGCGTTTTCTCCAGTGACTCTCTCGCGATCCCATCGACCTTACCCGTGATGATCGGCCGGAGCAGGAAGGGGACGCTGCGACTCAGGCTCACCGATTCGCATTCGACGAGCACTCCGCCGTCCACTTGTTCGAACCGCCAGTACGCGTTCAGCCGCCACAGGAAGCCGTTGTCCGTTCCAGGCGGGCGCTCGCGCTCGCTTGGCGTGCCGGCGTCTGCGAGCTCGGCGATCTTCGTTGCCACACTCCGGCTCGACGCCCGTGTGCTGCCCAGCCGCCGATACTCCACCGAGTGTTCCGTGTTGTAGGTCACCGTGATGATGCTCGACCGCCGAATCTTCATGAAGATACGGACGCGATCGCCGTCTCGCGACAGCAGCTTCGATTGCAGCACGTCATCATACGCTTCGGATTCACGGCCGGCACCGTTCTCGAGACGTGTGACTACGCTCTCGAGGGTCGCGTTCGGTACGAACACCGCGCCCGCCCAATGATGAATGCGGCCGTCCGGCACCGTCGGTTCAGGCTCGCCTGGCGACGCGGAACGAAGCCTGACCATCGGTACGCGACCGGCACGCGCGGTCTGCCGCCAACCTGGCGATTCCGGCTGCTGATCCTCGATGAAGAACCGGTCGGGCGTGGTGTCGCGAGCGTAACGCGCATCCACACGCTGTTCGTACGCCGTCCATGCCGCCAGCGTCTCCGCCTTCAGGTCCGGCAGCATGTTCACAGCCGACAACGGAGAGGCGGCGATCCCGGTCAAGAGGATAGCGACGAGAAGCGAGCTGGAGGCCCGCTGCGCAGGTCGAGCGTCCGCGAACACGAGCGCGTTACTGCCGAAGAAGTTCACCAGAGAGCAGGCCAGGATGGCGGTGAGGTTGGCGGCCACCGCGTCGACGCCACAGGCGCTGACAAGAAGCGTTGTGATGGTCAGGTTGCCCACGATTGAAATGCTGCCGTTCAGCAGATGAAATCGGATCAGCCGATCGAGGACCTGCCGCTTCGACTCGAGTTGGCGATCGCGCCACGTCCACCGCTGGTGCCACGCGAAATTGTGCAACACCGCCGCTTCGACGGCCAGTGCCGTCGCGGGCAGGTAGGGGAGCCCGGCGCCGTGCGTCAGGGCCGCGAGTACACTGAGTTGTACGACCGCCCCGAGGATCCCTACCGCATTGAACGCGACCCAGCGTCTGACCCCGGATTTCCCCCTCATACCTGAGACTGCGCGAAACCTCGGCGAAACGGCTCACGGGCCGGGGGAGCGGCGGGCGCGCTTCGCTTCGAGCTCGTCGAGGGTGCGCGGCCAGTCCTCCTTCAGGAGCCGGGACAACGCCCGATCCGACAGCAGCCGCCCGCCGGTCTGACACCGGCTGCAGTAGTTCGCTTCGTTTCGTGCGTAGACAATCCGCTGAACGGGGGCGCCGCACACCGGACACGGCTGTCCGTAGCGGCCGTGGACGGCCATCTCCTTGCGGAATGCGGTCACCTTTTCGGGAAAGCCGCCGGCCGCTTCGTCGCGCAGCCGTCGAATCCAGATTGTGAGGGTCTCCTGCGTCGCGTGATAGAGCCGTTCGACGTCGTCCTCGGTGAGCGCGCTCGTGAGCTTCATCGGCGAGAGGCGTGCGGCATGCAGAATCTCGTCCGAATAGGCATTCCCGATACCACTGAAGATGTGGGGATCGGTGAGCGCGCGCTTCAGCGTGTGATTCTGGAGCCGCAGCCGGGCCGCGAACTCGGGGAGCGTCGCGTCGAGCACTTCGAGCCCGCCGGGATCGAGATCCACGAGCGCCGCTTCGCCGCGCACGATGTGGATCGACGCCTGGCGTCGCGATCCGGCCTCGGTGAGAATCAGCGTGCCGTTGTCGAAGTCGAACGCCGACAAGCCGACCTTGCCGGGTATCGCGGCGCCGCGCTCCTTCCACTTCAGGCGGCCTGCGATCATCAGATGCAGCACCAGGAACAACTCACCGTCGAAACCCAGGACGATCCGCTTGCCAAGACGACGCAGCCCGAGCACGCGGCACCCTTCGAGCTCGGCCGGCGCCGGCTCGATCGTACGGACGACGAACGGATTCCCCAGCCGCAGGCGATCCAGCCGATGTCCCGTGATGCGCGGCCCGAGTGCTTCGAGGTACGCGGTGATGTCCGGCAGTTCCGGCATGCTGCGCCCCAGTGTACCTGACCGCGTGGGTCCCGTTTGGCTCCGTGATATCGTTGGCAGATCCGACGATGAATCGCATGCTGGTGCCGATTGCCGTGGCTGCGATGGCGGGCGCGATCGCGGCGCTCGTCGCGGCGTTCATCTCACGTCTGACCGCCGGGACACTTTCACCACTGGCCGGCGGCGCCATCGGAATCGCCTTCGGGATCACCGCCGGCAACATCGTATCGGGCACGACGGCCGGTGGCCGGCGATCGATTGGGGCCGCGCTGCTTCGCGGCCTCGTCGCCGGCGTGACCGCGGGCCTGACCATCTTCCTGCTGCAGAGACTCTGAATCGGCCGCGGCCGCTCTGAATGTCGCTTCTCCGGCACGCCCCTCGTTTCGATGCGGCCGCCGCCGCCGCTCTCGCTCGTGAGGCGTTCGGTGTGCGCGGCCGGATCGAACCGCTCACGAGCGAACGCGATCAGAACTTCCTCATCGACACCGGCCAGGCGCGCGTCGTCCTGAAGATCGCCAACGGCCTCGAGGCACGGTCGCTGCTCGAAGCGCAGAATCGGGCGATGACCCATCTGGGGCTGCTCTCGCTCTGCCCCCGTGTCATCGCCGCTCCTTCCGGAGAGACGATCGTCGAAGCGCCGGGCGGTCATCTCGTGCGTCTCCTCGAGTGGGTGGACGGCGTTCCCATGGCGCTCTCGCGACGGCATTCAGCGGATCTGTTCGAGAGTCTCGGTCGCCGTCTCGCAGAAGTTGACCGCACGCTGGAGACGTTCGACCATCCCGCAATTCATCGCGAGTTTCACTGGGATCTCGCGGCCGGCGTTCGAACTGTGCGGAGCTACCTGCCGCTGGTTCGCGATCACGGGCTGCGCGCGATCCTGGAACGGACTGTCGACGATCTCGAGCCATTGATCGACACCAGGTTTTCCCGGCTGCGCACGTCCGCGATTCACAACGACGCCAACGACTACAACGTACTGGTCAACCGGGACGGCGATCTTTTCGAACAGGGTCAGCGTGTCGTCGGCCTCATCGACTTCGGCGACATCATCCACGGCTACATGGTGGGGGACCTCGCGGTCGCCATCGCCTACGCGATCCTCGGCAAGCCGGATCCGCTCGGCGTGGCGGCGCGGATCGTCGCCGGCTACCACTCAGTGCAGCCGCTTACCGATGACGAGCTCTCGTCGCTCTTCGCGCTCGTGAAGCTGCGGCTCTGCATGAGCGTCGCAATCGCGGCGCACCAGCAGCGGGAGCGGCCCGACGATGAGTATCTGTCCGTGAGTCAGTCGGGAATTCGTCTCACCCTGCCGGCGCTGTGCAAGGTCCATCCAGGTTTCGCCGAAGCAGCGTTCAGGCTCGCGTGTGGACGCATCGGCTCGGCAAAGAGCGAACGAATCATGATGTCCCTGCGCGGGTTGGATGCCGCGCGACTCTGCTCCGAGGTCGTGGGCCTTCGCCCGACCGGTGTCGAAGGCAATCCTCTCGTTCTGGATCTGAGCGTCGGCAGCCCGCTCGTCTTCGAAATCGATGAGCCGTCGCTGACGCACCGCATCTTCGACGCGATGCGCTCGGCCGGGGCGGCCGTCGGGGTTGGGCGATACGGGGAGCCGCGACTCTTGTACAGCTCGCCGCTCTTCGCCAGCGACTCAGGTGAACGCCGCACGATTCATCTTGGTATCGACCTCTTCGCGCCTGTCAACACGCCGGTCCGCGCACCGATCGATGGCACGATCCATCTCGCCACCGATAACGCCGCCCCGCTCGATTACGGTCCCCTGATCGTCCTCCGCCATGTTTCTACCGATGGCGACGAGTTCTTCACGTTGTACGGCCACCTGACGCGCGCGTCGATCGCGTCAATCGTCGACGGTCAATCGATTGCCAAGGGTCAGGTGTTCGCGGAAATTGGACCTGCCGACGTCAACGGCGGGTGGACGCCGCACCTTCACTTTCAGCTCATCACCGATTTCCTCGGTCTCGGACGCGACTTTCCGGGTGTGTGCCGGCCGAGCGAGTTTCCGGTCTGGTCCGCAGTCTCTCCCGATCCCAATGTCCTGCTCCGGCTCTCATCGTCCGTCCGCGCGCCCGATGCGCGTCCACCGCAGGCGGATGTGGCGGAGCGGCGGCAGCGAATCGGCCCGAACCTGCGCGTGGGGTATCGGACGCCGCTGAAAATCGTCCGGGGATGGATGCAATATCTGTTCGACGATCGTGGCCGCCGTTATCTCGACGGCTACAACAACGTTCCTCACCTCGGCCACAGTCATCCGGCCGTCGTGCGCGCGGCGTCCGACCAGCTGCGAGTCCTCAACACGAATACGCGGTATCTGCACGACAACCTCGCCGAACTGTCTCGTCGTATCGCGGCCACCATGCCGGAACCGCTGGCCGTCTGCTATTTCGTCAATTCGGGCAGCGAAGCGAACGAGCTCGCGCTGCGGCTTGCGCGCGCACACACCCACCAGCGGGACGTCATCGTGCTGGCGTCCGCGTATCACGGGAACACGACCACGCTCATCGACATCAGCCCGTACAAGGCCGACGGTCCTGGCGGCGACGGGAGACCGCCATGGGTGCATGTCGCGCCACTGCCCGACGTGTATCGCGGTCCCTTTAAGCGTGACGATCCGGACGCCGGTCGGCATTACGCGCTGGCCGTCAGAACGATCGTGGATGGATTGACCGACCGTGGATCTGGCGTCGCGGCGTTCATTGCTGAAACCTGTCCCAGCGTGGGCGGACAAATCATCTTTCCACCGCGATATCTCGCGGAGGTGTACGGCCACGTTCGCGGGGCCGGCGGCGTCTGCATCGCGGACGAAGTGCAGACGGCGTACGGCCGGCTCGGCACGAGCTTCTACGGGTTCGAAGATCAGCAGGTCGTGCCCGACATCGTGGTGCTGGGCAAGCCGATCGGCAACGGCTATCCCCTCGGCGCCGTGGTAACGACCCAGGCCATCGCGGCGTCGTTCGACAACGGCATGGAGTTCTTCAGCACGTTCGGAGGCAGTACCGTTTCGTGCGCAGTGGGTCTTGCGGTCATCGAGGAGGTTCGACGGAGCGGTCTGCAAGCACACGCGCTGCACGTCGGCGAGCGGCTGCGCACCGGATTCGAGCAGCTGGGCACCAGACACGACGTCGTCGGTGACGTCCGCGGATCCGGACTTTTCCTCGGCGTCGAACTGGTGCGCGATCGCACGACGCTGGAGCCTGCCCCCAATGAAGCCGACTACGTGGCGAACCGGTTGCGCGAGGAAGGCATCCTGATCGGCACCGACGGCCCCTTCCACAACGTCCTCAAGGTTCGTCCGCCGATGCCATTCAGTGCCGACGACGCAGAGGTGCTGATCGACGTGCTGGACCGGGTGATAGGGGAGATTTAGCCGTATACTGCGCCTTTCCCTTCTGACATCTCTCGTGCGACTGGCCCGTGTCCTCGCGTTAATCGCCGTCTACTTTGCTGCTGGCAAGCTCGGTCTGAGCCTGGCCTTCCTCGACGCGAGTGCGTCCGCGGTCTGGCCGCCGACCGGGATTGCGATCGCGGCACTGCTGCTCTTCGGGCGCGACCTGTGGCCCGGCGTGGCTCTCGGCGCGTTCCTCGTCAACATCTCGACGTCCGGCGCGGTTGCTGCGTCGCTCGGCATCGCGCTCGGCAATACGCTCGAAGCGCTTGCCGCCGTCGCGCTCGTGAATGCATTCGCCGGCGGCGTCCGCGCATTCGAACGAGCGACGGACGTGCTGCGTTTTGCGATGGTCGCCGGCCTCGCGGCGCCCGCGATCAGCGCGACTGTGGGCGTCGCAAGCCTGGTGCTGACGGGCCTGACGCTGCCGTCGAACGCATCCGCTGTCTGGCTGACCTGGTGGCTCGGCGACGCGGCCGGTGCGGTGGTCGTCGCGCCCGCGCTGATCCTGCTGTGGACCGATCGTCGGCAGTTGACGTCCGCCCAAGCGATTGAAACGAGTCTGCTCTTCGGGGCGGACGTGCTCGTAGCGCTCGTCATCTTCGGCGGATGGAGCACGATTAGTGATTACAACTATCCGCTGGCCTTCGTCAGCATCCCGCTCGTGCTCTGGTCCGCGTTCCGGCTCGGACAGCGCGTGACGTCGGTGGCCATGCTCGTCGTGTCGGGCATCGCCGTGTGGGGCACGCTGCGGGGATACGGGCCTTACGGGAAGTACTCACCCAACGAGTCGTTGCTGCTCGTGCAAACGTTCACGGGCGTTGTCGCCGTGACGACGGCAGCGATGGCCACGGTCGTCGACGAGCGCCGGCGCCTGCTCGCGCAGCTCGAGCGCCGCGTCTCCGAACGCACGGCGCAGCTGCACGTGATGAACACGGACTTGCGGTCCGAGATTGCCGAGCGCGAGCGAGCGCAGGCTGCGCTGCAGGCGAGCGAGGCGAGGTTGCTCGAGGCGCAGGCGGTCGCCCACGTCGGGAGCTGGGAGTGGGACATCGCAACGAATTCGATCTGGTGGTCCGAAGAGCTCTACAAGATCTACGGCGTTTCAAGAGACACGTTTCCTGCCAGCTACGAGGCCTACATCGAGCGCGTGCATCCCGACGATCGCCAGAAGATGCACGGCGTGGTCGTCGCCGCGCTCGCCGACGGCCACCCTTACACAACCGAGCACCGGGTCATCCGGCCGGATGGCACCGAGCGGATTCTGGCCGCGCGGGGACGGGTCGTTACGGACGAATCCGGCCGCCCCACCCGCATGCTGGGGGTCGGACAGGACGTCACTGAGCTCCGGCACGCCGACGATCAGCGGCACCAGTTGCACGAGGAACAGGTCGCGCGGCGGCAAGCCGAGGCCGCAAACCGTTTGAAGGACGAGTTTCTCGCCATGATCTCGCACGAGCTGCGCACTCCGCTGAACGCGGTCCTCGGCTGGGCGCAGATGCTTTCGGCAGGATCTCTCGATGGACCTGCCGCCGCGAAGGCCCTGAAGGTCATCGAGCGGAACGCGCAGGCGCAGGCACGTCTCATCGACGATCTGCTCGACGTCTCCCGTTTTGCGGCGGGCCAGGTGGCGCTCGACATGCGGCCGGTCGACATCGGCGGCATCGTGAAGACCGCGCTCGACGCGATCGAGCCCGTCGCGGGCAGCCGCGGCATCCGAGCGGAGCTCTCGGGATCGTTCAGCGATGCGCTGACGCAGGGAGATCCCGAGCGGCTGTCTCAGGTCTTTGGAAATCTGCTCGCCAACGCGCTGAAGTTCACGCCGGAAGGAGGCCTGATCCGCGTGGCGGTGGAGACCCTGGGTTCAGAGGTCGTCGTTCGCGTCTCGGACAGCGGCCGCGGGATCAATCCGGCTGACCTCAAGCGCATCTTCGAGCCGTTCTGGCAGGCGGATTCGAGCAGCACGCGCACGCACGGTGGCCTCGGCCTCGGGCTCGCGATCGTGCGGTATCTGGTCGAAGCGCATGGCGGTCAGGTTCGCGCCGAGAGTGATGGAACGGGAAAAGGCGCGTCATTCGTGGTGACGCTGCCGAGGCAGGGACGCTCGGACTTCCCGATGGATCCGACTCCATGGCGCGGCTCGGAGGCGCGCAGCGCCCTCGATCGCGCCGACAACGGATGACCCGGTGTGAGCCCGCGGGCTCAGCCGCTGGTGGCGGCGGGTTTCGCGCGCAAAACGCCTAACTGTACGAGCAGGCCCGTGAAGTCGAGTATCCGGCGCTCGTGGGCGATGAGGCCGTCCTCGAGCCGATAGATGCACACACAGGACAGTTCGATGAGCCGCCCGGTCGGCGGCATGCCGAAGAATTCACCGGCGTGACGTCCGGCCACACGGGCAAGGAGCGCCGCTCGATCGCCGTCGATGAGGAGGTCCTCGGTCGAAAAGATCAGGTCGGGGAAGGCGGTGAACCAGACGCGGTAGATCCGCTCGATGTCGGGGCGGCCCTCGAGCACGCCACCCGTGGGGCTCACGACGGAGCCGTGGGGCGCGTGGTCAGCGGCAAGCGCGGGTGCGTCCCGTGCCCGCCAGGCTGCCTCGCGCCGAGTGAACAGCGCGGCGATCTCATCGCGCGTCATGCCCATCTCCTCCACGTGGCCGGCGCGATTATAGCCCGTTGAAAGCCCGGCCGTGCGACGGCGTTTTTCCTTGGCTGCGGCGGCCGTCGGACCTTATCCTGCGAAGAAGCGAGAGCCCATGAACATTCTCCTGCTCTCCATGCCCGACTCGTTCGAGCACACGTCCCCGATCACGATGCGGATGCCGAACGGCGCGCTCGCATCGCTCGCGGGCAACGTCGATCCGCACCATCGTGTGGCCATTGCCGACCTCATCCTGGCGCAACGGCACGTGCGCGAGACCGTGGCCGGTCTGGTGCGCGATTTCCAGCCAGACATCGTCGGGCTGTCGATCATGACGTTTCAGCGCGAGACCGCCTGCCGAATCGTGGCGCTGGTCCGGCAGATTCGTCCCGGCACGACCATCGTCGTGGGAGGCTACGACCCGAGTCTCGCGCCCGAAGTCTACGAGGATCCCGCATGGGGCGCCGACATCATCGTCCGGGGAGAGGGGGACGTCACCTTCCGTGAGCTCCTGCGCGCCCTCGAGCGCGGCGAAAGCCCGTCAGGCGTAGACGGCCTCAGCTTTCGCAAGGACGGCCGCATGGTCCGGACGCACGCACGGGCCGTGAGCTCGCTGGAGGGCAACGACGTGCGGTTGCCGAACCGGGCCGCGCGCGTCCTCAAGGGGTACACGGTTCTGGGGCAGCCGGTCGACGTAGTCGAGACCTCGCGCGGCTGCACTTTCGACTGCAGCTTCTGCTCGATCATCGAGATGCGAGGCCGGAATTTCCACACCTGGACGTTCGACCGGGTGCTCGCCGACATCGCCGACGCGCGCGCCCGCGGCGCCCGGGTCATCTTCCTGGTTGACGACAACATCACGCTGAACGTCGCGAGATTCGAGGCGCTGTGCAAGGCGATTACGGCTGCCGGCTTCAACGACATCGAGTACATCGTGCAGGCGATGACCTCCTCGATCGCCGCCTCGGGCGCTACGCTGGCGCCGCTGATGCGTGAGGCGGGCTTCCGTTACGTATTCCTCGGAATCGAGAACATCCTCGACGAGGACCTCGTCTTCCTGCGCGCGAGCGCAAAGAATGCGGCGCGTGAACACGGCCGCCGCGTCGGGAACGCGACCATTCAGGCGATCGAGGCGCTTCATCGCAACGGCATGTTCGTGGTCGGTGGTCTCATCGTGGGCAACCCTGGCGACACCCGCGAATCGATCGAGGCGAACCTGGCTTTCGCGCGGCAGTACGTCGACTGGCCCTACATCCAGCATCCGACACCGTACCCCGGCACGCCGATGACCAAGGATTTCCGCGACCGCGATCTGATTGTGAACACGGATCTCCGGGCCTACGACGGCACGACCGCTGTGGTTCGCACCGAGCATCTGAGCGCCGACGAGATCGAATACATGCGATGGCGCGAAGAGCGGTGGATGAAGCTGAAGCACTTCTGGCCGGTCCTTGCGCACCGTCCGGGGTTCGTCGCGCGACACGGTCTCGCGATGCTGCGCCACACCTTCCGCGGGAGCTCGCTGCGGTCGATCCTTGGCCTCGAGAGCGACCGGGCGGTCTTCCAGCGCTATCAGGACATCCGCCGGCAGGAGCGGGAATACCTGCCCTCCTGACCGGGTTTTCACCCGCGACACGGCGTTCGCCCGCCGATCAACGTACAATCACGATCCATCCCGGAGGATCTGATGCGCGTGCACTTGCGACTGCTCTACGGTCTGTCGCTGCTTTTGCCTGTGTCCGTGGCTGCACAGACGTCCCAACCGACTCACCAGCACTACCAGAAATCCGACGGCGCCAACCAGCCTGGTCCTGGCGGTGTGCTCGCTCCGAGGCTTCAGAAGCTTGGCGTCTACGCGTTCAAAGTCACGACCCGCTCGGCACGCGCGCAACTCTTCGTCAACCAGGGGCTGAACCTCGCGTACGGGTTCAACCACGCCGAAGCCGGCCGCGCGTTTGCCGAAGCGGCGCGGCTCGATCCGTCGTGTGCGATGGCGTACTGGGGCCAGGCCCTCGTGCTCGGCCCCAACATCAATGCCGCGATGCCGCCGGAGGACGAACCGAAGGCGTACGAGCTCGTACAGAAGGCGGTCGCGAAGGCGGGCAGCGTCACACCGCGTGAACGTGATTACATTCGCGCGCTTGCGAAGCGATATACCGGCAAGCCCGAGGATCGACAGAGCGCTGACCGCGCGTTCGCGGATGCGATGCGTGCCCTGCACACGAAATACCCGACGGATCTGGACGCGGCGACGCTCTTCGCCGAATCGTTGATGGATCTGCGGCCGTGGAACTACTGGACCCGCGATGGCCTGGCGGCCGACGGGACGATGGACGCGATCAAGGCCCTCGACGGTGTGATCGCACGCAACCCCAAACATCCGGGCGCGCTGCACTACTGGATCCACCTATGGGAGCCGACCAAGATGCCGGAGCGCGCCGAAAAGGAAGCGGATCAACTGCTGCCGCTCATGCCAGGCGCAGGGCACATCGTCCATATGCCCGGGCACATCTACATGCGCGTCGGACGGTACATCGATGCGGTGAAGGCGAACCAGGAAGCGGTTGCCGCCGACGAGGACTATATCGCGCAGTGCCGTGCCCAAGGCATGTACCCGCTCGGCTACTACCCGCACAACATCCACTTCATCTGGATGGGGGCGTCGATGTCGGGGCAGAGCAGCCTGGCGATCGCATCGGCCCGCAAGGTCGCCGCGGCCATTCCGAAGGAAGCGCTGGAGCCTGTGCCGCAGGTTCAGGGGTTCCTCCTCGTGCCCTACTACGCGCTCGTGCGGTTCGGCCACTGGGACGAGATGCTGGCAGAGCCGAAGCCGAGCTACGACTCGCTCTACACGCAGGGCGTCTGGCACTATGCGAGAGGCATGGCGTTCGCGGGGAAGGGACGGCTGGACGAGGCGACACAGGAGCTCGCCGCCTTACAGAAGATCGTCGACGATCCTACGCTCGCGAAAGTGCCGGCATCATCCTCGCAGAACACGCCGGACATGATTCTTCGCGTCGCGCCTGAAGCGCTCGCCGGGGAAATTGCCGCGAAGCGGAAGGACTACGACAAGGCGCTGTTGCACCTGGACCGGGCGGTCCGCCTCGAGGACGCGCTCGCCTACACCGAGCCGCCAGATTGGTCCTATCCAGTCCGGCACTCGCTCGGTGCCGTCCTGCTCGAGGCAGGACGGCCCGTCGAAGCCGAGGCCGTCTACTGGGACGATCTCAGGCACAACCGCGAAAACGGCTGGGCGCTCTTCGGCCTGATGCAGGCGTTGACCGCGCAGGGCAAGAAGGACGAAGCCGCTGCGATCCAGAAGCGATTCGAAAAGGCGTGGAGCGCCGCCGACATCACGCTGACCGCCTCGCGCTTCTGATCTCAACCGGGGGGCTTCGCCCCGCCGGACCCCCCATCGCCGTCGCTCGCGGGGCCCCTTCGCCCCGCTCCGCTCCGGCGCGCGCGCTTGGCAGCGCGCGAAGACTGTTGTGATGTCGTTTCCTTTCTAGACCGGGGGGCTTCGCCCGCGCCCATGGCGCGCCTGAGTTAACGATTCACCGCTTTCATGCCGCCTTCGGTGTAGCGCGTGCCGGCTGCAGCGCCCTTCGGCGCGAGCGCATCCAGCTCCTGGAGATCCGCGGGCGTCAGCGCGACGTCGACGGCGCCGATGTTCTCTTCGAGTCGCGAACGGACCTTCGAGCCGGGAATCGGCACGATGTCGTCGCCTTGTGCGAGCAGCCACGCGAGCGCGAGCTGGGCGGGCGTGCACTGCTTGCGCGCCGCAAGCGCCTCGACGCGTTTCACCAGCTCGAGGTTCCGGACGAAGTTCTCTCCCTGGAAGCGCGGGTTCGTGCGCCGCCAGTCGTCTGCTGCCAGATCGTCCGGCGACTTGAAGCGCCCTGTGAGGAAGCCTCTGCCAAGCGGGCTGTAAGCCACGAATCCGATGCCGAGGTCGCGGCACGTCTCGAGAATCCCGTCCTCCGGATCGCGCGACCACAACGAGTACTCGGTTTGGAGCGCCGCGATCGGGTGAACTTTGCTCGCCCGCCTCAGTGTTCCTACGGCTGCCTCAGACAAGCCGAGATAGCGCACTTTGCCTGCCTTGACGAGTCCCGCCATGGCTCCCACGGTCTCCTCGATGGGCACGGCCGGATCCACGCGATGCTGGTAATACAGGTCGATCGTCTCCACGTTGAGTCGGCGGAGCGAGGCGTCGCACGCCTGACGCACGTACTCCGGGGAGCCGTTGATGCCGTGGTACTGCCCATCTGCCGTGCGCACGTTGCCGAACTTGGTAGCCAGGATGACGTCGGGCCGGCGATCCGCGATGGCGCGTCCGACAAGCTCTTCATTCGTGAACGGACCGTAGATATCGGCTGTGTCGAGAAAGGTCACGCCAAGGTCGAGGGCCCGATGAATCGTCGCGATCGATTCGTTGTCGTCGCGGCCGACGTAGAAGTCCGACATGCCCATCAACCCGAGACCGATCGCCGAAACGAGAGGACCCTGCGAGCCCAGCTGCCGACGTTCCATGAGTGCACCAGTTCCTGTCATGACTTCGTTATTTGCCGCGCGGAGATGACGTCCGCAATCCTTCTCGCTAGGACCACGATCGCACGCACTGGGATCCCGAGACAGCACGCCCGGATTGATGCAGAATCGTCGCGTGAACACGGCGCTCTAAAGGACCAGCCGGCGGCGTCGGCCGCTACTCGGATCGAAGGGCGGTTACGGGATCGACGCGAAGTGCGCGGCGGAGTGGTGCCAGCGCAGCTGTCGCCGTCGCGATGAAGAAGACGATCGCCGCGCCAGCATAGCTGACCGGGTCGAAGCTGCTCAGTCCCAGGAGCTCACGCCGCAGCACGATGGACAGGAAGGCGGCGAGGCCGAACCCTACGATCGCGCCCGCGACCAGCGGACGCCGGAACTGCGCGAGAACGGCGTGCACGACCTGTCCTGGCCGCGCGCCGAGTGCGATCCGAATGCCAATCTCGCGGTTGCGCTGCGACACGGTAAACGCCACAAGGCCGCCCAGGCCGACCGCGGCGAGAGCCACTGCGGTCAGACCGAGCATGGAGACGATGGCCGCAACGCGCCGCGGCTCATCGAGGCGGTTCTCGAACCGGACGGCGAGTCGCTCGATCGTGGGGGCAATCCGCGCGTCGACGCCGTGTGCGGCTTGCGTGATGGCAGGCAGAGCGGCGCGAGGATCTCCCACGACCCGCACGATCATGATCGCTCCCGTCACGTGCTCGTCGTCCATCGGCAGATAGACCTCGGTCGCGCTCGGATCGTTGAGGAAGATCGTGCGCGCGTTGGCCGCGACGCCGATGACGGTGTGTTCGACATGCGTCTTCCCGAGGGGCGGTTCGCCCGGCCACGTGGCCCGTCCGAACGACTCGCTCACGACTACTGCGTCTCGATCGGACAGGCCGAAGCCACGGCCGCTGACGAGGGCGATGCCCATCGCGTCGAAGTACCTCGGATCGACGTGGTGGTAGAAACCCACGCTTCCGTTGGTGAATCGCGTGATCGTCACCCGATGTCCGAGGGGAGGGAGGCTGGCGAGCGCGACCGTGCGCACCGCCGGCAGCGTTCGCAACCGGTCTTCGAGCGCTGTCCAGTAGGCACGGGCGGCGCCAGGAGCAAAGCCGTTGACGTCCAGTGCCGGATCGATGGTGATCTGCTGCGTGTAGTCGAATCCGAGCGGCACATGGAGGACGTGATCGAGCGCCCGGAGCAGCAGGGCAGACAAGACGAGCAGCGTACAGGCGGCGGTGACTTGCGCGCCGACGAAGACGTTGCTGGAGCGCGGACGTGCGCGTCGCGGGCGTACGACGTGCAGCGCCGGGGCCAGGCCGAAGGCTATCGTCGCCAGTGCCGCCAGTCCGACTGTGGCCGAGAGCACGCGGGCATCGAGACGCGGCTCGAGAAACGCTGGTGCGTCCACGGCCTGCAGCAGCAGCCGCCCAATCAGGACGCTGACCCACATACCCGCGGCCGCCCCGAGCGCGCCGAGCACACAGCTCTCGGTGAGCAATTGCCGCAGGATCCG
>DATAEK010000217.1:0-3437 GCA_036258055.1 Vicinamibacterales bacterium
AGCTGACGTGAGGCGGGCGCAGCTGCACGGAGCCGACCAAGCACCGGCTGCGATCAGCGAGCGCAAACGTGTCGTGGAGGAGGTTCCTGGATGAACACCGTCACGCGAATGGAAGCCTGGGATGAATTGGTGGCAGACCCGCGCCCGCGCGATCACATCGTGCAGCTCTACCAGGAGAAGGCGTTTCTCAACCGCGCCGTGTGCCGGTTCGTCGGTGCCGGTCTCGCGAACGGAGAGGGCATCATCCTCGTGTCAACCGCCCCGCACTGGACCGGCTTTCACGCATACCTCGAGGACGAGGGCGTCAATGTGAGAGCGGCGCGGAAACGCGGACAGCTGACTGTGGTCGACGCCGACGAGCTCCTGCCCCGCTTCATGCGCAACGCGATGCCGGATCCCGACATATTCCCGGGCGTCTTCGAAAACGTCGTCGCAGAAGCGCGCGATGCAGGGGGTTACCAAAAGGTGCGCGTGTGGGGAGAAATGGTGAATGTCCTCTGGGAGCGTGGGGACGTCGACGCCAGCATGAACCTCGAGGACCAGTTCGATCAGCTGATCAAAAAGCATGACATGGCGATCTTCTGCTCGTTTCTGATGGACAACTTCAACGACGACGTCCATACGCGCATGCTGCCGAGGCTCGGGACGAATCACTCTCACCTCATTCCCGTGGAGGACTACGCTCGGCTGGAGCACGCCGTAGTCGATGCGCTCCGCGAGACGGTCGGCCCGGAGGAGGCCCGCGTCCTCGACAACGAGCTGCTCTCCCGGTATCGGCCGCCTTTCAACATGCCGCGCTCCCAGGCGTTGTTGCTGGCACTGCGTCAGTTTCTCCCTACGGTTGCCGATCCAGTCCTCCGACGCAGCCGCGAGCTCTACACCGCTTCCGGACCCGCATGAAATGACTGCTCACCCGGTCGCGCCCACGAGCGGCTGGATCGGTTTCCGAGCCCTCAACAGCGACGATGCGGACACAAGCGCCGCTGCGACCGATCTGACCAACATCCTCGACACCGTTGAAGTTCCGATCGTCGTCTTGCGACGCGACCTCACGATCGCAGGCTTCAACAAGGCGGCGGCGGATGTGTTTCGGCTCTCCCCATCGGACCTTGGTCGAGCGTCACGCGATATCTCGCGCCTCGCCGGCTTGCCGAGTCTGGAAGATCAATGCAGCGAGGTCATGGCAAGCGGAGTGGAGGCGCGAGCCGATTTTCGCGCCGGGGAGAGCTGGTTCGTCATCCGCATATCGCCGTACGCAAACGGTGAGCGCCAGGTCGGCGGCACCGTGCTGACGTTCACGAATGTGACCGCTTTCCGGGCAAGCATCGATCAGGTCATCTACGAGCGCGAATGCACCAAGGCGATCCTCAACGCGGTTCCTGATCCTCTCGTCGTGCTCAGCGCTGACCAGCGAATCCAGTCGGGCAATCGGGCCTTCTATTCGATGTTCTATGAACTTGCCTCGTTACGTACACGACTCAAAGGGATGCTTGCGGGCGGCCGTGCGTTCGACCCCGTTGAGGTCGATCAGGTCGTTCCGGGCGAGGGTCGCCGAAGGCTGATTCTCCACGCGCATCCTCTTGCGTTGCCGGGCCACCCAGAGCGCAGGGTTCTGGTGACGTTCGAGGACATCACGGCGCGCAAACAGGCGGAGACGGCCAACGATCTGCGTGCCATCGCCGAACGCAAAGACGGATTGCGGCGCAGCGAAGCGTTTCTCGCGGAGGCTCAGCGTCTCAGCTTGACCGGCAGCTTCTCCTGGCGGGTTTCGACAGACGAGATCACGTGGTCAGACCAGCTATATCGGATCTTCGAATTCGACCCGGGCATGCCCGTGACGCTCGAGTTGATCGGCACTCGAGTCCACCCTGAAGACATGCCGTTGCTGCGTGACAGACTCGAGCGGGCACGCGACGCCGGCACTGACTTCGAACATGAGCACCGGCTGCAGATGCCCGACCGGTCGATCAAGTACCTGCACATGGTTGCTCACGGCACCAGAGACGAGGATGGACGATTGGAGTACATCGGCGCGGTTCAAGACGTGACGGCACGGCGATTGTCGGAGCAGGCGCTCGGGAAGGCGCAATCCGAGCTCGCACATGTCGCCAGGGTTTCCGCACTGAGCACGTTGACTGCGTCAATTGCACACGAAGTGAACCAGCCGCTCTCGGGCATCATCACGAACGCGAGCACCTGTCTACGGATGCTGGCCGCGGACCCGCCGGACCTCGACGGCGCGCGCGAGACCGCACGAAGGGCGATCCGCGATGGCAACCGCGCCTCTGAGGTGATCGCGCGAGTGCGGGCCCTGTTCACCAAGCATGAATTGGCGGCCGAGTCGGTGGACTTGAACGGGGCCACGCGAGAGGTGACTGCGCTCTTAGCGAGCGAACTTCAACGCAATCGCGTCTCTCTTCAGTTGGAGCTCGCCCACCACCTCCCAAGGGTCACCGGGGATCGTATTCAGCTCCAGCAGGTCATCCTGAACCTGGTCCGCAACGCCTCCGATGCGATGGCCGCCGTGGACGATCGCCCGCGGCGGCTGCTGATCCGAACCGAAGACGAGGACGGCGACCGTGTGCGCGTGAGCGTGCGCGATGCCGGCGTCGGCGTCGACCCTCAGAACATGAGCAAGCTGCTCGACGCCTTCTACACGACGAAAAGCGACGGCATGGGCATCGGCCTCTCCGTCAGCCGCTCCATCATCGAGAGACATCACGGCCGTCTCTGGGCAGAGCCGAACGACGGTCCAGGTGCCACCTTTTTCTTTTCGATTCCAGTGAGCCAAGAGCGTGACGGGCGCGACACGACGATGAGGCAGTGATGATCCCCAAGCCATCATTGGTGTCAGTCGTAGACGACGACGAGTCCATCCGCGAGGCGCTGCCCGACTTGTTGCGGCAGTTCGGTTTTGCCGCCGAGGCGTTTGCATCCGCCGAAGCGTTCCTAGCGTCGGAATTCGTCAGCGAGACGGGCTGTCTTCTTCTCGACGTCGCGATGCCAGGGATGTCTGGCCCCGAACTCCAACACGAACTGACCCGGCGCCGGGAGAAGATCCCAATCGTGTTCATCACCGCCTACGGAGACGCCTCTGTCATTCGCCCGCTGCTCGCACGCGGGGCCGTACAGTGCCTGGTCAAGCCGTTCAGCGAGGCAGCCCTGCTGGACGCGGTCGGCGCCGCTTTGACATGAGCTCACCGGGCGAGGCACCTGTCGTGTTTGTCGTCGATGACGACGTGTCGGTGCGGGAATCGCTGGAGCTGCTGATCCGCTCCGCCGGCTGGCATCCGGAGACATTCGCCTCGGCGGAGGACTTCCTCATACGGTCGCCCATTGACGGCCCGAGCTGTCTCGTTCTCGATGTGTCGCTTCCCAACCTCAATGGGCTCGATCTCCAGGAGCGCATCGTCGATCGGGCAGGTGTGCCGATCATC
>DATAEK010000225.1:0-4474 GCA_036258055.1 Vicinamibacterales bacterium
GCGCGGTTCAACCAGGCGTATGCAGCCATCTATCCCGCGACCATTCTCCTGTACGCGGGTTCCTCGCGCGGAGACGTCAACGGCGTCCTCGATCCGAAGTTCCAGGCCAGCCTGACGCGGGCCGGGCATCACGTCGAGATCGTGAAGGAGGAAGAGCTGCTGGCGCGCGCGCTCCAGACGGGTCACGTTGATCTCGTGCTGACCGATGTCGCGAACGTCGATAACATCCAGCCCAGGGCAGACCAGTCGCCGTCGAAGCCGACGATTCTTCCCGTGACGTACAAGCCGACGAAAGCCGAGGCCGAAACCATCAAGGCGAGATACCAGCGGGAGCTGAAGACGTCCGACCGACCAGCTCGGTACCTCTCGCAGATCGACGACGAGATGCGGGCGCGCGTGAAGCTGCGTGGAACGCGGAAGAGTTCGTGAACAGCGGTTCCAGCATGAAGGCGGTCCTATGCGCCTTTTCGCTTGTTGTCCTCTTTCGTTCGGGTGCGTGGCGTTGGCGGTTGCTTCTCTGAGTGCATCTTCGACGCCAGCTCTTGCGCAGGCCTGGACACCCGCCCAAGGGGAAGGCACAGTGGCGGTCCAATTTCAGGATGCGTTCGTCAAGTACCATCAGCTGCCCACGGTGCGGCTCGATCGCGGCCCCATCCGCGGAGAGTCGCTTCTCGTGGACTTCACGTACGGCCTTACCGACAAGGTCGCGGTGAGCGTTGCCCTGCCATACGTCGCGGCGAAATACAACGGATCATTCCCTCATGTCCGTGACGACGGCTCGACTCTGGACAGCGGCGCCTATCACTCGACATTCCAGGATTTCCGGTTCGACGTCAGGTACAACGTGTCACGACGGGGCTTCGTCTTGACGCCATTCGTCGGGAGCATAGTGCCCAGCCACTCTTACGAGTACTTCGCTCACTCGGCCATCGGGCGTCACGTTCGCGAGGTGCAGGTAGGCGCCTACTGGGCCAAGCTTCTCGACCCCCTTGTGCCGGGCATGTTCGTGCAAGGGCGCTACTCGTACGGCTTTGCCCAGCGCATCCTCGACATTTCGCACAACCGAAGCAACCTCGATCTCGAAGTGGGCTATTTCGTCAAGCCGGAACTTCGGGTCTTCGCGCTGGGCGCCGGCCAGCTTACGCACGGTGGCGTGGATTTGTACGGAAACTCCAGATTCGCACTGGGTCCTGTGCTCTATCCACACCACGATCAAATCTCGCGCGACAACATCTTGAACGTCGGGGCGGGTGCGGCCTACGACCTGTCACCGTCCGTCGGCGTGTATGGGTCCTTCATGCGTACCGTGGCTGGACGGAACGTGCACGCGCTGCAGCATGGCGTGACAATCGGAATGGCGTGGAGCTTCGTGACAGGGTCTGCGAGTTCGCGCGCCAGCCGCATGCCGATGCCGAGCGGAGCGCAGGGTCATCGGAGAGCGCTCGCGAAGTGTGTCTGTCAGAAGACGAAGTAGTCAGTTCGCCTTCGCGTGCTCGGTTTCCGTCGACGACGTCGGCCCGACCCGGCGCAATCTGGTGACGAGCGACCCGATGCGGATGCGATCGCCGTCGTTCACGGCGGTCGCCTCGACGACTCGCATGTCGTTGACGAATGTGCCGTTCTTGCTCTCCAGATCCTCTATCGTGGCCGTCTCCTGCGAGAGCTGCAGTCGAGCGTGACGCCTCGACACGGTTGTCGATTCGAGCGTCACGTCAACATCCAGGTCGCGGCCGATGATGCGCTCACCCTGCATCAGCGGGAACTGACGCTCCTCCCACACCAGCACCCAGAAGGCTGACGTCGCTGCTCGTCGCGTGGCGTCGCCTGACAACGGAATCGCTTCGCCGCTGAACGCGTAGCCTACGCCGTGAACCGTTCGAACGAAGCGCGGGTGCCGTGCGTCGTCTTCGATGGCGGCGCGAATCTCTGAAATCAACGTGAAGAGGTTGGTTTCCGAAACGAACACAGCAGGCCAGAGCGCGTCCTGCAGTTCGCTCTTGGAGAGTACTCGGGGACGTGCATCGATCAGCATCCTCAAAAGCTCGAATGCCTTTGTCGTCAGATGGACATCCTCGACTCCGCGATGCAGGCGACGGGTCTCTGTATCGAACGTCCAATCGCCGAATCGCACGCTCACCGCAATCACTCTACTCCGAACTCGTCGCTCCGGGCAGCCGCGGCGAGAGGATCGAGAAAATCCACAGACGTTTCCAAGGACACGCTCCAGGCAGTGCGCGACAGTGACGCATGACGTGGATGGTCCCGTCGCACACCAGGAGCTGGTCATGAGAATCCGCGAGCACACCAGGGCGCTGTTCTTGACGACGTGTTTCTCAAGCGTTTTGATGCTCGGCCCGACGGTGGGCGGTGCCACCGCCGATAGGGTGTCGAACTGGAATGCCACCGCCGTCACGGCGACGGCGATGGCCGGTCAGAACGCGGTCGTGCAGTCGCGCAGCCTGGCCATGGTGCAGGCCGCGGTGCACGACGCGCTCAACGCAATCGACCGGAGGTTCGAGCCGTATGCGCTCGAAGGCGTGCTCGACCCGCTGGCATCGCCGGACGCCGCAATCGCGACCGCCGCGCACGACACGCTGGTCGGCCTGATTCCGGTTGGTGCGCTGCCGTTCACGGGATTCGGGTCGGTCGCGCAGCAGACCGCCGCGGTCAATTTTGCGAACGCTGCCTACGTATCGGATGTGGGCACTATCCCCGACGACGACGCGAAGACGCGCGGAATCGCCGTCGGTCAGGCTGCTGCGCAGGCCATCCTGACACGACGGTTTGGCGACGGAGCAACGACATTCGTGCCGTACACACCCGGCACGGACCCCGGTGACTGGCAGCCCACGCCGAATCCCGTGCCATTCGATCCGCCCGCTGCTGCCGACCGCCTGCCTGCGGCCGTTCCCTGGTGGGGGGACATCACGACGTTCGTGTTGCGCACGAGCGATCAGTTCCAGACCGACGGCCCTCCCGCGCTCACGAGCGACCGCTACACAACTGACTACAACGAGGTGAAGGCGATCGGCGCCAAGCTCAGTGCCGTCCGCACCGGCGACCAGTTGCAGATCGCACGCTTCTGGTACGAAGGCTCCCCCGCAGGCTGGAGCCGCATCGCCCGCGTCGTCGCCGATGCCCATGGGCTCGATGCCTGGGACCGTGCGCGGCTGCTGGCGCTCGTCAATCTCGCCATGGCCGACGGCTTCATCGCAGGGTGGAAGGACAAGTACACATTCAACTTCTGGCGGCCGGTCACGGCGATTCGCGCCGGAGACACCGATGGCAACGACAACACGATTCCCGATCCGGCGTGGGACAGCCTGCTGAATTCGCCGGCGCTCCCCGACTATCCCTCGACCCACAGCATCCTCGGGGGCGCGGCCAGCGAAGTCTTGCGTCGCTTCTTCCATCACGACGACATCGTATTCACCTCGACGAGCGGCGCGCCCTTCGCGGGGATCACGCGGTCGTACACGAGCTTCTCGCAGGCCGCGGTCGAGAACGGGAACTCCCGGATCTACGCGGGCATCCATTTCCGCTCGGCGGTCGAGGACGGGATCGCCCAGGGAAAGCGGATCGGCCGGTTCGTGTTCACGCACGCGCTGAAGCCGATCGAGGACGACAACGACCGGATGTGAAGAGCGGGCAAGAAAAACCCTACTGATTTCTTGGGCCTCTCTCAGGTTTTCAGAACCGTCGTTGTGTAGTGTGACGGCGGGGGCCACGTCATGAGGAAACTGCTGTTCGACTCACGCTCGATTGACGGACATCGGCATTCGATGGCGACCGCCGCCAGCGATGACAAGCCGACGAAGAGGAAGGACAAGGTTCGCTCATCGACGCGGAGACCGATCACCACCGGTGGGCCCGAAGTTACGTCCGGCTGAATCGCAGCCTGCTGTCGGTTCAGGCGAACGTGGCGGCGGCTATCGCGCGTGACGTGCGCGGGGCGCTCGCCGAGGATGAGCGGTAACCCGGCACTCGCGGGATCCGGAGGCGGGAATCTTTACCGAGGGACATTCCGGTAGGTCGCCAGACGGGAGAAAACCAGCCGAGCGTCCGTCCATCAGGCAGAAGCGTCCGGAGAACGCCCGATGTCGCGATCCTCCTCTGCTCTCGCCGCCGCCGTGATCGGCTTGTGCAGTGCCGTGCTGGCCTCCTGCGAAAAAACCCCGACCGCTCCCACTTTTTCGCCTGCCTCAGATCCGACGTCAGCGTTATTGCTGAGCCTGCGAATCGAGGGACCGTCGTTGCTGACGCCTGGCGCTTCGGCGCGGTACATCGCGTTAGGCGGTTTCTCCGATGGCACGACCCGCGATGTGACGGCGACGAGCGAGTGGGTGACGTCGAACGCCGGGACCGTGACGATTGGCGCGGACGGAAGGGCAAGCGCTGGCGTGCCGGGCCAGAGCGTCATCGCCGCGGTGAACGGGTTGCGGCGGACGTCAATCGAAGTGATGGTGCTCACGCC
>DATAEK010000226.1:0-21963 GCA_036258055.1 Vicinamibacterales bacterium
CCGAGCACCGGCACCTTGACCCGGTCGAGCCGCCGTTCGATGCTCAGCCCGCGCCAGTAGGCATCGTCTTTCTCGTGGTCGAACCAGTCGTTCCAGAACTGCGGGCGCGGACAGCCGGCCTTTTCCGCCGCCTCGATCACCGGCAGGTGGTTGAAGGCCTCCACTTCGTTCACGTTGCTGATGTCCGACATCGTGTCCTTCACCGCCGTCAGGCAGAGCCACGGGACGATGGTGGGGGAGAAGACCATGTCGATGTAGGGCACGATGCGCAGCGGGTCGGCGGTGGCGACGGCCGGGGCGATCGTCGCAAGGTGAGGGGGGTGCGCGATCGCGGCGTACCAGGCGTAGAGCCCGGGGTTCGAAGCGCCGATCATCCCCACCTTTCCGTTGCTGCTCGGGAGCGCCGCCGCCCATTCCACCGCGTCGTACCCGTCCTGCTCCTGCATGGCGTTCATGTCGAGCACGCCGCCGGAACCGCCGCGGCCGCGTACGTCCTGCTTCACGTAGATGTAGCCGCGCGACGCCCAGAACTCGGCGTTGGCCTTGTCGATACGGAGATACGGTGTGCGCTCGAGGACGACGCCGAAGGGCCCGTCGCCTACAGGCCTGGCCACGTAGTTCATGAGCGTGGTGCCGTCGCGCGCGGTCATCGGGACGGCCGGGTCGATGGTGACCTGGAACGTAGGCTGCGAGAGATCACCCGGCCACAGCTCGTAGTTCGGCTCCCAGACAGGTGGGCCGGCACGCTTCTCGAGCCAGACGCGATCGATCGGTTTGCCGTCTCGATAGATCTGGCCGGAGATGGCGTCACCCTTTACGACGGCGCGAATCTCCCGGGCGTTGTCGAGCGACACGACGAGGTTGTCGCCCGTGACGCTCACCTTCGTGATGGTCTCGAGCGGCGCACCGCTGCGACGCTTCCACCAGGCACCCTCGGCCGTCGGACCGTCGAAGTGGACGACGCCCATGCGCCGGCGCGCTTCGAAACCACCGTTCGGCGCCGCACCGAGCATCCGGTAGTAATCCCAGTCACCGGCGAGGCGCGTATCGGGCGACGCTGCTGCCTGCTGTCCACGGCAGCCGGCCGAGAAGAGAGCGATGAGCACGATGAGCGCCGGCGTGCACGCGGACAGGACACGTCGAAGCCGGGGGGAACGCATCGCCGGAAGCTCCTTACCTCTTGGAGTCGCTCACTGCGCCATCGTGTCGACTTCGTTAATCGACGTGATGCGGTAACGACCGCCGCTCGCGGCGGCAACCCGAGCTCCACGAGACTCGGGTCACGCGTCGCTCGCGGGCTCTCGACTATCGTCCAGGGCGATGGGCATGTTAGTCGCTTCACGGAGAAGGCGCCAAGCCAGTAGTTAACCGACAGCGGAGCTCACGTTTACGGCCGCCTCCAGAGCCCTCAGACCTCGGTACAGGCACGGCGTAAGCCGCGGGCGTCCCTACTCGAACCGCTGTAGGACGGCCGTCGAGCAGGTGGACCGGTACTGGGAACCGTCCGATCGGTAGAACTCCGCGCCGCCCGCCGAGGTCGCGTGGTCCGGATCCGTCAGCGTGACGGTGTGGTCGATCACCTGCCACCCTGCATCGAACCCGGGCGTAACCGGCAGGTTCGGAGGCGTAGTGAACAGGATCTGCGCCACCATGCGCTGCCGGAACGTGCTTGCCCCCAGTCGAGCCCACGTGCCGTGGCCGGTGCTGCGCTGGCCGGGGGCGAATGCGACGCCGCCCGGGCTTTCGTAGATGGTCCCGCCGTCGTCGAACGTCACAAGCGAGCTGAACGTGCCACGCACCTCCTGGGTGACACAGTCGCGCTGCGACACCTGCACGATCCAGGCACCTTCGATAGTCTTCCCCTGGGCCACCGCTGGCCGGTCGGCTGCGGCGATCAGCGAGACGACGAGTCCAGCCGCACTCCCGACAAGTACGAATCGCGTTGTCGAAGCCTTCCATGCCATGACTGCCTCCTGGTTGAATCACCACGGCAGCGATCGGGCTGCCGGATGCGCGGATCCTCAGCGCGGCGGGCAGGCTGACTCCATGGAGAGCGACTGGAGAACGTCTGAATCCTGTCTGACCGGCGAAGTGGCAGGACGAGCGAGAGTTATGGCAACGTAGGTGGGTTGGAAGGGCGAAAAGTCATGACGCCCGATTCCCGCGAGACGTTTCGCTTCGGCGATTTCGTGCTCGATCTCGCCGCGTACGAACTGCGCGACAACGGGCGCGCGGTTCGACTCGAGCGGCAGCCGATGGATCTGCTGATCCTCCTGGTCGAGCGTCGTGGGCAACTCGTCACGCGCGCCGATATCGTCGAGCGGCTGTGGGGCCCGGACATCTTCGTGGACGTCGAGACCGGTGTCCACACGGCCATCCGCAAGATTCGGCGGGCGCTTCGCGACTCACCGGACGTGCCCACGTTCCTCGACACCGTACCCGGCAAGGGCTATCGGTTCATTGCGCCGGTCAGTGTGGAGGGCCCCGGCACGGCCGCGCCGGTGCCCGAGCTGGCCCTGGCCGAGGTGCCCGCACGCGAAGCAGTCCCGCCCAGGTCCGTTTCTTCCAGCCGTGCCCTCTTCGCGACGATCGCACTCATGCTCGCCGTGTTGGCGGGCCTCTCCGGATGGGCCTGGCACCGAGCGGAGCTCACGCCTTCGGAAGTGACGCTGGCGGTTCTGCCGTTCGAAGACCTGAGTGGCGATCCGGAAGCGGAGTATCTGGCAAGTGGCCTCGCTGAGGAAGTGATCGTTGCGCTCGGACAGATCGACCCAGCGTACGTCCATGTCGTCGGCAGAACTTCGATCATGACCTACAAGCACACGACGAAGTCGCGCGCAGAAATCGGGCGCGAACTGCATGCCGACTACCTCGTCGAGAGCGCCGTGCGCTCGGAGCGTGGTCGCGTGCGAATCACCGCCGGTCTCGTGCGCGTGCGCGATCAGATACAGGTATGGTCCGACTCCTACGATCGCGAGCCCACCAGCATTCTGAGCCTGCAGCAGGAGCTCAGCGCGGCAATCGCGACGCAGATTCGTTTGCGACTGTCGCCCGATCGTCTGAGCGCCCTCGGGCGGCGTCAGACCCACGAGCCGGAGGCGTACGATCTCTATCTTCGCGGCCGCAACTTCGCGAACCAGCGTACGCCTGCGACGACGAACCGCGCGATCGAATACTTCCAGCGCGCGACGACTCTCGATCCGAACTATGCCCTCGCGTGGGCGGAACTCGCCAGGGTCTACAGCTCGAGTACGCTCAACGCCGACGCGCCGCCGCTCACCGTGGGCCCTCTCGCCAGGAACGCAGCCATGCAGGCGGTCCGTGCCGATCGCAACCTGGCCGAGGCCCAGGAGGCACTCGGACACTCACTGTGGACGTTCAGCTGGAACTGGCCAGCGGCAGAACAAGCGCTCCGGCGGGCTGTGGCTCTCGGTCCGCAATCGGTGATGAGCCACACGGCTCTGGGCCACTTGCTGTCGCAGATGGGCCGTCACATCGAAGCCGAGGCCTTCATGCGTCGCGCGCGCGAGCTCGACCCGTTGTTCGCCATGAGCCACGCCATGTCGTCGCAGGTGGCGTATCAAGCGCGCGACTACGCATCCGCCGTCGAGTACGGGCGCCAGGCCGTCACGATCGATCCTGACTTCTGGATTGGTCACATCACGCTCGGGCAGGCGTACCAGGGCCTCGGCCGGACCGCTGACGCGCTCGAGGAGCTCACGACAGCCGCACGGCTTTCGGGTCAGAACAGCAAGGCCCTCTCATTGCGTGGCTACCTGCTCGCGAAGGCGGGGCGTGCGAACGAAGCCCGCGATTTGCTCCGGACGCTCGAGGCCGCCTCGCATCAGCGATACGTCCCCCCGTATGCTTTTGCGCTCGTGCAGGCCGGACTGGGCGAGCGAGACGCTGTGTTCGCTTCGCTCGACAACGCGTTTGCCGTGCACGACGTCCACCTCATGTACCTGCCTGTCGATCCCAAATGGGATCCGTATCGCGACGACCCGCGTTTCAAGGCGCTCGTCGATAAGTGCGGCTTCATGCGCACGCAGTCCCGTTGACAACTGAGAACTCAGCGCGGTCAGCTGTGCCTATTGCACAGACACCACGGGGACCTGTGACAGACTAGGGCTCCAAGCCCAACCATGAGATACCGTCCCCGCGTGTCGGGGCTTCTCATTCTGCTCTTCGCTATCACCTACATCGACCGTGTGTGCATTTCCGTGGCGGGTCCCCGCATGCAGGAGGACCTGGGCATCGATCCCGTCGGCTGGGGGTGGGTGACCGCCATGTTCACGCTGTCGTATTGCCTGTTCGAGATTCCCACCGGCGCCCTGGGGGATCGCATCGGTCCGCGACGGGTGTTGACGCGCGTGGTGCTCTGGTGGTCCGCGTTCACGTCCCTGACCGGTGCCGTGTCGAACTATTACCTGCTCCTGATCACGAGGTTTTGCTTTGGTGCCGGCGAAGCGGGCGCGTTTCCGAACGCGTCGATCGTTGTCTCGCGGTGGTTTCCTCCGTCCCAGCGCGCGAGCATGGCGGGGGTGCTGCTGATGGCGAGCCAGATTGGCGGAGCCATCGCGCCGCTCCTCGTCGTGCCCATCCAGATGCGTTATGGGTGGCGCGCCTCGTTCTATGTGTTCGGCGCATTGGGGGTGCTCTGGGCGGCTGTGTGGTACTCCTGGTTTCGAGATACCCCTGCCGAGAAGCCTGGAGTGAGCCAGGCGGAACTCGACTCGATCACGGCGGTCGCGCCGTCGCACGGCCATGCGTTCCCCTGGCGCATCGCGCTACGCTCCGAGACCGTTCTGGCGATGGCCGCGACGGCGTTTTGCTACGTCTACGTGTACACCTTCTTTCAGACGTGGTTTCACACGTTCCTGATCAAGGGACGTGGCTTCACCGAAGGGAGCCTGCTGCTGTCGGCGCTCCCGTACGCGGTCGCCGCGTGCGCGAACCTGGGAGGCGGAGCGGCAAGTGACGCCCTGGTCCGGCGCCTGGGCGTGAAGTGGGGCCGGCGCTCTCTCGGTGTCGCCGGACTGGGCAGCGCATGCCTCTTTACTATCGCCGCCATGCTCACGGAGCAGCAGTTGCTCACCGTCATCCTGCTCTCACTCGTGTATGGCGCAATCACGTTCCAGCAGGCGGGCGTTTTCGGTGTCTGTCTGGACATCGGTGGAAGGCACGCGGGATCGATGGTCGGGCTGATGAACACGTCAGCGCAGGTCGGAGGCTTGCTCTCCTCCGTCGCGTACGGGTACATCGTCGAACGCTTCCACAGCTACGACGCTCCCTTCGTCCCGATGGCGGCCGTGTTGTGCCTCGGTGCACTTTTCTGGCTCAAGATCGACGCCTCGGAAGAGGTCAGCACCCCGTCGTTCGTCGCCGCCGTGCCCGAGACCGCTCACTGACGCACACGCTTCGAGGCGTCGGGCTTGACCTGCTGTTCACGCAGCTTCATCGCTCGTTGCCGCGCCGGTTAGGGGATGGCGATCGTGGCGCAGTCCACCGCCTCCATGGCGAGCGTGCCGTTGGGACGGAAATCGCCATCGTTGTCATACGACAGGGTGCCGACCAGGTTCGTGTCGGTCACTCCCGCTACCGTGAAGTCGTTCAGCGACTCCGCCGTGGAGTGGACGAATAGTCCCATACGGACCGCTCCATCCGACCCCATCATCGCGCTGCCATGAACTGGAGCCAGCCTGCGGGCTCCCGTCGAAAAATAGAAGCCGTGGAGTGCGATCGCCCCGCCGCGGCTCAACGTTTCCATGTTCCGGATGATGAAGGTGTTGAAAGTTCCGCCACCAGTCGGACTGGAGATACAGACGTCCCTAGCCTTCGGCGCACCGGCGGCGCCGCCGTTCACCGACAGCATGAGCGCAAGCCCCAGAACGACAGGCAGCGACCGCTTCAGACTCGCCATTTCAGTTCTCCCGACCTCACACGGTGTTTGTTGCCGTCGGCCTGTTCACACTAACGCTCGGTAGCTCATCGCTCTCGAGATGCTTGAGAATGGCCGCACAGATGCGGCAGTTTCTGCCGCTATATGGGAGATCGAGAACCGGTTCAGAAAGGCGACACGCGCCCTCACTTCTTCGGGTTGTCCAGCCGGCCCGCACTCTCGGAGTGTCCGAGGTGTGCGCAGTCTCGCTGCTGCTCTGGTGTGATCTGGGTCGGCGTTTCACCCGCGGGCACGGAATTGCATCGCATCGCATCCTCGAATCCTGGCGCTGAGAAAACGAACGTCAGGGCGATCGGTTCGGTGCCGATGTTCTTCCCACTTATCCAGGTATTTGCCGGGATAAACACCAGTCCTCCGGCATCGAGATCGCGCTCCTGCTCGCCGAGCCACACGTGGGCGGTTCCGCTCTGGATCAGCAGGATTTCATCCTGAAGCAAGTGCCTGTGCTTCGGTAATGTCGCTCCCGGAGCAAGCAGTTCCGTGCCCGCCACCAGATGCTGCGAGCCATTGTTCTTCGGGCTCACCTTCAGCATGAATTGGGAGGCGGCGGGGGAACTGCCGTCAGTGTGAAGGCGGCGAGTCCGCAGCTCCCCTTCGTCTCTTTCCAACAGCAGAGGCTGAACATTCGCATCTGAACTTCGAACTCCAGTGGATTGATCTGCTTGGAATTCCGCAGTGCAGAGTCCGCCTGCCACAATCGCGATCGCTGTCACCATAGTCGGAACTGCTATTGAGTTCACACCTCACCTCGCGGAGCAGTGTACTGTCCATTCACGAAACCCAGAGCGATAATCGACGTGTTGTGAGGTCCTTCGAATGTCAGGTTGCGATCGGGTCCCCGACACTTTCATCGCGATGGACAGAAAAGGCGACTACGGCTATGACGCGCCTTACGCGCTGATGACCTTCGCCGCGCTCGGCTCAGTTGCCGCGGTCGCCGCGATTGTTTCGTGGTGGAGGCAAAGCGGCCACCTGGCAGCGATGCTGGGGTTTTACGGTGCGTTCTTTCTGGCAAACGCGGCCAGCTTTTTCTACACCACCAGGCGCGGCAAGTTCCGGGTATGGGACGAAGTCATCGACGATCTTCACCTGTGCGGCAACGAACGCGTGCTCGACATGGGGTGTGGGCGCGGCGCCATCCTGACCGCCGTGGCGAAGCGGTTGAACACCGGGCGAATAACGGGCGTCGATCTGTGGAGCACGCACGATCAATCCGGAAATTCCCGAGACGTGACGATGCGAAACGCGGCGCTCGAAGGGGTGAGTGACCGAATCGACATCGAGACCGGCGACATGCGGGCACTGCCGTTTGCCGACGGGATCTTCGATGTCGTGGTGTCCAGTCTTGCCATCCACAACATCTCCTCGAACGCTGCACGCGCGCAAGCGGTTGCTGAAGCGTGGCGGGTGCTCAAGAGTGGTGGCCGTCTGGCCATTGCCGACATTCGCGCGACGGCGCGCTACGCTGAAACGCTCAACACGCTCGGCGCGACCGGAGTTTGCCCGCCGGCGGCTCGGGTGGCGGTTCTGGTACGGCAATCCGTTCGCCGGGACCACGCTGGTGACGGCATCGAAACCTGAACGCATGTGAAACACCCTGACAGCGGCTTGGGCAACGCCCGACCAGGTGGCGAAGGCGATCAGGCGGCAACCAATTTCCTCCTCGAGCCCGAGCCTCGGCCCGCGCCGGTTTGCTGTAGACTACGCACTCCCTGACAATGTTCGCGTCTGCCACGCGGATCGGGAACCGTGCGATTGCCGGCCCGCTCGGCGCAGGTCCAATGGTGCCGAGCCCGAAGCTCGCCCGACCTCGATCGACACATCGTCAACCCGTTTCCCCGAGCTGGTAGAGAAGTCAAACGCAAATTGCCGACAATCGAGGATGTGATGCCGAAATCGAGATTCCGCTGGCCGTCACCCGGGCAGCGACCGGCCGTCGCGGTCCGACGCTGCGGGTCAGTGGGACTGCTGTTGCTGTTCGGTACCGTGCTGGCCGGCCAGAACGACCGCGCGATGCCGCCGGAAGCCGAGCGACAGCTCGCGCGCGAGATCTACAAGGAGATGATCGAAATCAAGTCCGGCTACACCACGGGCGCGACGACCCCGGTGGCGGAAGCCGCGGCGCGCCGGCTCAAGGCGGCCGGCTTTCCCGATGCCGACATCTTCGTCGGCGGAGCGATTGCCACGAAGGGCAACCTCGTCGCTCGCTATCGGGGCACTGGCCGGGGTCGTCCGCTGTTGCTGCTCGCACATATCGACGTCGTGGAAGCCAAACGCGAAGACTGGAGCATGGACCCGTTCACGCTGACCGAACGGGATGGCTATTTCTACGGCCGCGGAACCGGCGACGACAAGGCCCAGGCGGCAGTGTGGATCGCAAACCTCATTCGCTACAAACGTGAAGGCTTCAAACCTGACCGCGACATCATCGTCGCGCTGACGGCCGACGAGGAGGGCGGCGGCCCGTACAACGGCGTTGCGTGGCTGCTGAAGAACAAACGCGACCTCATCGACGCGGAGTTCTGCCTCAACGAGGGCGGATGGGGCGAGTCGGTCGCCGGCAAACGGATCTCGAACGACGTGCAGCTGAGCGAGAAATACGTCATCAACTATCGGCTGGAGGTGACGAACAAGGGCGGCCACAGCTCGCTGCCGGTTGCGGACAACGCGATTTATCACCTGGCGGGTGCGCTCGATCGGCTGTCGAAGTTCGCGTTTCCGCTCAAGACCAACGAGGTGACGCAAGCGTACTTCCGGGCGATGGCGAAGATCGAGGACCCGTCCATCCGGCAAGACCTGACGCGGGCCGCAGACGGTGCCGCGGACGCGATGGAGCGCGTCGCGCGCGCCACCCCGGCGTGGAACGCGACCCTCCGCACGACGTGCGTGGCGACGCAGCTCGAAGGCGGACACGCGAAGAACGCGCTGCCGCAACTCGCGGCGGCGAACGTGAACTGCCGCGTGCTGCCCGACGAGAAGCCGGAGTCCGTCACGGCCACGCTGAAGCAGGTGATCGCGGACGACCAGGTGATCGTGACGATTACCGGAGACGTGTCAATCGGACCGCCGTCTCCGATGCGCCAGGATCTGATGAGCACGATCGGCACGCTCACGAGCACACTCTGGCCCGGCGTGCCGACCGTACCGATGATGGTCATGGGCGCCACCGACGGTCTGTACCTTCGTCGGGCGGGCATCCCAACCTACGGCGTACAGGGCTTCTTTTACGATCGCGACGACATCCGGTTTCACGGCCGCGACGAGCGTTTGAAGGTGCAGTCGTTCTACGAGGGTCAGACGTTCCTGTACGAGCTGGTGAAGGGTCTCACATCGGGCCAGTGGGGTACTCCAGACGCTCGTCGGCAACTCTAGCCGAGCTGGGATGTGTGCTCAGGTCGAACACACGATTCGCCGTCAGTGCGTACACCTTCGCGCAGTCCGCGACACGTTCCATCTTGACGAACTCCTGCGGCCCGTGCGAGACGGCCAGTACCCCTGGCCCGTACGCAAATGAAGGGACGCCACGTTCGGCGTAGAAGCGATTCTCGAGAAGTCCCGGACAGACCTCGAACTGCGGTGATGAGCCGGTTACTCCTTCGATGCTGCGGGTCAAGGCGAGACCCAACGGTGTGTCGGGCGCAGTGGATGATGAGCGTCCCTCCTGAAGGACCCTCACATCGAAATCGATTCCGGCAGCCTTTGCGTTGTCCAGCACCGCGAACAGCCGTTCTTTCTCGCGTTGAAAATCCTCTTCCGGATTTGTCCGCCGATCGACTGTAAAGACACACGCGCCCGGTACGGAGTTGAAGTTCACCCCTGCGCTCACCTGGCCACCAATCAGCAGGATCGAGGCCCCAGCCTCCGTCGGCTGAATGGCGTGGCTGGTCCGATGCGTCTCCACCTGACGTTTCAATGCGAACAACTGATTGGCGATCGAGACCGCATGTTCAAACGCGTTGATTCCCAAGTGCTGCAGACCAACGTGTGCGGGACGGCCTTTGACGGTCACCTCCAGAGACAATGCACCCCGATGTGCATTCCACACGCGCCCGCTCGTCGGCTCGGGCAACAACATTCCGATAGCGTCACGTCCGAGCAGCCCGGCTTCCGCGAGCGCAGACGACCCAAGTTCTCCGCCGGTCTCTTCATCGGGCACGAACACGAGTCCGACCCGGCCCCGGAACGGCCTCGAAGCGGTTTGCAGTGCCACGGCGGCGGCGATCATCGACACCAGGCCGCCCTTCATGTCCGAACTGCCGCGCCCGAACAATACGCCGCCCTCGAGGCGAGGAAGGAATTGCGACGGCTCAGAGGCAGGGACGACGTCGTAATGGCCGTGGAAATACAACGTTGGGCCGGCATCGCCGAGCCAGGCGAACACCGCCGGCCGGGGACCCCCGTCGGTCGTCCGCACGTCCACGCGCTCGTGAACCAACCCGAGGCGATCGAGCGCCGATTGAAGAACCGTCACGAAAGCGGCGTAGTCGGTCGCGGGCGGATTCTCGGTCGGCATCGCCACGAATGTGGTCAACATCTCGCCCATCGCCGGCAAATTCGCATCAATCGCGCGACACACTGCCGAGTCTGTTTCGTTCATGTTCTGATCTGGTCGGTCCGTTGAGTTTCTGACATCTGGGCTCTCTTCAGAGAGATATCTGGCCAGCCGGGCGCATTTCCGCGTCCAATGATGAGGTTCTGTCGCTTGGGAAGGGACCTCAGTACGGATTTTTGGCGACTCGAGCCTGCGTCTCAATCATGACGGAACGCCATCACCGGATCGACCCGCGCCGCGCGAAGCGCGGGCACGAGGCTCGCTGCCACGGCGACAGCCGTCAACAGCAGTACCGCGCCGATCGTCGTCAGTGGATCGTTCGGCGCGAGCGAATACAGGAGCGTCCTGATGTAGCGCGAGAGCGTCAGGGCCAGCGTCCCGCCAATCACACACCCGGCCGCGACGAGCAGGATTGCTTCGCGAAGCACGAGCCGGAGAAAGCCCTCGCGGCTCGCGCCGAGCGCGATGCGGACGCCGATCTCGCGAGTCCGGCGCGCGACAAGGTGGCTAAGGTGTCGGCGCGACGGCTCGTTCACAATTGATCGTCCAGGGTATTCCAAACTGATCGATCAAGGCCCCGAACCGACTGGCCCAGAACGTTTCCTGAAGTGGCATCTCGATCCGGCCGTGTTCCGCTAGTGCCTGAAAGACGCGCTCTGCGGCGTCGGGATCGTCCATCTGAAGCACCAGCGAAAAACCCTTTGGTGGCTCGTACCGGTCAGGTGGCGGGTCCGAGCCCATGACCACGGCGTCGCCGACTTTGAGAGTGGCGTGAAAGATCTTCGCGTCCCAACCCGGAGGGACCTCGGCTGCACTCGGTGAATCGCGCCACGTGAGCATGAATGCGATTGTGCCGTTCAGGCACCGTTCATAGAACCTGAACGCGGCCTCGCATTGACCGTTGAAGGCGAGTGAGATCTGCAGATTCAGCTTCATCGATACGCCCCTGCGAGAGACGCCGTGCCTATTCCCAGTGAAGGCGAGTGATGATAGCTGTCATCATCGCTGCTCGGCAGCTCGGAGTCTTGCAAAAAATGGAAGCTCGCTGGCCTCTCGTTGTAACACCGGGCGACTGTCCCTGCGCTATTCTCGAGTGGCGGCGCAAGACACGGCCGGGCCGCGTCGGCCTTCAAGCGGGCTTCCAGTAGTTTGGCGTCGGGCGACGATCCAGGGGAGTTGTGCTCATGGACATGCAACTGGAGAACCGATTGGCTCTGATCTCGGGCAGCACTGCCGGGATCGGCTACGCCATTGCCGAAGGGCTCGCGCGCGAGGGCGCGCGAGTCATCGTGAACGGGCGTCATCAGGAATCGGTAGACGAGGCCGTGCGGCGAATTCACTCGGCGACGGGGCGCGACGTCAGCGGATTTGCCGGAGATCTGACCATCGCGGACGCAGCCGAGTCGCTGGTGCGCGCGCACCCGGGCATCGAGATCCTGGTCAACAACCTCGGCGTGTTCGAGCCGAAGCCGTTCGAGCAGATCGGCGACGCGGAGTGGACGCGGTTCTTCGAGATCAACGTGGTGAGCGGTATCCGTCTCACGCGGCTGTGCCTGCCGGCGATGAAGCGTGCCAACTGGGGCCGGATCATTTTCATTTCCAGCGAGAGCGCCGTGCAGATACCGGCCGAGATGATCCAGTACGGAACGACCAAGACCGCACAGCTCGCGGTTTCCCGAGGGCTCGCCGAGGCGCTCGCGGGCACGGGCATCACGGTCAACTGCGTCCTGCCCGGTCCGACGAAGTCGCGCGGCGTCGGGGACTTCGTCGAGGCCCTGGCAAAGTCCGAAGGGAAGTCCTTCGAGGATTTCGAACGCGAGTTCTTCGAGAAAGTCCGTCCCACCTCGCTCATCAAACGATTTGCCACACCGGAGGAGGTCGCGGCCCTCGTGGTCTTCGTGGCCAGTCCGCTCTCGTCAGCGACGACAGGCGCGGCCCTGCGCGTCGACGGCGGCGTGATCAAAAGCGCTTTCTGACGGTAACCGGTTCAAGCATGGATCCCACTTTGTGGGCGAATGCGTGAACGCTCAACTGCTCACGGGCACTCATCAGACTGCGTCACGCACGCCGGGCAACGGTCCGAGGGCGGCAAGCGCGCGCACCTCGCGCGACATCTCGTGACTGAACGCACGATGCAACGACTGCAGGTGCTCGTCACTCCAGGCGAACGACGCAATCTCGTCAGAGAGCTCGAACAATCGAAGCGACAGATCGTGACGGGTTCGCTCGTAGTCCGAGAGGGCAGCGGCCGTACCTTGCAGGATCGCTCGCGCCAGTAGCTCCGCATCACGCAAAGCGTCAGTGATGCCGTGCGCCGTGATTGGATCTTTGAAGTATCCCGCGTCCCCGACGAGCGCCCATCCGGGCCCGGTGCTTTCCTTGATGAACCCGAGGTGCCCGCCGAATCCGCGCACGCGTTCGCGTCGGGCGGCATCGTCGAGTCTGGCGTCGAACGACGGCGAGACTTCGCGAATCCAGCGGCGGTAGACAGGCAATGCGTCACCGCGCATCTCCTCGCGAAAGCGCTGCGCCGACACCGACGCGAACAGACATGTCGCCCCGTCGTTGGTGGGAATGGCGCCGATACTCGCGCCTGGCCGGAACTTCCAGTAGTAGCCCTCTTCCGCGAGCCCCTGCCAATAGCTGTAGAGGACGCCCGCCGAATACCGGCCGACAACGATGTTCCGCGCACGCACCCGTTGCGCGACGGTTGAATACAGTCCATCGGCGCCGATGACCATCTCCGCCTGGATGTGCCGCCGTGTGCCGCCCGATATGACGGTAATTCCCCGCACGCGCCCGCGATCGTCAACGACCAGATCATCGAGACGAACGCCGTAGCTGACTTCCGCGCCGCTTTCGACGGCACCATCGACCAGGATCCGGTCGAGCAGAGCGCGTCGGGGTGCATACAGCGCATTCACGCCGAAACGCTCTTCGATTTGTACGGCGATGTCGTGCTGGCTGTAGCTGAAGGTCGTCGACCTGACCGGAGGCGTCCCGGCGGACACGATCGTGGGCAAGACGCCCCAGCGGTGCAATGCGAGGACCGCCCCGCGCATCAGCGCGTGGGTCGAGAGCGTGTCGGACCCGTATGCCCCTTTGTCGATCAGCAGCACGCGAGCGCCGGCTCGGGCGAGCAACAACGCGGTCGCCGCCCCCGCGCATCGCGCCCCGACGATGACAGCGTCGACTTTCACAAGCCATCCATTCCTGGTCGCGTACAATCCGCGCTCATGCGACGCGTCCAGCGGCGGTCCGGGTAGCGATCTGCCGCGCGATCGCGCACGCGTCGTCGCCAACGCCATCGATGAAACTGGAGTGACGTCGTCGCTGAAAATTCAAACCGAGCACATACAGCCCGAATGCTGGAGTGACCCCGCCATCGTGCCGGATTTCTCCCCAGCGATCGACCACGGGGACATGCAGCCACGGATACGCGCGCCGGTAGCCGGTGGCCCAGATCACGGTGTTGATACGCTCGGCGTCGAGGTCGAGCCGGTCAGGCGTGTCACGCGCGAGCGGCCAGGTTGGTTGAAACGGCTCCGAGGGAGTAGCCGTGATGCCGGTAGCCGTGATGAACCGATCGATTCGGCTCAGGACGTCGGCCATCTTGATGTCGGCGGCGGCAGTCCTGCTGACGAGATCGTCGGCAAGGCTGACGCGCATGCCTTCGATGTTCTGAACCCGTCCTACCAGCCGAACGCCGGCGGCGTGCAAGACTCCCAAATCCAGGGTCGAATGGTCGGATCTCCCCGCTAGTTGAAGCGATGGTTGACGACGGGAAGCTTCGATGTCCTGAACGGCATTGGCCGGCTGGCTCAGCACGCCAAGCCGATCGAGCCACCACAGAATGTCGCGGTCGCGATAGCGTCGCGGCAACCGCGTATGACGGCCGACGGCCAGCGTGACCTGCCGGCCTGAGCGCTGGATCTCCTGCGCGAGCTGCACCCCAGTGGAAGAGGCACCGACGATGAGAACTCCACCGGGAGGCAATTGGCCGGGACGCCGGTAGTCTGCGGGCACAATCTGCGTGACCGATTGCGACAGCCTCTTGCTCTCTACAGGTACGAACGGAAGATCACAATAGCCTGTCGCCACGACGACGGAATCTGAGCACCAGATCCCGCGGTCCGTGGTGACGCGGAAGCCGTCGCCCGCGCGTTCCACGCAGCTGACGGTCGTGTCGGTGAGGACCGGTGCCCCCGACACGACGGCGTAGCGTTCGAGGAAGGCGATCACTTCCGCAACTGACATGAACCCATCCGGATTGTCGCCGTCGTACTGGAAACCGGGAAGGCGGGTCATCCAATTCGGCGTGAGCAAACGCAGCGAATCCCAGCTGTGGCTGCGCCAGCGTTGCGCCACCCTTCCTCGGTCGATCACGACGTGATCGACCCCGAACTCGGACAGGCAATGGCTCATCGCGAGCCCTGCCTGTCCGGCGCCGATGATGACCGTGGTCGTGCGCATCACGAATTTCAGCGGGTGTTGACGCTGATCTCCACGGGAACGCCGTTGGTCAGCACGTCGAACACCGCCGAACGTGCGCGCCCCTGCTCGACGATCGCGCGGAGCTTCTCGGGCGGAGCGTCGCCCGCGATGTCGAAGGTGATACGGATCCCCTGGTAGCCGTTGCGGACCTCGTTGGACAGGCCGAGGACCCCCTGCAGATCGATGTCCCCCTCGACCCGCGATTCCACCGACGTGAGCGTCACGCCTCGCGCCGCGGCGATGTTGCCGATGCCGGCGGTGATGCAGGCCGCGAGCGCGCCCAGCAGGTACTCAACCGGCAACGGACCGCGGTCCAGCCCGACCAGCACGGCTGGGTGATCGGCGCCGTAGCCGAAACTGGTTTGGTGAGTGTGTTCGCCACCTGCGCCGGTGAACGACTCGACCCGTGATTCGGTGTACGTGCCGTTCACCCATCGATTCGTCGCGCGAAACTGGAATTTCGCCAGCGCCGGTGTTTCTTTGACCGCATTGATGGTGGCCATCAAGACGGGCGTGTTCACGCCGTTGCGCGGCTCACGAGGGGCGCGCGTCGCTGGAGCTATGACTTCTGGCATTTGCCTCTCCTTCCTTTGAGTGCGATTTCGGTTGCTCGTTCGGTCATCGTCGGCGAAGCCCAGCAGGCGCAACAGTTTCTGAGCTCCGCAGACTGCCCACATATGAGAGATCGAAAACGACGGGCGAAGGACGACACGGCTACCGGCCGGGGAATTCGGCTAGTTGCGAGGGTTGGGGCGGTCTGCTAGGTGGCGGTGCGGGTCGCCGGCGTGCGTCCCGTGGTCTGACCACGAGACGGACACGTCAACGACGATGGCGGGATACGAATACCAACAGGTTCACTGTCCGTCTGAGGCGTCCCGGGCAGGTGTCCTCGGCGCGTCGCTCGTGGACCGCAACGTGCACACACCTCAGAATCTCACCGCGACCTGCAGGCCCTTGCGCGCCCGCGTGACGAGCGGTCCGATCGCGACGCTCGTTGCACGACTGCTTGACGCCTCCGCCGTGTACACGGTCACCCTTCGTTTGATGACGTGGTCGATCACTCCACCGACGACCGCCCCGACGGCGATGAACGCGTACTCCTCAGGGCACAGACCGGTGCACTCGTTGGGATCCGCGACGAGCCAATACAACCCCGGGGCGGCACCGACCGCGGCGCCGATCAGAACGCCGGTGAGCGGAGAGTCGCGTTGCTGCCATTGAATGCGCCGGATGTCGGTTGCGGCCACGTTGCGCCTGTCGGCCCTGACGTCTACCTGTACAGCGTCATCGGTGACTGCGGCCAGCTTCCCCTTGATCGTGTGACCTGCCGTGTCGGTCACGTACACGACGTCGCCGACCGGGACGCGTGACTTCATGACTGTCAGAGACGACGTTGTCATCGGTTGCTGGTCCGGCGCCTGCGCCGCTGCGACGCCAGCCGTCCAACCCCACGCGATCGCTGCCAGAAGAATCAGGCAGCGCTCCCGACCGAGAGATGTAATCATCAGGCGCCTCCTGATCTTTCATATGTGCAATCCGCAACCGCGTCGGCTCACAGGCTGCACCGCGCGACTGATGAGGTGACAACACGGTTCCACGTAATCTAGGGTAGGGAAGATGGGCGCCACACTTCCAGCGGACCTTCAGCGATTGGACGACGCACTGGACGCGGCGGAACGTGACGCGCGCGCGCTCGTTGCCGGGCTGACGCCGGCACAAGGCGCGTGGAGCGCAGCGCCCGGCTCGTGGAGCGTCGCAGAGTGTCTCGACCACCTGGGCACCGCCAACCGCGTCTATCTCGACGCGATGCAGCCACCGGCCGCTCGAGCACGTAGCGCCGGTCGTCAGCGGCGTGGTCCCGCGCAGCCGGGGGTCATCGGCGGATGGTTCGTGAAGTATCTCGAACCACCGGTCAAGGCCGCGCTCAAGTCGAAAGCACCGCGGTTGATCCGGCCTCGGGCGGCGCCTGCACTCGACGACGCCATGGCGACGTTCCTGGCGTCTCAAGCGATGGTGCGGGCGTTTCTACAGACCTACGCCGACATCGATCTCGCGGGCGTGCGCTTTCCGAATCCATTCATCCGTGGAGTCAGGTTCAGCCTGGCGACGGGGCTGCACGTCATCGCCGCGCACGAGCGGCGGCATTTGTGGCAGGCCTGGCGGGTGCGTCAGGCGGCAGAGCGATCGATGGGCGTCTGAATCGGCTTCGCCATGCCCCAGAGGTGCATCACGGCATAGCTTCGCCACGGCCGCCACGCCTGCGACCGTTCTTCCGCCTCCCGGGCGGTGACGCCGCCGAGGCAGTTGCGCACCGCGATGTCCTCCTTCGGAAACGCATCAGGCCACCGGAGAGCGCGCATGGCGATGTACTGCGCGGTCCACTGACCGATGCCCGGCAGCTCGGTGAGACGTTTGATGGAGTCGTCGGGATTGTGGTGCGCGCCGCCATCGAGGGAGAGTGAACCGGAACCCTGCACCTTCGCCAGCGCGATGATGCTCCGGGCCCGGGCGGCCACGATGCCGAGCCTGGCGATGTCGTCGATGCTGGCCGCCGCCACGCGTTCGGCCGCGGGCGTCAACCGATTCAGTTCAGCAAACGGCGTGACGATTTGCTCGCCAAACGCCTCGACGAAACGGCAGGCGATTGTCGTGGCCGCTCTTACCGTGATCTGCTGGCCGAGAATTGCTCGCAAACCCAGCTCGAATCCGTTGAAGGCACCGGGGACGCGCATGCCGGGGTTGCGCTTCACGGCTCGGGCGAGCCGCTCGTCTCTGGCCAGGTGCTTCGAGATCATGTCGGGCCGGGCGTTCAGATCGAACAGCGCACGGACCCGGCTCAAGAGTGCCGGTAGCGCCGGCGTCAGCGTGTGCGTGAACTCGAGCATCAGCGCGTGCTTCTTCCGCGACTGCGTCACCCGAATCCAGCCCTTGGCGTCGCCAAGACGAACAGTTCGCGCGTACGACTGGGCGGTGACCCACTCGATGCCCTTGAGTGAGCGCGCCGCAAGAAATGCGAGGACGCCCTCCCAATCGTATGGAGGGCGATACGAGAGCTGCAGCGTAGACGACGTGCTGTCGGCGATCGCTTCGGCGCCTTCGGTGGCCTTCTTGCGCAGACGCGTCGGCGGCATCCGGTAGCGGGTGCTGAACGCGTCATTGAACCGCCGCAAGCTCGAGAAGCCGCTGGCAAATGCAATCTCAGTCACGGGCAGCGTGGTCTCGGTGAGGAGCTGCTTGGCCAGGAGGAGGCGGCGCGTCAGCAGCAGCTGGATCGGCGGCACACCGAGCTCTTTCTGAACGATCCGGCGAATCTGACGCGAGCTCAGCTCGAACTGATCGGCAATGTCTTCGAGCCCGGCCTGCGCATCGAGCTTGCCCTCCTCGAGGCGCTGAACGATCAGCTGGGCGATACGCTGTGAGTCGTCGACAGGTGCGCTGCCGGGAGCCAGCTCGGGCCGGCATCGCAGACATGGGCGGAAGCCAGCCTGTTCCGTCTCCTGGGCCGTATCGAAGAACCGGCAGTTGGCCGCCTTCGGCGTCCTCACCGGACAGATCGGCCGGCAGTAGATGCCGGTCGAGGTCACGCCGACGAAAAATATGCCGTCGAACCGCGGATCCCGCGCCGCGAGCGCCTGGTAAAGCCGGCGTCGATCTCGATTCATGAGATCAGCGTACCGATTCGGGCCCGGTCTGACTAGCCATTTTCGGACATGAACTCCAAGTCGGTATCGACGTCCGACAACGGCGCGAGCCTAGCGGTCCTCACCGTTCTTGAACAGCTTCAGGTCGATCGCGTTGCCCATCGCTTCGTAGCCGGCGTTGTTCGGATGCAAATGGTCGCCGCTGTCGTAGAGCGGGAGCAACCGGGCCGGCATAGTCGGATCGCGCACAACCTCGTCGAAGTCGATCACCGCATCGTACTCGCCGCCGGTGCGGATCCAGGCGTTGACCGCCTGGCGCTTGGCCTCGATTATCGAGAATGCAGGATCAGGAACGTTGCCTTGAAGAGGCGTCAAGGTGGCGCCGCAGATCCTCAAACCGCGCGCGTGCGCGCGCTGAATCAGCTGTCTGTAGCCCTGGATGATCTCATCCGCGGTCACCACCTCGGAGGGAAAGAGCAGCTCCCCAAAGATGATGTCGTTGTTGCCCAGATGCAGGATCACGTGAGTGACGCCGGTCTGGGTCGAGACGTCGCGGTCGAACCGGGCCAAAGCGTTGGCGGCCAGGCCATCATGCAGGAGGCGGTTACCGCTGATGGCTTCATTCAGCACGCCCATCTGGTGATTGCCCGGTTGAGCGATCAGCCGCCGAGCCAGATGATCCGGCCAGCGGCTGTTGGTGTCCGGAGTCGACCTCGTGCCGTCGGTCACCGAGTCGCCGAAGGTGACAATCGCTCCCGTTTGTCTCGACGCAGTCACGTCCACCCCCGCAAGCCAGAACCACGCCTGCGTCGACGAGGCAACCGGCAGTGCGATGCTTCCTGTGAAATCTCCGTTCGGAGAGATGTACGTGGTCTGAAGCGCCACGAAATGCCAGGCCGCAGGTCCTGTGCTTCCGGGCACGAAGATGCTCACTGCCAGGTCGCCGAGTGATGGCACTTCCAGCGCGACGGGGTCGCTGATCACGACTGCACCGGCAGGGATGGTGATGGACGGCTGTCCGCCGAAGGTGAGCGTGCGGTCGGATTCGGGAACGATAGCCGCGCCGTCAGCGCGAAGGGCGATATGCGCCGCGCCGATCACCAGCGCGCTCGCGCCGAACGTGGAGAGCCGCACCCGCACTTGATCGCCGCCGACACTCGTGTGCACGATCTGTCGCAGCGTCTGGTGATCGAAGCCGGCGTTCGTCAGTCCGGGGGGCCCGGGCGCCGGTTGATGCAGAGCGGTGCTCCAGGTTCCGACCCAGTGTTCCTGGTCATTTCCGGCAAAAACAGCCGTCCATGGAAGCACCAGGGCAAGCGTTACCACCGCGAATGCGGTCAATGCCAACGTCCGGCAGGTTCTCCACCATCCCGAATCAACAGCCGGATTCACTGCTCCTCGTCTTGCCGCGCCGCCGTGCGTCTCGTCGGTCCGGGTTCTCGTCTCCATAAGTCGCTCCGTCGTGACACTCTTCGTTAACGTGGCTGGAGGCGCGGTTCCCAAGGCGCGCCGTTATCCGTCCTCATTGGTTAAGGGGGGATTTCGGGCCGGGAACTATCAAGCGGAGACGATATTTCCGCGGCCGCGTCGACAGAGCGACCAGCCGGTCCGTCTGGACAGTCGAGAGCGGCGTGATAGACTTGCGCCCTCTACGATTAACCCGTGCATTTCGAGAGGGATACGTGACCGTTCCCTCGTCACGCGAAGTCACGCTGATGCTGCAGGCGTGGACAGCGGGCGATCAGTCAGCGCTCGAGCAGCTGACGCCCCTGGTCGAAGCCGAGTTGCGTCGGCTCGCCCACCATTACCTCGCGCAGGAACGTTCCAACCATACGCTGCAGACGACGGCGCTCATCAATGAAGCGTGGTTGCGGCTGATCGACTGGAAGCAGGTCAGCTGGCAGAACCGGGCGCACTTTTTCGGTGTATCCGCCCGGCTGATGCGATACATCCTGGTCGACTTCGCTCGGACGCGCAAACAGCAGAAACGCGGCGGCCGCGCTCAGCACGTTCCCTTGGACGAAGCGGCCGCTGTGTCCGCCGACCGCAGCGATGACTTGATCGCGTTAGACGATGCGTTGCAGGCGCTGGCGAGATATGACCCTCGCAAGTGTCACATTGTCGAACTGCGCTTCTTCGGCGGCCTCAGTGTCGAGGAGACGGCGGAAGCCCTGAAGCTCTCACCAATCACGATTATCCGCGAATGGAACAAGGCCAAGGCATGGCTTTACCAGGAACTCAACCCGGAGCCATACGATGGAGCCCGAACGGTGGCGCCAGATCGATGAGTTGTTGGAGCAGGCGCTCGAAGTAGCACCCAAAGATCGCCCCGCCTTTCTCGACGCCGCTTGCGATGAAGACCAGGGTTTGCGGTCCCAGGTCGAAAAGCTGTTGAGAGCGCACGAGCATGCTGACGGCTTCCTTGCGGCTTCGGCACTGGAAACTGCGGCCGCAGAGATAGCGCAAGATCTGACCGGCACCCTCGTCGGCCGGACGCTTGGCCATTACCATGTGATTTCCCGGTTAGGTGCAGGTGGAATGGGCGTCGTGTATCTGGCGCGCGACGTCCGGCTCGAGCGGATGGTCGCACTGAAGTTTCTTCCGCTGCATCTCATTCTCGATGAAGAACAACGGATTCGGTTTCTCCGCGAGGCGAAAGCGAGCGCGGCGTTGGAGCATCCGAACATCGGAGCCATTCATGAAATTGCGGAAGCGCCAGATGGCCAGATGTTCATTGTGATGGGCTATTACGAGGGCGACACTCTGAAACACAGAATCCAGCGAGGCGCATTAATGGTGAAGGAGGCCGTCGACTTTGCCCGCCAGATAGCCTCAGGACTCAGCCACGCGCATGGCCGGAACATCGTGCACCGGGATGTGAAGCCAAGCAACGTCCTGGTGACTCGCGAAGGGGTGGTCAAAATCATCGATTTCGGCCTCGCCAAGTTCAGCGGGCTGTCAAGAATCACGGAAGCCGAGCGGGTAATGGGAACGCTGGCATATCTCTCACCGGAACAGGCACGCGGCGAAGACGTCGACCAGCGGACTGACATCTGGTCATTGGGCGCCGTGCTGTATGAGATGGTTTCAGGACAGGTGCCCTTTCAGGCGCAACACCGCGAGGCAACTATCCACTGCATCCTCGAGGAAAAGCCAAAGCCGCTGAAGCAGCTCAGACCGGACACTCCGATTGAAATCGAACGAATCGTCGGTCGGGCGTTGCAGAAGGATCCGAAGTCACGTTACGCGTCAGCGGCAGAGCTTTTGAAGGACCTCACGGATTATCAGTCCAGAGCGACCGCGAGCGAGCAGACACC